>NZ_JBXANP010000012.1:0-187186 GCF_058801745.1 Rugamonas sp. GW822-FHT03B10 | reverse complement strand
GCCAGCGCCAGCGCGCCGGCCAGCAGCCAGCCGGCCGTGCACGCGCACGCCGGCGCGGGCGCGCCCGGCGCGCTGGGCTGCGGCGCTGGCCGCTCCGTTGGTCGCTGGTTCTTCAACGTGGCCAAACGGGGCGGCAAGGGAACGGCAATGGGAACGAGGGCATCGTGGTCGGGTATGGCAAGGAGGCCCGCCGCGCGGACCAGTTAATCACAGACAACCAATTGCTATTGGAGCAAGTGTATCCCGTCCCACGGCGTTTGCGGAAGAAATTGCGCGCGCCGGAGGGGTACCGGCGCTTATTATGCCATCGAGCTGGAACGGGCCGGCCGGTTTCGCCGCGCCGGCGGGCAGGGGCGGGCGGCTCAGGCGGCCGGCCGGTCCATCAGGAAGTCGGTGGCGGCGGCCGCGCCCCAGATGGCGAACAGGGTGATCCAGGCCGTGAGGGCGAACACGGCCGCGCCGGAGACGCCGGCGCCGACGGCGCAACCGCCGGCCAGCATGCCGCCCAGGCCCATGCAGGCCGCGCCCAGCAGGTAGCGGCGCATGCTGAGGCCATCCTTGAAGCCTTCCAGTTTCAGCTCGCCGCCGCGCAGGCCGCCGAGGAAGGCGCCCAGCGCCACGCCGGGCACCAGGCCGATGTCGAAATTCCATGGCTTGCCCGGCGGCGACAGCACCAGCATCAGCATGTCGGCCGCCGGCCCCGTGAAGCTGAGGCTTTTGACGGGCACCAGCTCGAACGCCTGGGCCGACACCTGGTAGTTGAACAGCCAGGCGCAGGCCACCATCGACCCGCAGGCGGCGCCGGCCAGGGCCGGCCACGGCCCCAGCCGGGCGCGCCAGGCGAACGCCAGTCCGCCGGCCAGCCAGGCCAGGCCGAACGCCAGGCCGACGCCGTGGCTGGCGTGGAACCACAGCAGCAGGTCGCGCGCGTCGCCGCCTTCGATGGTCCACCAGTCGCTGATGGCCAGGCGCAGCGGCGCCAGCACGCCGCCCAGCGAGGCCTGCGCCACCACGGCGAACACCAGGCCCGACAGCAGCGAGCGCAGGTTGCCGGTGCCGGCCAGGATCAGCAGGCGGCTGGCGCAGCCGCGCGCCAGGACCATGCCGCAGCCAAACAGCAGGCCGCCCACCAGCGCGCCCGACAGCGTGCCGCGCGTGGCCAGCTGGCGGGCGCTGCGCACGTCGAGCACGCCGCCCAGGATGAACAACTGGGTCAGCGTGATGGCCGCGCCGAAGGCCAGCAGCCACACGGCCAGCTTGCCGCCCAGCTGGCCGTGGCAGGTCTCGATCACGGCCGAGCGCAGGCAGAAGCGCGAACGCTGGGCCAGGTAGCCGAAGCACAGCCCGATCAGCAGGCCGCCCAGCGCCAGCGTCTGGTTTTCGCCCAGCGTTTCCATCAGCGTCAGCAAGTTCATGGCGTCCTCGGTCCCGGTGTTGTCTTCGGCAATTAAACCATATATGCTTCTATAGGCATATACGCAAATGGTGGTTAATTGATGCGTGTGTTGTACATTGGCAAGGCGACACGACAGCGCGCAGCGCGGGGAGACGACATGGGAAGCTGGAGCAGGGCGGTGGCCGCGGTGCTGGCGCTGACGATGGGTTTGCTGCGGACGGCCGACGCCGCGCCGGCCGCGCCGGCCGGATTGCGGCTCGAGGCGATTGCCGTGTCGCCGCACGTCTATTATTTCCACGGCCACGCCGGGGTGGCCGGGGCCGAGAACAAGGGCTTCATGTCCAACGCCGGCTTCGTCGTCACCAACGACGGGGTGCTGGTGTTCGACACGCTGGGCAGTCCGGCGCTGGGCGAGGCCATGCTGGCGGCCATCGCCCGCGTCACGCGCCAGCCCGTGCGGCGCGTGATCATCAGCCACTATCACGCCGACCATTTCTACGGCCTGCAGGCGTTCAAGGCGCGCGGCGGCGACAAGGTCGAGATATGGGCGCATGAGAACGGCAAGCTGTACCTGGCCTCGGACCTGGCGCGCGAGCGGCTGGCCCAGCGGCGCGAAGCGCTGGCGCCGTGGGTCGACGCGCAAACCCGGCTGGTGCCGGCCGACCGCTGGCTCAGCTTCGCGCACGGCAGCGAGATCGCGTTCGAGATGGGCGGCCTGCATCTGCGCCTGATCGACACCAGCGGCGCCCATTCCGACGGCGACATCATGCTGGCCGTGGACGAGGACCACATGCTGTTCGCCGGCGACCTGTTCTTCACCGGCCGCATCCCGTTCGTCGGCGACGCCGACAGCAGGGTGTGGTTGACGGCGCTAGCCCGCATGCAGACGCTGCACCCGCAAGTGGTGGTGCCGGGCCACGGCGAGATGTCGCGCGCGCCGCTGGACGACATCCGCCTGACCCGCGATTACCTGTTGTTTCTCCGCGACAAGATGGGCGCGGCGGTGGCGGACATGGTGCCGTTCGAGCAGGCCTACGCGCAGACGGACTGGGGCCGCTACGCCGGCTATCCCGCATTCGAGGCCGCCAACCGCCTGAACGCCTACGACACCTACATCCTGATGGAGCGCGAAAGCCTGCAGGCGAAATAGGGCGCGCACTTGCGTTTCGGCTGCGAATCTGGTTATATGCGTATATAGGCATATAGTGAATTGTGAAATGAAAGAGAATTTAGGCCGGGAAGCCATGGGCGAAGTGTTTGAGGAAGTGTCGAACTACTTCTTCCTGCTGTCGGAACCAACGCGGCTCAAGATCCTGCACGCCCTGTGCGGCGGCGAGCGCCCGGTGGGCGAGATCGTGACGGAGATCGAATCGACCCAGGCCAATGTGTCGCGCCAGTTGAACATGCTGTACCGGGCCAGGATACTGGGCCGGCGCAAGGAAGGGACGCAAGTCTATTACCGGATAGACGACCAGGCCACGATCGACCTGTGCCGCACCGTCTGCGGGCAAATGGCCAGCCGGATCGAGAGTCGCGCGTCCGCCGGGCAGGTGGCGGGCACGTTCATGGTCGGCGACGACTGAGGGGAGGGCCGCGCAGGCGGCGGCTTTCTAATATGTAATATATGCCTAATTGATTATATAACTATATTGTTGTAGCAAGGAGAGAGACACCTCATGGCGAATGAACCCACGCAGCGGGGCCGCATCCTGCGCGCGCCCGAACATTTCGTCGATGGCCAGCTGGCCGCCGACATCACGGCCTCCGGCTTGAACGAGGAACGCCGCGGCTTCCTGCGGCGCAGCTTCCTGGCCGCCGGCGCGGCCCTGGCCGGCGGCCAGGCGCTGGCGCAATCGGCGGGCGACCCCAACATCCTGAACCTGCCCGAGCATGCGCGCACGCTGGGCAAGCCGGTGGCCAGCAATCCGTATGGCATGCCGTCCAAGTTCGAGACCAACCTGCTGCGGCGCGAGTCGCCGGGCCTGACGCGCGTGGGCGCGGCCTCGGTCGCCTTCACGCCGTTGCAGGGCCTGTTCGGCATCATCACGCCGAGCGGCCTGCATTTCGAGCGCCACCACCAGGGCTGGTACGACATCGACCCGTCCACCCACCGCCTGATGATCAACGGCATGGTCAAGACGCCCAAGGTCTACACCATGGACGACCTGATGCGCATGCCGTCCGTGTCGCGCATGCACTTCATCGAATGCGGCGCCAACACGGCCATGGAGTGGGGCAATGTGGCCGTGCCCACGGTCCAGTATTCGCACGGCATGCTCAGCTGCAGCGAATTCACCGGCGTGCCCTTGTCGGTGCTGCTCGAGGAATGCGGCTACGACAAGAAGAACGCCCGCGTGATCCTGGCCGAAGGCGGCGACGGTTCGGCCATGACGCGCACCATTTCGCTCGACCGCGCGCTGGACGACGTGATCGTGGCCTGGGGCATGAACGGCGAGATGCTGCGGCCCGAGAATGGCTATCCGCTGCGGCTGGTGGTGCCGGGCGTGCAGGGGGTGTCGTGGGTCAAGTGGCTGCGCCGGATCGAGGTGGGCGACCAGCCCTACGCGAGCAAGGACGAGGCGGTGCACTACATCGACGCCATGCCGGACGGGAACTTCCGCCAGTACACGTCCATCCAGGAATGCAAGTCCGTGATCACCACCCCATCGGCCGGCCAGACCCTGCTCGACAAGGGCTTCTACAACGTGACGGGCCTGGCGTGGTCGGGACGGGGGCGCATCAAGCGGGTCGACGTGTCGGTGGACGGCGGGCGCAACTGGCGCACCGCGCGGCTGGAGTCGCCCGTGCTGCCCAAGTGCCTGACGCGCTTTAACATCGACTGGGTGTGGGACGGTTCGCCGGCCGTGCTGCAGTCGCGCGCGATCGACGAGACGGGCTATGTGCAGCCCAAGATCAACGAGCTGCGCGCCGTGCGCGGCACCAAATCCATCTACCACAACAACGCGATCCAGTCCTGGCAAGTCGCACAATCCGGCGAGGTGTCCAATGTCCAGGTTTATTAAATCCGTACTGGTGCTCGCGCTGGCCGGCGCGGGCTGGCAGGCGCAGGCCGCGCCGGCCGCCAATTTCACCGCCACGGCCACGGGCCTGGGCCGTCCCGCCACCACGGCCGAAGTGGCGGCCTGGGACATCGATGTCCGCCCCGACTTCAAGGGCCTGCCCAAGGGTTCGGGCACGGTGGCGGCCGGCCAGGTGATCTGGGAAGGACGCTGCGCCAGCTGCCACGGCACGTTCGGCGAATCGAACGAGGTGTTCACGCCCATCGTGGGCGGCACCACGGCCGACGACATCAAGACCGGCCACGTGGCCGCGCTGAAGACGGGCCGCCAGCCGCAGAAGACCACGTTGATGAAGGTGGCCACCGTCTCCACGCTGTGGGACTACATCAACCGCGCCATGCCGTGGACGGCGCCCAAGTCGCTCAAGACGGACGAGGTGTACGCGGTGCTGGCCTACATCCTGAACATGGGCGAGATCGTGCCGGACGACTTCACGTTGTCGGACCAGACCATCGCCGAGGTGCAGAAGCGCATGCCGAACCGGAACGGCATGGAGACCAACCACGGCATGTGGGACATCAAGGGCAAGCCCGATGTGCACAGCGTGGCCTGCATGAAGCACTGCCCGGTCGAACCGGGCGTGCGTTCCACCTTGCCTGAGCCATCGCGCAACGCGCACGGCAACATCGCGCTGCAGAACCGCACCTTCGGCCCCGTGCGCGGCGTCGACACGACCAAGCCCGCGCCGACGGCGCCGGTCGGCAGTGCCGCGCCGGCCGCCGCCGTCGCCGCCCCGGTGGCCGTCGACAGCGCAGGCCTGAAGCTGGCGAAGCAGAACGCCTGCGTGGCCTGCCACGGCATCACCAACAAGATCGTCGGTCCCGCGTTCAGCGACGTGGCGGCCCGCTATCGCGGCGATGCCGGCGCGCCCGCGGCGCTGGCGGCCAAGGTGCGTGCCGGCACCAGCGGCACCTGGGGCGCCATCCCCATGCCGGCCCAGGCCGGCTTGAAGGATGACGAGATCCAGACCCTGGTGGCATGGGTGCTGGGCGGGGCCAAATAAGCGCCCGCCCGCCAGATGGCCAAATGGGGACGAGACACATTTATCGCCAAATGGACACGCAACACATTTATCATCAAGCAGGCAGCGGCAAGACTGCGCCAACCGTGGGCATGGCCACCAGCCAGCCCTGTATTTTTCGATAGGAGAGAGAGTGATGAATCAAAGTCGACGCGACATGCTGCGGATTTCTTCCGTGCTGGGCATGGCATTTACGGCAGGCCTGCTCAAGCCGTCCGACGTCTTCGCGGCTGAATGGAGCCAGAAGGTGTTCGACGCCAAGAGCCTGGAGGATGTGCTCAAGGCGCTGGGCGGCGACAAGTTCGCCGTCAGCCCCGACGTGACCGTGAGCGGCCCCGACATCGCCGAGAACGGCGCCGTGGTGCCGGTATCGATCGCGTCCAAGGCCGCCAACACGGAATACATGGCCATTTTGGTGGACAAGAACCCGAGCGCCATGTCGGCCGGTTTCGCCATCCCGGCCGGCACCGAGGCCACCATCAGCACCCGCGTGAAGATGGGCGCCACCTCCAACGTGCACGCGCTGGTCAAGGCGGACGGCAAGTGGCTGGTCGCCAGCAAGGAAATCAAGGTCACGCTGGGCGGTTGCGGCGGTTGATCCGCGCGCCGGCGAGTCTCTTAAACACATCACAGTAAAGGAAAGATCATGGGTGATCCGATGCGTATTCGCGCCGCTTCCGCGGGCGACACGGTGGAAGTGAAGATTTTGATGCGTCACGATATGGAAACGGGCCAGCGCAAGGACGCGGCGGGCAAGGTCATCCCGGCCCACCACATCAAGACGCTGGTGGTCAAGTGCAAGGACAAGGTGGTGCTGGACGCGCAGTTCGGCCCGTCCGTGTCGAAGGACCCGTTCCTGTCGTTTAAGTTCAAAGGCGGCGCCAAGGGTGATAAAGTCAGCGTGACCTGGGTGGACAACACGGGCGATACGCGCACCGACGAAGGCGTCATCAGCTGATCGGGCGCCACGCCAGGCAAGCAAACGGAGGAGACACGAATGAAAAGACAAGCTTGTTTGATCCTGTCGGCGCTGGCGGCCTTGCCGGCGTGGGCACAGACGTCGGCCACCGACGAAATCGCCAAATACCGGCAGATGCTGGCCGACGGTAATCCGGCCGAGCTGTGGGAGATGCGCGGCGAGGAACTGTGGAAGAAGAAGGCGGGGCCCAAGCAGGCCTCGCTGGAGACGTGCGACATGGGCCAGGGACCGGGGGTGCTGAAGGGCGCCTACGTGTCGCTGCCGCGCTTTTTCAAGGACACCGGCAAGGTGATGGACGCCGAACAGCGCCTCGCCTACTGCCGCATGACGATCCAGGGCCTGACCCAGGCCGAGGCGCTGGCGAATCCGTTCGCCTCGCCCGGCAAGCCGTCCGACATCGAGGCCATCATGAGCTACGTGGCGGCCGAGTCGCGCGGCATGCCGATGGCCGTCTCCACCAAGCACCCGCTGGAAAAGCAGGCCTACGAGGTGGGCAAGAAGCTGTTCTTCTACCGGGCCGGCGCGCACGATTTCGCGTGCGCCACCTGCCACGGCGCCGACGGTCAGCGCATCCGCCTGCAGGAGCTGCCCAATATCCTGAACAAGGCCAACGCGCAGGCGGCCTACACCACGTGGCCCGCCTACCGCGTGTCGCAGGGCGAGGTGCGCACCATGCAGCACCGGCTGATGGATTGCTTCCGCCAGCAGCGCTTCCCCGAGCCCGTGTACGCGTCGGAAGCGGTGACGGCGCTCACCATGTATCTGGCCAAGAGCGCGGAAGGCGGCAAGTTCGACGCCCCCGCGCTGAAACGTTAAGGAGACGCAGATGCGACCTATCGACAAGGCATTGATGGCACTGATGGCGGCCGCCTGCGCCACGGCGGCGGCGGCCGGCCCCGACTACGCGAAAATGGCCCACGACATGCTGTCCACCGACTTCCGCTCCAAAGGCCCGGCCACGGTGGAACGCGTGGTGCAGCAGGACGAGGTGCAGAAAACTTGCAGCGAACAGCCGGCGGCGCGCAGCAAGAAGGTGGACGCGAAGATCGAGGCGAGCCAGCTCAAGACCATCGTCTATCCGGCCGACGGCGTCTGGCTGGGCAAGTGGCAGGAGGGCGAGAAGATCGCCCAGAACGGACGCGGCATGCAGTCGTCGGACGCGGTGGGCAGCGTCAACGGCGGCAATTGCTACGCGTGCCACCAGTTGCGCAAGGATGAGATCTCGTTCGGCAACATCGGCCCGTCGCTGTACCAGTACGGCAAATTGCGCGGCAACAGCGACGAGATGGTGCGCTACACCTGGGGCAAGATCTTCAACTCGCAGGCATTCAAGGCCTGTTCCAGCATGCCGCGCTTCGGCCACAACGGCATCCTGACCGAGGCCCAGATCCGCGACGTGATGGCGTTGCTGCTGGACCCCGCTTCGCCCGTCAATCAATGACGCACGGCGATTCCAAGCAAATGATAAGGAAATTGATATGAGTCTGAGTCGGCGAGAATTCATGCAGGTGATGGGCATCGCGGCGGCCGGGGGCATGCTGCTCGACGCCAAAGGCGCCTTGGCCGCGCCGTCCGCCGGCGCCCTGTACGACGTGCCCCGGTACGGCAATGTGCACCTGCTGCATTTCACGGACTGCCATGCGCAACTGACGCCCGTGTACTTCCGCGAGCCGAACGTGAACCTGGGCGTGGGCCAGGCCGTGGGCCGCATGCCGCACCTGGTGGGCGAGCAGCTGCTGCGCCAGACCGGCATCAAGCCCGGCACGCCGGAGGCGCACGCCTTCACCTACCTCAATTTCGAGCAGGCGGCGGCCACCTACGGCAAGGTGGGCGGCTTCGCCCACCTGTCCACGCTGGTCAAACGCATGCGCGCCAGCCGGCCCGGCGCCTTGCTGCTGGACGGCGGCGACACCTGGCAAGGCTCGGCCACGGCCCTGTGGACCAACGGCCAGGACATGGTGGACGCCTGCCTGGAGCTGGGCGTGGACGTGATGACGGCGCACTGGGAAATGACGCTGGGCGACAAGCGCGTCAAGGAGATCGTCGAGCGCGACTTCAAGGGCAAGGTCGATTTCGTGGCCCAGAACATCCAGACCACGGACTTCGGCGACCCGGTCTTCAAGCCCTACGTGATGAAGGAGATGAACGGGGTGCAGGTGGCCATCATCGGCCAGGCCTTCCCCTACACCCCGATCGCCAATCCGCGCTACATGGTGCCCGAATGGAGCTTCGGCATCCAGGAGGAGAACATGCAGAAGATGGTGGACGAGTGCCGCGCCAAGGGCGCCAAGGTGGTCGTCGTGCTGTCCCACAACGGCATGGACGTGGACCTGAAGATGGCCTCGCGCGTGCGCGGGATCGACGCCATCATGGGCGGCCACACGCACGACGGCATGCCGGCGCCCGTGATCGTGGCCAACGGAGGCGGCAAGACGCTGGTGACGAACGCCGGCAGCAACAGCAAATTCCTCGGCGTGCTCGATTTCGACGTGCGCGACGGCGCCATCCAGGGCTTTCGCTACAAGCTGCTGCCCGTGTTCTCCAACTTCCTGCCGGCCGACCGCGACATGGCGGCGCTGGTCAAGAAGATCCGCGCGCCATACGAGGGCAAGCTCAATGAGAAGCTGGCCATGACCGAGGGCACGTTGTACCGGCGCGGCAATTTCAACGGCACCTTCGACCAGCTGATCGTCGACGCGCTGATCGATGTGAAGGGCGCGGACCTGGCGTTCTCGCCCGGCTTCCGCTGGGGCACCTCGCTGCTGCCGGACAGCCCGATCCTGATGGAACACCTGATGGACCAGACGGCGACCACCTATTCCTACAGCACGCTGACGGAGATGACGGGCGCCACCATCAAGAACATCATGGAGGACGTGGCCGACAACCTGTTCAATCCCGACCCTTACTACCAGCAGGGCGGCGACATGGTGCGGGTGGGCGGCATGCAATACGCGATCGAACCGAACGCCCGCATGGGCGCGCGCATCCAGGACATGCGCCTGAACGGCAAGTTGATCGAGGCCGACAAGACCTACAAGGTGGCCGGCTGGGCGCCTGTGGCCGAAGGGGCGACCGGCGAGCCGGTGTGGGAAGTGGTGGGCAAATGGCTGCGCGACAAAAAGACCATCGCGCCGCGCAAGCTCAACACGCCGCGCCTGATCGGCATGGACGGCAATCCCGGCATCGCGCTCAAATAACGCCATCGACACGGAGAGACACATGGAGAAAAACATGCAATCGACATCCCGCCTCCTGTGCGCCGCGCTCTGGCTGGCGCTGGCCGGCGCGGCGGGCCACGCCGGCGCGTTCAACGCGGCCGACGTGCCCGAAGCCAAGCGCGCCGTCGGCGCGCAGTACATGGACGCGAAGGAGGCCTACGCCCTCAAGCAGCAGCTGGGCGCGCACGCCTACCTGGTCGATGTGCGCACGCGCTACGAAGTGGCCTACCTCGGCATGCCCACCGTGGCCGACGCCAACATCCCCTATCTTGAGCATCCGGACGACGCGGGCTGGGACGCCAAGGCGGGCCGCTGGGCCATGTCCGTCAATAACGACTTCGGCCCGGAGCTGGCGCGCCGGCTGGCGGCCAGAGGCCTCGGCAAGGACGACACGGTGATCGTCATGTGCCGCTCGGGCGACCGCAGCGGCCGCGCCGCCAGCCTGCTGGTGCAGCTCGGCTACCACAAGGTGGTCACGGTGGTGGACGGTTTCGAGGGCGATCTGGCCAAGGACGGCCCGCAGGCGGGCCAGCGCGTGGTCAACGGCTGGAAGAACGCCGGTCTGCCGTGGACCTACAAGCTGGAACCGGCCAAACTGTACTTCCCGCAGTTCTGATGGACCTGCTGGCGCCCGCCCGGGATTTGCGCGCCGACGGCGCCGAGGCCGCCGCGCGCGGCATGCCCGTGGTGCTGTTGTTCTCGCTGCCCGACTGCGGCTATTGCCTGGTGGTGCGGCGCAACTACCTGCTGCCACTGGAGCGGGATTTGCCGCCGGCGCGGCGGCCCGTGGTGCGCGAAGTGCAACTCGACGACACGGCGCCGTTGCGTGGTTTCGACGGCGCCACCACCACCGGCAAGGCGCTGGCGGCGCGCTACCGCGCGCGCTTCGCGCCCACCGTGGTGCTGGTGGACGCCAGCGGCGCGCTGCTGGCCGCGCCCATCGTGGGCGGCGACACCACCGGCCTGTATGGCGGCTATCTGGACAACGCGCTGGCCGAGGCGGTACGGCGGCTGGCGTCTCACGCGAGCGGCACACCACAGGGAGAGCGACCATGAAACAGCAAGGCACGGCGGGACGGAAGGCAGGGGCCATGGCAGCGGCGGCAACGTTGCTGGCGGCATGGGCGGTGATGGCGGCGCCGGGCGCGCAGGCGGCCGACACGACCTACACGGTCAAGCTGATGACGCCGGAGACGGCCCTCAAGGCGGCGCAGGCCGCGCTGAAGAAATGCCGCGACGGCGGCTACCAGGTGGCCGTGGCGGTGCTCGACCGCAGCGGCGTGCCGCAGGTGATGCTGCGCGACCGCTACGCCGGCATGCACACGCCGGAGGCGGCCGCCGGCAAGGCGTGGACCGCCATCAGCTTCAGGACCAGCAGCCTGGCGCTGGCGGAGAGCACGCAGGCCAACAAGGATTCCAGCGGCATCCGCCAGATCGGCCATGTGCTGGCCGTGGGCGGCGGCATCCTGGTCGAGGCGGGCGGGGTGACGTTCGGCGGCATCGGCGTGTCCGGCGCGCCGAACGGCGCGGCCGACGAGGGCTGCGCCCGCGCCGGCCTGGCCGCCATCGCGGAAGACCTGGAGTTCTAGGCCGCCAGCGGCACCGCGCTGGCCGCTTCGATGGCCGGGTAGAACTCGTGGTCTTCGCGTTTCATGCGCTCGTACAGGGTCTTGAGCACCTGGTTGGCCTCGGCGCGGAACACCTCCGGCTGCTGCTCCAGCAGGCGGGGCGTGTTCCATTTGGCCGCGAACGCGAGGTAGGCGGCCGCGATGCCTTCCATCTCGCCCTGGTACTGGCGGCTCATGCGGGCCAGCTCGGCGTCGCCGCTGGCCTCGAGCGAAGGGTAGAGCACCCGGTCTTCCACGGCCAGGTGCAGCTTGATCACGCCGCTCATCGACACGATGCGGGCGGCGATGGCGGGGGCGGCGTTCACGATGCCCGACTGGACCAGTTTGCGCAGGGTGGCGATGTCGCTCAGGATGTCGATGTGCTGGTGTTTGAATTTGTCGATATTCATGGTCTTCTTTCGAGGTGGGTGGCGGTTTAAGATCTATTTAAAATACATGTTTTATGGCGCAAAATGGGAAAAGCGGGTGGCCGTCGCTCAGCGGTGGAAGTCGACCTGGAACTTCACGGGGCCGATCACTTCCACTTCATGCTCGACGCGCGGTTCGACGACGCCAGGGTGGTCGGGCGTGAGGATGTGCTCCTCCGGCGTCACGCCGGGATCGGTGATGCGGTAGCGCAGGCTGCCTTCGAGCACGGTGATGCGGCCCCAGACACCGGCGGCGGTGATGTGGCCGCGGCGCAGCGCTTGCGGCACGGTGCCGTCCGTGAACACGGGGGAGCTGCGGTAGTGGACGACATGGTCGGGCAAGGTTTTCATGGTGATCTCCTTTGTTTGCCGCTGGGATGACCCACGCTGGGACGACCCATTATGGCAGGTTGTTCTATAACATTCATCGGCAATACTACTTAATACGCAAGCGGCCGCGCGGACCGCGGTTGCCGCCTATTCGGCCACGACCTTGCCGAAGTAGCCGTACTGCAGGCTGGAGGCGATGCGGCGCGCGACGATCAGGAATTCGTCGGCCACCTCGGGCGCGAACAGCCGCTGCACGGTGGCCATGAACAGGTCCAGCCAGCGGCGGAAGTGCTGCGGCTCCACCCCCGACAATTGCATGTGGGTGCCGAACACATTGCCCTGGAAGCTTTTATGGCCGAGCATGACCGTGCACCAGAATTCGACCATGCGCGCCAGGTGCGGGTCCCACTGGTCGCCGATGGCGGCGTTGAAAATGGGCGCCAGCTCCGGGTCGGCCCGCACGTCGTCGTAGAAGGTGTGGACCAGGGTGGCGATGGCTTCGGGGTTCAGTTCCAGGGTGGTCATGGCGATCCGGTTTTAAAGATTTATTTAAGATACTACATTAATTCGCGCGCCGCGACAACCGCCCGGTTCAACCGGCCAGCGCCTGGCGCCGCGGCGCCGGCAGATTGCGCACGATGGCGCGCAGCATCTGCTCCACGTCCACCGGCTTGGCGATGAAGTCGTTCATGCCGCAGGCGATGCATTGTTCGCGTTCGGACAGCAGCACGCCGGCCGTCATGGCCAGCACGGGCAGGGTCAGGCCCAGCTCGTCGCGGATGTGGCGCGTGGCTTCAAAGCCATCCATTTCCGGCATCTGCACGTCCATCAGCACCAGGTCGTAGCGGCCGCTGTCGGTGCGCAGCGCCTCCACGGCCAGCAAGCCGTTTTCCACCGTCTCCACCTGCGCGCCCGCGTGCTCCAGCATGCTGCGCGCGACGATCTGGTTGAGCGGGTTGTCCTCCACCAGCAGCAGGCGGATGCCGTCCAGCCGCTGCTGCGCCTTGTCGGCCGGGGCGCTGGCCGTGGGCGCGTGCACCTGTTGCAGCGCGCCGGCCAGGCGTTCCGGCGTGACGGGCTTGAGCAGCACGGCGTCGCCCGCGTGCGACACGTCCGCCTGCAGCAGCTTGCCCTGGCCGAAGGCGCTCACCATCAGCAGCACCGGCGCGGCCGGCGCGGCGGCGCGCAGGCGGGCGATGGCCGCGTGGCTGTCCGGGCCGGACAACTGCCAGTCGAGCAGCACGGCGCCGTAGCGGGTGTCGGCGCGGGCCAGCTGGACCTCCGCCGCCGACAGGGTGGCCACGCCGTCGGCCGCGCCGTGCCAGGCGCGGATGGTCTGGCACAGGTAGTCGCGGCTGACGGCATGGCCGTCCACCACCAGCAGGGGCAGGGTGGCGGGCGCGGGCCCGGTGCCGTGGTCGGCCACGGCCAGCGGCACGGTCAGCACGAATTCGCTGCCGTGGCCCGGTTCCGTGTGGGCCGTGATGGCGCCGCCCATCAGCGTGGCCAGCCGGCGCGAGATGGCCAGCCCCAGCCCGGTGCCGCCGAAGCGGCGCGTCATGGAGGCGTCGGCCTGCGAGAACGGGGTGAACATGCGCTGCAGCAGGGCCGGCTCCATGCCGATGCCGGTGTCGCGCACCACGAAGCGCAACTGGGCGTGGCCGCCGTCGCGCCCGGCCAGCTCCACCAGCACGGACACGGTGCCCGTCTCCGTGAACTTGATGGCGTTGCCGACCAGGTTGATGAGGATCTGCTGCAGGCGCGGCGCGTCGCCCATCAGGTGCAGCGGCACCTGCGGCGTGACGCCGATGGCCAGCTCCAGATCCTTGTCGCTGGCGTTGACGGTCATGATGGTGGCCATCGCTTCGAGCAGCGTGGCCAGCTGGAACGGGGCCGGCGCCAGCTCCAGCCGGCCGGCCTCGATCTTGGAGAAGTCCAGCACGTCGTTGAGGATGCTGAGCAGCGATTTGCCGGACTGGGTGATCATGTCCAGGTACTTGCGCTGGTCCGGCGACAGCTCCGTGTTGTGCAGCAGGTGGGTCATGCCCAGCACGGCGTTGAGCGGGGTGCGGATCTCGTGGCTCATGTTGGCCACGAACTCGCTCTTGGCGCGGCTGGCCGCCTCGGCCTGCTCCTTGGCCGCCAGCAGCGAGCTCTCGGAACGGCGCAGGGCCGCCGTCATGTCCTCGGCCAGCGCCAGCGCGTATTCGCGGCGCGCCGCCAGGGCCCGCACCACGCCGAAGAACAGCAGGCTGATGATGGTCCCGGCCAGCAGCACGATGTGGCTTTTCTGGCGGTCGATGGCGTCCTCGAAGGCGGGCAGGGAGGTGAAGCGCAGCGTCCATTGGTGGTCGGCCACGGTCAGGGCGCTGGTGCGCAGGAAGGGGTTGGGGTAGAGCCGCGCCTGCTCGGGCGTGCGGCCGCCGCTCGTGTACAGGCGCGCGCCGGGGTCGGTCGAGGCGCCGTCGTAGATGTCGAGCTGGACGGCCATGTTGTCGGTGCCCAGCACGTCCTGCATCAGGTCGAGCGTGCGGAACGGGCTGTAGGCGTAGCCTTGCAGGGCCGCCATGCGCTGCTCCGGCGTGGCCAGCGGCGCGTCCTGGAAGTAGACGGGCAGGTACATGAGGAAGCCGGCCTGCACATGCTCCTCCGACTCCTGCACCAGCGTCACCTTGGCCGTCAGCGTCGGCCGGCCGCTGCGGGCCGCCTGCAGCATGGCGTTGCGCCGGGTCGGCTCGGACATCATGTCGTAGCCGAACGCGCGCAGATTGCGCCCCGTGAACGGCTCCAGGTACAGCACCGGCGCGAAGCCGTCATGCCCGGACGGCGGCCACACGCGGAACTGCGGGTAGCCCGACGCCTGCACGGTGTGCTCGAACGCCAGCAGTTCGGCCGGGCGCACGTAGCGCGCGTAGCCCATGCCCTGCAGGCCGGGGAAATTGCGCTCGATGGCGATGGCTTCCACATAATCGTGCCACTGCTGGCGCGTGACGTTGGGGGCGATCTTGAACAGCGCCTGGGTGCTGCGCAACGCCGTCTCGTACAGCGTCATGCGCTTGGCGATGCGCTGCTGGATGCTGGTGCAGCTGACCTCGAAGCGTTCGCGCGCGCGGCGCTCGGTGCTGGTCCCCACCAGCTGCCAGACGGTGACGGTGAGCGCCACGCCGGCGAACAGCGTCAGCCACTGGGTCACGATGCGGCCGTGCAGCGGCTTGGCCAGCCGCTTGCGCTCGCGCGCGTCGGCGCACAGCACCATGCCCAGCAGGCTGCAGACCACGACATAGCTCTCGAGCGAGATCAGGGCGTCGTTCAGGGTGCCGGTGGCGAACGGCCCCTGGCCGCTGGTGGTGCCCAGCACGGCCGCGCCGGCCGTGACCAGGCACACCAGGCTGGTGCCGCGCAGGCCGTGGCGCCAGGCGGACCAGGCGATGCAGGGCAGGACCAGGTAGGCCAGCCATTGGTCTTCGCCGTCGGCCTGGTAATGGCGGCCGAACACCAATAGCAGCACGGCGCACAGGATCGCCAGCGACAGGCCCAGCTCCAGCATCAGCCCGTTGCCCCAGCGCTGGCCGCGCGCATGGCGCCAGGCCAGCAGGGTGGGCGCGACCACCAGCACGCCGGCCGTGTCGCCCACCCACCAGGTGCCCACCACCGTCCACTGGGCGCCGGCCGGCACCAGGTGGGACAGCACCAGCGCGCTGCTGCCGATGCCGGCGCTGACCATGCACATGACCATGGCGATCACGGCGAACTTGTAGACGTTGTGGAGCTGGTTGAGCGGGCGGCCGCCATCCGTGTAGCGCTGCATCAGGGCCGCGCCGACCAGCGCTTCGAGCGAGTTGCCGATGGCGATGGCCAGCGACACCGTCAGCACCCTGCCGTCCAGCGGCAGGCCGTTGGCATGGAAGGCCACCAGGTTGGCGGCCAGCGCGCCGGCCAGCACGCCGGGCCACAGGCGGTAGCCGAACAGCAGCAGGGCGGCGAAGGCGATGCCCGAGGGCGGCCAGACGGGGGTGGCGTTGCTGTGGGCGAAGGCCAGCAGCAGCCCCAGTCGCGCCGCGCCGTAGTAGACCAGGGCCAGCAGCACGATGGGCAGCAACGCCGTCAGCGCCGCGGAACGGGGACGCGCCGCGCCGGTCTGCTGGTTCGTGTCCACGCTGTCGGTCATGAATCGGGGGCTCCGTTGTTGCAAGCTGGGAAACCACTATAGCGCAAAAAACGCCGCCCTGTGCCAGAAATCCACCATGGCGCGCCCCGCCTTCCCGGCGCGCGCGCGCACCGTGTCGCCCACGCCACAGGCTGCGCTATGGCCTTTCACCGCGCGCCGTGTGATACTAGGATTTCATTGTTGTTGTGGCGACCACACTATCCATGCCGTTTAACCGATTTTTACCTTCCACCTTGAAATTCAGGCTCAGCACGCTGGTGGTGCTGCTGGTGCTGGCCGCCACCGTGACGGTGACGGTGGTGGCGCTGCTGCTGGCGGAACGGGACATGAAGGCCGTCATTGGTAACCAGCAGTATGCGCTGTTGTCGGGCGCGGCGGCCCACATCGACGAGCACCTGGCCGGCAAGCTGGCCATGCTGGCCGCGCTGGCCGAGTCCGTGCCCGAGGCGGCCCATCGCGACCGGCGCCTGCTGCACCAGTTCCTGGCCGAGCGGCCCACCAGCCGTGAAGCGTTCAACAGCGTCGAGGTCTACGGCGCCGACGGCGCGCTGCTCGACACCTTCGACACGGACATGCCGCTGCAGCCGTTCAACGCCAGCGGCCGGCCGTATTTCGACCGCACCGTGGCCAGCCGCCACGGCGTGATCTCGGCGCCGTTCTTCAGCCATATCGTGGGCGCGCCCACGGTGCTGGTCACGGCGCCCGTGTACGACCGCAACGGCAAGCTGGCGCTGGTGCTGGCCGGCGGCATCAACCTGCTGCGCTACGCGCCGTTCCAGTCGCTGAGCGCCCTCAAGCCGGGCAGCACGGGCTTCACCTACATCATGACGGCCCAGGGAGTGCTGCTGAGCCATCCGACCAAGGCGCGCATCCTGCAGAACATCAACGCGCGCCCGGGCCGCAACCGGGCCACGGAGATGGCGCTGGCCGGCTTCGAGGGCTGGACCGAGGCCGACAACAAGGACGGGGTGAAGGGCATCTATTCGTACAAGCGCCTGCGCCAGACGGACTGGATCGCGGCGGCCCGCTTCCCCAGCGACGAGGCGCTGGCGCCGCTGCGCCAGTTGCGCTACGAGGCGGCCGGCGCCGCGGCGCTGTTCGCCGTGCTGGCCGGGCTGCTGTCGTGGGTCGGCATCGAGCGCCTGCTGCAGCCGCTCGAGCACCTGCGGCGCAACATCGCGCGCATCAAGCATAGCCGGGCCGGCATCCAGGTGCTGCAGCTGGACCGCAAGGATGAGATCGGCGAACTCAGCGGTGCGTTCTACCGGCTCATGGCCGAGCGCGAAGTGGCCCAGCAGCGCACGCGCGACAGCGAGACCCTGATCCGCAACATCCTGGAGCGGGCGCCGGACGCCTTCGTCAGCTGCAACGGCCAGGGCACCGTCACGGAATGGAACGCCAAGGCCGAGAGCACCTTCGGCTGGACCCGCGAGGAAGCCATCGGCGCCGATATTGCCCAGCTGCTGGTGCCCGAGCGGCTGCGCCAGCACCATACGGCCGGCATGCGCGCCTTCGCCGCCACCGGTTCCGGCCCCATCGTCAACAACCGGGTGCGGGTGCCGGCCCTGCGGCGCGACGGCAGCGAAGTGCCGGTCGAACTGTCGGTGGGCGTGGTGCGCGACGGCGACAGCTACATGGCCACCGCCTTCCTGCACGACGTGTCGGCCCGCATCGCCTACGAGGAGCAGATCGCGGCCAGCGAGAAGCGGGCCCGCATCATCGCCGACAACCTGCCGGTGCTGATCGCCTACCTGGACCGGGACGGGCGCTACCAGTTCACCAACAGCCATTACCAGCGCCAGTGGGGCATCGATCCGCAGTCCATGCTGGGCAAGCGGGTGGACGAGATCTCGATCGGCACGGCCGAGCCGTGGCGCGGCGAGCTGGCGCGGGCCCTGAACGGCGAGCGTATCCACTACGAGCGCGAGATGGCCCACGGCGGGCGCATCCTGCACTTCATGGTGGACCTGGTGCCGGACGTGGCGCCGGACGGCGCGGTGGCCGGCGCCTACCTGATGGCCGCCGACATCACGGCCCGCAAGACCTCCGAGCTGCAGCAGGCCGCCAGCGAGAAGCGGGCGGCGGCGGCCAGCCGCGCCAAGAGCGAGTTCGTGGCCAACATGAGCCACGAGATCCGCACGCCGATGAACGCCGTGCTGGGCGTGGCCTATTTGCTGGGCAACACGGAACTGAGCTCGGTGCAGAAGAAATACCTGGACATGATCCTGGCCTCGGGCAAGGCGCTGCTCGGCATATTGAACGACGTGCTCGATTTCTCCAAGATCGAGGCCGGCCGCATGGAGCTGGCGCCGATGCCGTTCCAGCTCAACGACGTGCTGAACGCCATCGCCACCGTGATGACGCTGAACGCGGGCGAGAAGAACATCGAACTGGCCATCGGCGTCGATCCCGACGTGCCGCCGTCGCTGGTGGGCGACGCCATGCGGCTGCAGCAGATCCTGATCAACCTGGTGGCCAACGCCGTCAAGTTCACGGAGCAGGGCGAAGTGTCGCTGCTGGTGGAGCTGGCCGCGCGCGAGGACGACAGCGCCAGCCTGCGCTTCGTCGTGTGCGACACCGGCATCGGCATGGACGCGGCCCAGCAGAGCCGTTTGTTCTCGGCCTTCAGCCAGGCCGACGCCTCCACCACGCGCCGCTTCGGCGGCACGGGGCTGGGCCTGGCCATCTGCCGGCGCCTGGTCGAACTGATGGGCGGCGCCATCACGGTCGACAGCACGGTCGGCTGCGGCAGCCGGTTCGCCGTCACGGTGCCGCTGCAGCTGGCGCCGGAGCAGGCCGCGCCCGGCGCGACCATCGGGCCGCTCAAGCTGCTGGTGGTGGACGACAACGACACCAGCCGCGACTACCTGTGCAAGACCATCCACGCGTGGAAGTGGGCGGCCGACAGCGCCCGTTCCGGCCCGGAGGCGGTGGCCCTGCTGCGCCAGAGTCTGGACGGCGGCGCGCGGTACGACGCCGTGCTGGTGGACTGGCAGATGCCGGACATGGACGGCCTGGCCACCATGCGGGCGTTGCGCGCCGCCTTGCCCGGCGGCGCATCCGACGGCGGGCTGCCGGTGGTGATCATGGTCAGCGCGTTCGGCCGCGACAAGCTGATGGCCGACCGGCAGGCGCATGACGCCAGCGCGGTGCTGATCAAGCCGGTGACGGCGTCCAGCCTGTTCGACACGCTGCACGAGGCGCTGGCCCACCTGGGCGGCGACGCGGCGCTGGCCAGCGCGCCCGCCGCCACGGCCCAACGGCTGGCCGGCCTGCATCTGCTGCTGGTGGAGGACCATCCGCTGAACCAGATTGTGGCGCGCGGCATGCTGGAATTCGCGGGCGCCCAGGTGAGCGTGGCGGACAACGGCCAGATCGCGCTCGACATGCTGCGCGGCCGGCCCGACGGCTACGACGCGGTGCTGATGGACGTGCAGATGCCGGTGATGGACGGCTTCGAGGCCACGCGCGCGATCCGCGGCGAGCTGCGGCTCGATGTGCCGGTGCTGGCGATGACGGCCGGCGTGATGCAGTCCGAACAGGAGGAATGCATCCGGGCCGGCATGAACGACTTCATCGCCAAGCCGATCGACGTGGAGCAGATGTTCGCCGTGATCCTGCGCCAGTTGCCGCCCGCGCGGGCCGGCCTGCTGGGCGCGTCCGTCGGCGCGGGGCAGGGCGCCTGATGGGAGATCCAGCAATTCCGCACGCCATCGACCGCCCCGTCGCCGTGGCCGTGGCCGAGGCCAAGGCCACGCCGTCGCCCCACCCGCTGGACATGATCCCGTTGTTCCGGCGCTGGCCCTCGTCGCCGCTGCGCAATTTCCTCTACACGGGCGTCTGGAACGCGGGCCTGGCCCTGTGCCTGACCGGCGTGACCCTGATGTTCGGCACCGGCGGCGCCACGTTCGCCGATTACTGGTGGCCGATGCTGCTGATCTCCAACCTGATCGGCTACCTGATCCACCTTGCCACGCTGGCCGGCGACCGCCTGCTCGATGGCTGGCCACGCCGGGCGCGCGGCCTGCCGCGCCTGGCCTACCGGCTCGTGGTGGCGGGCGGCTGCGCCTTGCTCGGTTACGCGCTGGGCTTCACGCTGCTGGGCGGCGGCGATCCGCTGCACCTGCTGGTGAGCCGCCGCGCCCTGACCGAGGCGCTGCCGCTGGCCGTCCTCATCGCCCTGTTCATGCTGGTGGTGCATCTGGCGGGCGAACGGCGCATCGCCGCCGAGACGCGGGCCGCGCGCCAGCGCGAGCAGCTGGAGGCCAGCGCACGCCAGCTGGCCGAGGCCCGGCTGCGCGCCTTGCAGGCCCAGATCGAACCGCACTTCCTGTACAACACGCTGGCCAACGTGGTCAGCCTGATCGGACCGCAACCGGCCAACGCCACGCACATGCTGGAACGCTTCATCGACTATCTGCGCGCCAGCCTGGCGGCCAGCCGCGAGCAGACCGTCACGCTCGGCGCGGACGCGGACCTGATCGCGGCATATCTGGACGTGCTGGCCGTGCGCATGGGCGAACGGCTGCGCTACCGCATCGACGTGCCGGGCGAATTGCGGGCGGCCGTGATCGCGCCCATGCTGCTGCAACCGCTGGTGGAGAACGCCGTCACGCACGGGCTGGAACCGAAGCTGGACGGCGGCGAGATCGTGCTGGCGGCCTGCATGCGGGAAGGGCGCTTGTGTCTGGAAGTGCGCGACACGGGCGTGGGCCTGACCGGGGACGGGCTGGTGTCGGGCAAGCGTGGCGGTGGCGTCGGACTGGGCAATCTGCGCGAGCGTCTGCGCACTTTGTATGGCGTTGGCGCTCAGGTACAATTGTTGGAAAATCAACCTTGCGGCACGACCGTGCGCGTGCTGCTGCCATTGAACGGGAGCCTGCCATTCAACATCCCCGCGCCATAATCGCCGACGATGAAGCGCATCTGCGCGACCATTTGCAAACCCAGTTGGCCAGCGCCTGGCCGGAACTGCGCATCGTGGCCAAGGCGGCCAATGGCCTCGACGCCCTGCGCCTGATCGACGAGGAGGCGCCCGACGTGGTGTTCCTCGACATCCGCATGCCGGGCATGACGGGGCTGGACGTGGCGGCCCGGCTGGCGTCTGGCGAGCGCCCGCCGCGCATCGTGTTCGTCACGGCATACGACCAGCATGCGGTCGATGCGTTTGAGCTGTCGGCTGTCGACTACCTGCTCAAGCCGGCCAGCCAGGAACGCTTGCACAAGACCGTGGCCAAACTGAAGGCGGCGCTTGGCGCGCGGCCTGACGGGGAGGCAGCCGGCGCGGCGCCGCCTGTCTCCGGCGATGCCAGCGCCGCGGCCCTGCAGACGCTGTTGCAGCAGCTGGCCGGACAACTGGGTGCGCGAGGCGCCATCCCGGCCGCGCCGGCAGCGGCGCCCGCCGCCAGCCTGCAATGGATACGGGCCGCGCATGGCGACGAGACGCGCCTGATCCCCATCGAGGACGTGATCTACTTCCAGAGCAACGACAAATACACGAGCGTGTTCCTGGCCGAAGGCGAAAGCCTGATCCGCACGCCGCTGAGCAAGCTGCGCGAGCAACTCGACGAGCAGCAATTCTGGCAGATCCACCGCAGCGTGATCGTGGCGGCGCGCCATGTGGCCGGCACGCGGCAGGATTTTCGCGGCCGCCTGATGGTGCAGTTGAAGGGACGGCCGGAACAGCTGGTGGTCAGCCGCAATTACGTGGACCTGTTCCGGCAGATGTGATGGCGGCGCGCCGCTAATCGGGGGCGAGCAGGCTGTCGTACGGGGGCAGGTTGTCGCTTTGCCCCTGCACGACGGCGTAGTGGCGCTTCAGGTCCATCAGGGCTCGGGAGTAGGCCAGCAAGTCCTCCTCCAGATGCGATACGTCGGCATCGGCGCCCGCTTCGATCCGGGTTTCCAGTTCCCTGGTCCTGGCGGCGATGGCACGGATGGCCATGATCACGGTTTGGTCGCTGATACGCATGACGCTCTCCTGGCGGGACTATTCGGCGGTTCTCACTTCGTCAGCACCGGCTTGACGCGCGACGCCGCTTCCTTGGCCCGCGCGCGCGCCGTTTCCACGTCGTCGGCCGTGGCCAGCGCCACGCCCATGCGGCGGCGCGCGAACGACTCGGGTTTGCCGAACAGGCGGATGTCGCTGCCCGGCACCCGCAGCGCGTCGGCCACGCCTTCGAAGGCGATGGCCCTGGCTTCGTGCTGGCCATAGATCACGGCCGAGGCGCCCGGCGCGCGCAGCGCCACGTTGACGGGCAGGCCGAGGATGGCCTTGGCGTGCAGCTCGAATTCGCTTTGCACCTGGCTGGCCATGGTCACCATGCCCGTGTCGTGCGGACGGGGGCTCACTTCCGAGAACCACACCATGTCGCCCTTCACGAACAGCTCCACGCCGAACACGCCCATGCCGCCCAGGTTGCCCGTCACTTTGCCGGCGATGTCGCGCGCGCGCTCCAGCGCCACCGGGTCCATGCGGCATGGCTGCCACGATTCCACGTAATCGCCATGCACTTGCAGGTGGCCGATCGGTTCACAGAAACTGGTTTCGATCTGGCCGTCGGCGCCCAGCGAACGCACGGTCAGCAAGGTGATCTCGTAGTCGAAGTCGATGAAGCCTTCCACGATCACGCGGCCGGCGTCGACCCGGCTGCCGGCGGCCGCGTACTCCCAGGCCGCCTGCACTTCGGCCGCGCTGTCGATCTTCGACTGGCCTTTGCCGGACGAGGACATGACGGGCTTGATCACGCACGGGAAGCCGATCTGGCCGCAGGCCGCCTCCAGCTCGGCCAGACTGCTGGCGAAGCGGTACGGCGACGTGGCCAGGCCCAGCGTCTCGGCGGCCAGGCAGCGGATCCCTTCGCGGTTCATGGTCAGCTGCGCGGCGCGGGCGGTGGGGATGCACGTGATCTTGCCGGCCTGCTCCAGCGCGGCCAGCGTGTCGGTGGCGATGGCTTCGATCTCGGGCACGATCAGGTCCGGTTGTTCCTGCTCGATCAACTCGATCAGCGCCGCGCCGTCGGCCATGTTGATCACGTGGGCGCGGTGCGCCACCTGGTGGCCCGGCGCGTTCGGATAGCGATCGACGGCGATCACCTCCACGCCCAGGCGCTGCAGCGCGATGATCACTTCCTTGCCCAACTCGCCGGAGCCGAGCAGCATGACCTTGGTGGCCGATGGGGACAAGGGGGTGCCGAAAATGCGGGAAGTGGTCATGACGTGGTCCGGAATGGTTGGGTGCGGAATGATAGCAAATCTCAGAACGAATAGACCAGCGTGACCGAGGTTTGCGTGTCCGTGTTCTTCTTGTCGACCGGGACGTCGGTGTCGTTGCGCACGCTGAAGGCGGCCTTCATCTGCATGGTGCTGTTGATCTTGGTGCGCAGCGCCGATTCGGCTAGCGAGTGGATATTGGAGGTGCCCCGTTCCACGCTCAGGTTCTGGGTGAACACGGCGGCGTCGCTGACCTGCCACTTGAGCGCGGCCGCGCCGCGGATGGTGAAACCCTTTTCTTCCTCACCGCCGGCGCGCCGGCCGCTGAAGTAGCCGGGGCCGATCTCCACGTCCACCGTCTTGTCCTCGTCCGTGTACCAGCGCGAGCCGTGACCGACGCCGAAGGTGGAGAAGCTGGTGTAGGCGCCGAAGCGGTCGCCGACGTGGGAACCCAGCACGAACATCTTCTCGCCTTCTTCCAGCAGCTTGTAGGCCGCCTTGGCCGACAGCGAATAGCGTTCGGCCGACCGTTCGCGCACGGTCAGGCCGTTGGCGTCGCGGTTCTGGTCTTCCTTGAAATAGGCGCTGGCGACGTATTCGTTGCTCCAGTCTTGCAGCTCCTGCCTGGCGTCGATCTTGCTTGTGATGGAGGCGCCGACCGTGTTGCCGGACGTGGCGATGGCGCCCAGTTCGGCGGAGGTGTTCCAGGTGCGTTCGGGCGCGGTGCGGGCAAAGGCGCCGCCGTGGACGATGGCCAGGGCCAGCGCGGAGAGAGGAATAGCTTTCATGGTCGTTTCAGTCGGCCCGCAGGCGCGGCATGGCGCATGCCGCACGCTGGCGGACCTGTTGTTGATGCGGAGGAGGCGGCATTGTAACCGCACACGGTGGCGCGCGGCGCCTCGCAGACGCCATATGCGGTCCGATTAAGGCGACGTTAAGTTTTTCGTCGCATCCGCCAGGTGCGCCCACAATGCGCGCGCCACCGGGCCGTGCGCGGCGTCGCGCCTGCGCGTGGCGTAGTGCACCAGCGAGTTGGCAGGCAGGTGTTCGCTTTCCAGCGATCGCAGGCGGCCGGCCGCCAGGTCGTCGCCGACGAGATGCAGCGGCATGTGGCCCCACGCCATGCCTTGCACGATCAGCTCGCGCTTGATCGCCTGATCCGGCACGCTGCAGGTGGCGGCGCCGTCGAGCAGATGGTAGTTCGCGTCCTGCGGGCGGGAGCTGGAGTCGCGGATGACGCATTGCATTTCCCCGCGCAGCCGGCGGAGGCCCAACGCTTCGCCATCCAGTTTCTCAAGAAAGGACGGCGCCGCCACCGGCACCAGCCTGACCGTGCAGAGCGGCAGCGACTCATGGCGCGGCGAGGGCTGGTCGCGGTGATGCAGTATCAGGTCGCACTCGCCGCGCGCGAGCCGCTCCCATGGTCCGCTGATCGCCTCCGCCAACAGCGTCATGCGCGTGCCGGGACGGGCGGCGAAGAATGGCGCCAGCAGGGCCATGGTGGCCGGCAGCGGGCACAGATCGCCGATGACGATGCGCAGTTCCGGCTCCTCGCCATTGGCCAGTTGGGCCGCGCCGCGCCGCAGTTGCGCGTACTCGCGCAGGAACAGCTGGGCGCGGGGAAGGAAGCTGGCGCCTTCCGCCGTCAGCGTCACGCGGTAGCCGCCGCGATCCAGCAACGCCAGTCCCAACTGCTGCTCCAGCGCCTTCACCGCCGCGTGGACGGTGGGATGCGTGCGGTGCAGCCGTTCGGCGGCCGCCGCAAAGCTGCCTTGTTCGGCCAGCGCGACAAAGCATTGCAGTTGCAGGATGGTGGGTTCGGACATGGCGGCGGGCGGGGCAACCCGATAACAAAGTAGATGAAGTCTACAGTGTATGTCCAAATTATGTGATTTTTATTTCAATATTCTCGTCTTAAGCTGGCGGCTCGTTCAACAACATGAGGAGTGACGGCGATGAAGGCGATGGTACGAAAAGCGTATGGCGGGCCGGAGGTGCTGGTGCTGCGCGAGGTCGATGACCCGGTTGCCGGTCCCGGCGAGGTGCTGATCGAAGTGCGCGCGTTCGGGCTGAACCGGGCCGAGTTGCATATGCGGCGCGGCGAATGGGGCGATGCGGCGGTCATCAGCGGCATCGAGTGCGTGGGCGTCGTGAAGGAGGACCCGGGCGGCGTGCTGGCGCCGGGGCAGACCGTGATGGCCTGCATGGGCGGCATGGGGCGGACTGTCAACGGCAGCTACGCGCAGTATGTCGCGGTCCGCCGCGAGAATGTCGTGCCGCTCGACAGTGTGCTCGACTGGGCAGTCTTGGCCACGTTGCCGGAATCCTATGCGGTCGCCTGGACCTGCCTGCACGGCAACCTTGCGCTGTGCCCGGGTCAACGGCTGCTGGTACGTGGCGGCACATCGAGCCTGGGCGCGGCGGCCATCGACCTGGCGCTGCAATCGGGAGCGCGCGTCTCGGCGACGACGCGCCGGTCGTCCCATGCCGCGCAATTGCGGGACATGGGCGTGGAGCAGGTGATCGTGGCGGAAGGCGCGCTTGCCGGTTCCGCCTGGGATGGCGCGCCGTTCGACTCGGTGCTCGATCTCGTCGGGAACAGCGCCGTGCTCGACTCGATGCGGGCCACGCGGCCCGGCGGCAGGGTGTGTCTGGCCGGATTCCTGGGCGGAATGGCGCCGCTGGAGGGCTTCAATCCGCTCAGTCAGATGCCGAGCGGCGTGCAATTGAGCTTCTTCGGCAGCTTTGAATTCGGCGGTGCCAACTATCCGCTCAATGCGGTACCGATGCAGGCGATCGTGCGGATGGTGGAGGCGGGGCGCTTGCGCCCGCGCGCGGGGCCGGTGTTCGGACTGGAGCAACTGCCGCAGGCGCACGCGCTGATGGAGCGCAACGCGGCCTGCGGCAAGCTGGTCGTGGCGATGTGATCAGGAGCGGATGTAGGCGTAGCCTTCGGCCTGGCGGCGGACGATCTCGCCGACGCCGGCCGGCACATAGCCTATCCGAGTCTGCATGTCCTCCGGCGTCAGATGGGCGCCGCGCATGGTGTTTTGGCACACCAGCACCGACACCTTGGCGTCGATCGCCTCCTGCAGGCGGTTGCCCACTTCCGACTCGATCTTCACCATGCCGATGCCCGGGCCGAAGATGACGATTTCGATCGTCACATTGGCCGCGCCCAGATCCTGCTGCAGGTTCTTGATGTTGTTGAGGGTCTGGTTCCATTTTTTGGGATCGTCGTCGCTGACCTGGAACAGGGCCTTGAAGGCGGTCGATTTGGCTGGGGCCGGGGCTGCCGTCGCCGCGCTGGCCGCGAGCGCGCCCGCCGCAGTGGCCAGCGAGCCTACCAGCATGGTGCGGCGCGAGCTAGTTGTCTTTTTCATAGGTATCTCCGTGAATCTTGGGCCGGTTGCCACTGAGCGTGGAAGTCATGCGAGAGACTACTGCCCTTTGCGCGCCGCCGCAAGGGGAGGTGGCGGTCGCCGATACCAGCCCCGCAGTTTGAAACACCGGTGTCAGGTCTGTCATTCGGACAGTTGTGGCGCACTTTTGAGTTTTCTCAAGCTGGGACCTTTGAATTTTTCGACCAGCGAAACGGTTCTCCGTCTATCACTTGCGATCCCTGCACAGGCTGATTGAGCTCAAAAGTATTCACTCCCTGTCCAAATGACAGACCTGACACCGGTTCCGGGCCCTTTATTCTGTGCCAGGCCTGTCACTTTAGCCAGTAATCAGGCCGCGCATAGACTTCCTTCAGCATGTCGATGAAGAACCGGACCTTGGCCGGCAGGTGCCGCTGCTGGGGGTAGACGGCCATGATGTCGTACTGGGGCAGGGCGTAGTCGTCCAGCACCGTGATCAGTTCGCCCGAGGCCAGTTGCGCCTGGATTTCCCATGACGAGCGCCACGCCAGCCCCAGTCCTTCCGTCGCCCAACGGTGCAGCAGCTCGCCATCGTTGCAGTTGAGGTTACCGTCCGCCCGCACCGTGACCTGTTTGCCTTGGTCCTGGAAGTACCAACCGCGTTGCTGGCCGCCCTGCAGGTTGAAGGCCAGGCAGTTGTGGTTGGCCAGGTCGTCCAATGTGCGGGGGATGCCGTGCCGTTCGAAGTATTCCGGCGTGCCGCATACCACGCGCCGGTTGCTGGCCAGCTTGACGGCGACGAAGCTGGGGTCGATCACGCCGCCGATGCGGATGCCGACGTCATAGCCGTCTCGTACCAGATCCACCACCCGGTCCGTCAGGTTGAACGAAATCTGCACGTCCGGGTGGGCGCGCACGAAACCGGCCGCGTGGGGCGCGACGTGCTTGCGCCCGAACGCGGCGGGCGCCGACACCGTCAGGTGGCCGGTGGCGCGGTGGCGGCCCTCGGACACCATGCGGTCCGCGTGCCCCAGGTCGGCCAGCAGCTTGCGGCAATGATCGAGATACAGCGTGCCTTGCTCGGTCAGCGTCAGGTGCCGCGTGGTGCGGTGCATCAGCTTCACGCCGAGGCGCTTTTCCAGCGCGTCGATGCGGCGGCCCAGCATCACGGGCGTGATGTGCTGGCCCAGCGCGGCGCGCACCAGGCTGCCCTTTTCGGCCACTTCGACGAAGGCTTCGATTTGGGTGAGTTTGTCCATAGCCACATTATTCCACAGTTATTCGATATTTCCAGTATCGAATAAAGCGAGAGTTTGTCTTCTTATCACAGCCGCTTTTTGCCGGTAGCATCCATTCATCAGTCAATCCTTACACAGACAAGGGAGTACAGCATGGCACGCATGACGGCAGCGCAGGCAGCAGCAATCGTTTTGGAAAAAGAAGGCGTGAATCAGGTGTTCGGCGTGCCGGGTGCCGCGATCAACCCATTCTACGCGGCGTTGAAGAAGCAGGGCAGCGCGAAGCACATCCTCGCACGGCACGTGGAAGGCGCCTCGCACATGGCCGAGGGCTACACCCGCGCCAAGGCCGGCAACATCGGCGTGTGCATCGGCACCTCGGGTCCGGCCGGCACGGACATGATCACGGGCCTGTATTCGGCCCAAGCCGATTCCATACCCATCCTCTGCATTACGGGCCAGGCGCCGCGCGCCCGCCTGTACAAGGAGGATTTCCAGGCCGTCGATATCGAATCGATCGCCAAGCCCGTGACAAAGTGGGCCGTGACCGTGCGCGAACCGGCGCTGGTGCCCATGGTGTTCCAGCAGGCCTTCCACATCATGCGTTCCGGCCGCCCCGGCCCCGTGCTGATCGACCTGCCGTTCGATGTGCAGATGGCCGAGATTGAGTTCGATCCGGACACCTACCAGTCGCTGGAAGCCTACAAGCCCAAGGCCACCCGCGCCCAGATCGAGAAGGCGCTGAGCATGCTGAACGAGGCGGACTACCCGCTGATCACGGCCGGCGGCGGTGTGATCAACGCCAACGCATCGGACCTGCTGGTGCAGTTCGCCGAGCTGACCGGCATTCCTGTGATCCCCACCCTGATGGCCTGGGGCGCCATTCCCGACGACCACCGGCTCATGGTTGGCATGGTGGGCCTGCAAACCAGCCACCGCTACGGCAACGCGACCTTGCTCGCATCGGACTTCGTGTTCGGCATCGGCAACCGCTGGGCCAACCGCCACACCGGCTCGATCGAGGTCTACACCAAGGACCGCAAGTTCGTCCACATCGACATCGAACCGACCCAGATCGGCCGCGTGTTCGGCCCGGACTTCGGCATCGTGTCCGACGCCGGCGCCGCGCTCAAGCTGATGATCGAGGTGGCGACGGAGTGGAAGGCGGCCGGCAAGCTGAAGGACCGCTCCGCCTGGGTGGCCCAGTGCCAGGACCGCAAGCGCACCATGCAGCGTAAGACGCACTTTGAACAGGTGCCGGTAAAGCCGCAGCGCGTGTACGAGGAGATGAACAAGGCCTTCGGCCGCGACACCTGCTACGTCAGCACCATCGGCCTGTCGCAGATCGCCGCCGCCCAGTTCCTGCACGTGTACAACGCGCGCCACTGGATCAACTGCGGCCAGGCCGGGCCGCTGGGCTGGACCATTCCCGCCGCGCTGGGCGTGGCGGCTGCCGACCCGCAGCGCAAGGTGGTGGCCATTTCGGGCGACTACGATTTCCAGTTCATGATCGAGGAACTGGCCGTGGGCGCGCAATTCAAGCTGCCGTATCTGCACGTGGTGGTGAACAACTCCTACCTGGGCCTGATCCGCCAGTCGCAGCGCGGCTTCGACATGGATTACTGCGTGCAGCTGGCGTTCGAGAACATCAACTCGCCGGAGTTGAACGGCTACGGCGTCGATCACGTGGCTGTTGTGGAAGGCCTTGGCTGCAAGGCGATCCGCGTCACCAACGCCGACGACCTGCCGGCCGCCTTCACCCAGGCCCGCGCGTGGATGGAGGAGTTCAAGGTGCCGGTCGTGGTGGAGGTGATCCTGGAGCGCGTGACCAACATCGCCATGGGCGTGGACATCAACAACATCAACGAGTTCGAAGAGCTGGCGCTGAAAGCCTCGGATGCGCCGACCGCCATCGCGCTGCTCGACTGAACCGCCCTGTATTCGATACGAAAGGAAGCACAATGACCAAACTGGCCGCCAATCTGACCATGTTGTTTAACGAAGTCCCGTTCCTGGACCGCTTTGAGGCGGCCGCGCGGGCCGGGTTCGAAGGCGTGGAATTCCTGTTCCCGTATGCGTTCGAGGCCAACGACCTGGCCCGGCGTCTGCGGGACAACAAGCTGGAACTGGTGCTGCACAACCTCCCGGCCGGCAACTGGGAAGCCGGTGAGCGCGGCATCGCCTGCCACCCGGACCGGGTGGAGGAATTCCGCGCCGGCGTGCACACCGCCATCAGCTACGCCAAACAGCTCGGCGTGAAGCAGCTTAACTGCCTGGTCGGCATCGTCCCGGCCGGCGTGAGCCAGGAGACGGCACACCGCACGGTGGTGGCCAATCTGACGTTCGCGGCCGCCGCGCTGAAGGCGGAGGGCATCCGTCTGCTGATCGAGCCGATCAACACCTTCGACATTCCCGGCTTCTTCCTGTCGCGCACCAGCCAGGCCGCCGCCATCATCGCGGAAACGGGATCGGACAACCTGTTCATCCAGTACGACATCTACCACATGCAGCGCATGGAGGGCGAGCTGGCGAACACCATCAAGGCCAATCTGGCGCTGATCGGCCATGTGCAGCTGGCTGACAACCCCGGTCGCAATGAGCCGGGAACGGGCGAGATCAACTACCGCTTCCTGTTCGCGCATCTGACGGCGCTCGGCTACGGCGGCTGGATAGGCTGCGAATACAAGCCGCGCACCACCACCACGGAAGGACTGGGCTGGCGCGCCGCCCATGGCCTGTAACGGAACGAACCTCACATCACACTAGCAAAGGAAATCATCATGTCTCGAGTTGGATTCATTGGTCTGGGTATCATGGGCGCACCGATGGCGCAGCATCTGCTGAACGGCGGCCACAAGCTGTTCCTGCACGATATCAAGAACCCGCCGTTCGCCTTGATCGAAGGCGGCGCCACCGTCTGCACCTCGGCCGCCGAAGTGGCCATGCGGTCGGACATCATCATCATCATGGTGCCCGACACGCCGCACGTTGAGGCAGCCCTGTTCGGCGAGAAGGGCGTGGCGGAAGGTCTGCGTCCGCGCACCATCGTGGTCGACATGAGCTCGATCTCGCCCATCGAAACCAAGAAGTTCGCCAAGAAGATCAACGCGCTGGATTGCGAATACCTCGACGCGCCCGTCTCGGGTGGCGAAGTGGGCGCCAAGGCCGCCTCGCTGACCATCATGGTGGGCGGTTCGGAGCAGGCCTTCGAAACCGTCAAGCCGCTGTTTGAACTGATGGGCAAGAACATCACGCTGGTGGGCGGCAATGGCGACGGCCAGACCACCAAGGTGGCCAACCAGATCATCGTTGCGCTCAACATCCAGGCCGTGGCCGAGGCGCTGCTGTTCGCCTCCAAGGCCGGTGCCGATCCGGCCAGGGTGCGCCAGGCGCTGATGGGCGGCTTCGCCAACTCGCGCATCCTCGAAGTGCACGGCGAGCGCATGGTCAAGCGCACCTTCAACCCCGGCTTCCGCATCGAACTGCACCAGAAGGACTTGAACCTGGCGCTGCAGGGCGCGAAGACGATGGGGGTCTCGCTGCCCAATACGGCCATGGCCCAGGAGTTGATGAACGCCTGCGCCGCCAATGGCCTGAGCGGCATGGATCACTCGGCCCTGTGCCGCGCCATCGAGATCATGTCCAATCACCAGATCGCGGAAGCCTGATCGCATCCCTGATCCCGTTATCTTGCCTGCGGCGGGCCGCCACGCGCTGTGCCCGACGGCCGCCGCCCCTTCTTAGAAAGCACACCGGATGACTACCTTGAATCCACGTCAATTCCTTCTGGACCTGTATGGCAGCGCGGTGGACGCTGTGAGCGCGGCCAAATGCCTGCCCGCCTATCTGCCGGAGCCGCCCGTCAACGGTCGCACGCTGGTGATCGGCGCCGGCAAGGGTGCGGCCGCCATGGCGCGCGCCGTCGAGCAGCACTGGAAGGGCGACCTTTCGGGGCTGGTCGTGACGCGCTACGAGCACGGCGTCGATTGCCAGCGCATTGAAGTGATCGAGGCGGCCCATCCGGTGCCCGACGAGGCGGGCCGGCGCGCCGCCGGCCGCATGATGGAGATGGTGCGGGGACTGGGCGAGAACGACCTGGTGCTGTGCCTGATTTCGGGCGGCGGTTCGTCGTTGCTGGCGTTGCCCGCTCCCGGCATCACGCTGGAGCAGAAGCAGGCCGTCAACCGCGCGCTGCTCAGGAGCGGCGCCACCATCTCGGAAATGAACTGCGTACGCAAGCACCTGTCGGCCATCAAGGGCGGGCGGCTGGCGCTGGCCTGCGCGCCCGCGCGCGTGGTCACGCTGCTGATCTCGGACGTGCCGGGCGATGATCCCGGCGTGATCGCCAGCGGCCCCACCTTGCCCGACCCGACCACCTGCGCCGACGCGCTGGCTGTGCTGCGCAAGTACGGCATCGAGATTCCCGGCAGCGTGCGCGAGCACCTGGAAACGGGCGTCGGCGAAACCCCAAAGCCCGACGATCCCCGTTTCGCCCGCAATGAACACCACGTGATCGCCATCGCCCAGGATGCGCTGGAAGCGGCGGCCGATCATGCGCGCGCGGCCGGCATCACGCCCTACATCCTGTCCGACGGCATCGAGGGCGAGGCGCGCGACGTGGCCATCGTCCACGCGGCCATGGCCAAGCAGGTGGCCACGCGGGGCCAGCCATTCCAGCGCCCGTGCGTGATCATCTCCGGCGGCGAGACGACGGTGACGGTGCGCGGCTCGGGGCGCGGCGGGCGCAACGCGGAATTCCTGCTCAGCCTCGCGGTTGCGCTCGACGGCCATCCCGGCATCCACGCCGTCGCCTGCGACACGGACGGCATCGATGGTTCGGAGGACAACGCCGGCGCGCTGTATGCACCGGACTCGCTGGCGCGCGCCGCCGAAAAGGACCTGCGCGCCCGCACCCTGTTGGAGAACAACGACGGCTACGGCTTCTTCAGCGCGTTGGACGATCTGGTGGTGAGCGGCCCCACCCGCACCAACGTCAACGACTTCCGCGCCGTGCTGGTGCTGTAAGCCCGGCCGCGCCACAACGGAAGAAAACAGCTAAAACCCCGTCGTTCCCGCGAAAGCGGGAACCCATAGACCGCATGAATGGTGGCTCAGTATGGATTCCCGCGTGCGCGGGAATGACGGAATCGCAGTGCAAAAATACATAACGGAGACAACATGCGACGTCAACGCCAGGCCAAGATCGTGGCCACGCTCGGCCCAGCCACCAGTACCAAGGAAGCGATCAAGGCCCTGTTCGATGCGGGAGCGGACGTATTCCGCTTCAATTTCAGCCACGGTAGCCATGCCGACCACCAGGCCCGCTGTGACATCGTGCGGCAGATCGAGCGCGAGGCGGGACGCCCGATCGCCATCCTGGCCGACCTGCAGGGCCCCAAACTGCGCGTCGGCCAGTTCGCCACCGGCAAGGTGACGCTGGCCGAAGGCGCCGAATTCACGCTCGACCGCGACCCGGCGCCCGGCGACGGCACGCGCGTCTGCCTGCCGCACCCGGAACTGTTCGAGGTGATCGACGCCGGCCAGTCGCTGCTGCTGGACGACGGCAAGCTGCGGCTGGCGGTGCTCGGCCGCAGCGCCGACAAGCGCGCCATCCGCACCCGCGTGGTGACGGGCGGCGTGCTGTCGGACCGCAAGGGCGTGAACGTGCCCGACGTGGTGCTGCCCATCCCCGCGCTGACGGACAAGGACTTGCGCGACCTTGACTTCGCGCTGGACATGGGCGCGGACTGGGTGGCGCTGTCGTTCGTGCAGCGCCCCGAAGACCTGCACCAGGCCCGCGCCATCATCGGCAACCGCGCCGCCTTGCTGGCCAAGCTGGAAAAGCCGGCCGCGCTGGACGGGTTGGACGCCATCGTTGCCGCGTCCGACGCCGTGATGGTGGCGCGCGGCGACCTCGGGGTGGAGCTGCCGCCGGAGCGGGTGCCGGGCGTCCAGAAGCGCATCCTGCGGGCCTGCCGCCAGCACGGCAAACCGATCGTGATCGCCACGCAGATGCTGGAGTCCATGATCGCGTCGCCCGTGCCCACCCGCGCCGAGGCGTCCGACGTGGCCAGCGCCATCTACGACGGCGCCGACGCCGTGATGCTGTCGGCCGAATCGGCCAGCGGCGCCTATCCCACGGCGGCCGTCAGCATCATGGAGCGCATCATCGGCGAAGTGGAGAAGGACCCGCTGTACCGGCAGATGATCGCCGCCCAGAACCAGGCGCCGCTGCCCAACAGCGGCGACGCGATCTGCTCGGCGCTGCGCGACGTGACCGGCATCCTGGGCGCCGTGGCGACGGTGACTTACACGAGTTCCGGCCACACCAGCCTGCGGGCGGCCCGCGAGCGGCCGGCGGCGCCCATCCTCAGCATCACGCCCAACCTGTCCACGGCGCGTCGGCTGGCGCTGGTCTGGGGCGTGCACAGCACCGTCAGCCCCGACGTGCGCAATGAGGCCCGCATGGTGGCGGCGGCCTGCCAGGCCGCGCTGACCGAAGGTTTCGCCCAGCCGGGCGACCAGATCGCCATCACGGCCGGCGTGCCGTTCGGCCAGCCGGGCAGCACCAACCTGTTGCGCATCGCCCGTATCTGGCCCACCCAGGACGCGGCCGCCGCCTGATGCGGGCACCGCTAGCCGGCATCGGCCAGATCTACTTCCAGGACTCGCCGCTGTTCGGCGCATTGCTGCTCGGCTGCCTGTACCTGACGGCGCCGGTGCTGGCGGCGGGCTGCCTGCTGGGCGTGGGCGCGGCCACCGGCACCGCATGGCTGCTCGATTTTCCGCAGCCCGGGCGGGAGGCCGGCATCTACGGCTTCAATGGCGCCCTGGCCGGGGTGGGGCTGTGCGCCGGCTGGCAATGGAATGCGGCGCTGCTGTGCTGGATCATCGTGGCCGGCAGCGCGACGGCCATGCTGTTCCGCGCCATGTCGCGCCGGGGCATGACGCCGCTGACCTTCCTGTTCGTGCTCGTGATGTGGCTGGCCAGCAGCGCAGGACCGGCGCTCGGGCTGGTGCGGAGAGCGGCGGGGGCGGCGGCGGGGTGCGGCATGGCGCCGTTCGCGTATGTATTCTGCGCGATCGGGCAGGCCAGCTTCGTCGGCGTGGCGGCGCTGGGGTTGGTGATGTGGGCGGCGCTGGCGCGCGGCGGCTGGCGTCCCGGCGCGTGGAGTCTCGTCGGCGCGGCGTTGGCGTGGTGCGCCGTGTCGCTTGCGGCACTGGTGGCGCCCGCGCTGCCGTTGGCCGGCGTGGCCACCGGCGCCGGTGTCAACAGCGCGCTGACCGTGCTGGGATTGTCGGTCCATGGGCGGCACTGGCGCTGGCGTTGCGCCGGCGGCGTCGCCAGCATCGTGTTATGCGCGGCCTGCGCCATGGTGAGATTGGATTTCTACACGCTGCCGTTCGTGCTGTCCGTGTGGCTGGTGCTCGGTTTCACCCGGTTACAATGATGTCGCTTAATTAACGTTGACATGACAATATGTTCATGCCCATCCGGGCCTGAGCTACCTGATCGAAAGGATTGTTATGGGGGCGCATGAATGGCGCACGCGGGTCACCTACAGCACGGAGATCACGGGGCCGGCGGCCGCCGAATTCGGCCCTCTGGTCACGGGCGACTTCCCCGACGTGCTGCTGGCGTTGAAGCGCCGGCTGTAGCGGGGCGGCCAGCACGGCTAATTGATATGGTGCTGTTGCTCTGGCAATTTTTTCATGGCAGCATCACGATATAGTGCCGCGTTTCAGCGGCCGTCATGCCGACCCAGGCCGGAGGAGCGAACACCATGAACGCCACGGGCACCAGGACGCTGCTCGATTACGCCTATGGCCACGAGCAGGCCACGCCGGACAAGGTCTATCTGACCCAACCCACAGGCGGGGGGCAGGTGATCGACTACACATGGGCGCAATGCATGGACCAGGCGCGGCGCATGGCCGCGCATCTGCGTTCGCTGGACCTCCCGCCGGCCAGCCATATCGCCATCCTGTCGAAGAACTGCGCCCACTGCTTCATCGCGGAACTGGCGATCTGGATGGCCGGTTGCGCCACCGTGGAGATTTTCCCGACCGAGGAACCGGGCACGATACGCTTCGTGCTCGAACATAGCGATAGCCGGCTGCTGTTCGTTGGCAAGCTCGATAACTGGGACCACCAGGCGACGGGCGTGCCGGCCGCCATGCCGCGCATCGCCTTGCCGCTGGCGCCGGCCAACGCGGGCACCAGTTGGGATGCGCTGGTGGCGGCCCAGTCGCCGCTGCCCGGCAAGCCGGCGCGCGGCGGGGACGAACTGGCGATGCTGGTGTACACGTCGGGTTCCACCGGCCAGCCCAAGGGCGTGATGCATTGCTTCGCCAATGTGACCCGGGCCGCCGAGATCATGACCAGCACGGTGGCCTGCGGCCCGGAAGACCGCTACCTGTCCTACCTGCCGCTGGCGCACGTGGTCGAACGCTCGTACATCGAGTGCTGCAGCATGGTGGCGGCCTGCCATGTGTATTTCGCGGAGAGCCTGGACACCTTCGTCGAGGACATCAAGCGCGCGCGGCCCACCCTGTTCCTGTCCGTGCCACGGCTGTGGCTCAAGTTCCAGCTTGGCGTCTTCGAAAAGATCCCGCCCAAGCTGCTCGATACGCTGCTGCGCATTCCGCTGGTGGGTAAGCTGATGGGCCGCACGGTGTTGTCCGGCCTCGGTCTGGAGCATGTGCGGCTGGCCGGCAGCGGTTCCGCGCCCACGCCGCCGGAACTGATCGCGTGGTATCGCCGCCTCGGCCTGAACCTGATGGAAGGCTACGGCATGACCGAGGATTTCGCGCTGTCGCACATCTCCACGGCCGAGCATAACGCGCCCGGCTACGTCGGCATCCCGTTCGAGGGGGTGGAGGTGCGCATCAGCGACGACCACGAAGTGCTGATCAAATCACCTGGCCGCATGGTGGGCTACTACAAGCGCCCCGAGCTCGACGCGGAAAGCTTCACGGCCGATGGCTTTTTCCGCACCGGGGACCAGGGCGAGCGGCGCGACGATGGCTTGCTCAAACTGACGGGCAGGCTGAAGGAAGTGTTCAAGACGGCCAAGGGCAAATACGTGGCGCCGGCGCCGATCGAGAACCTGATCAACGCACATCCGTTGGTGGAGCAATCGATGGTCACGGGTGTCGGGCAGCCGGCGGCCTACGCGCTGGTGGTGCTGAGCGAGCAATTGCGTGGCCAGCTGGGCGACCCGGCCGAGCGCATGCGCGTGGAGCAGGAACTGCTGACGATGCTCAAGGACGTCAACGCCCAGTTGCCAAGTTACGAGCGTTTGCAGATGTTGGTGGTGGCGCGCGATCCGTGGTCCATCGAAAACGGCTGCCTCACCCCCACCATGAAGATCAAGCGCCGTCAGATCGAAACGCAGGCCTCGGAGCGCATGGCCGAGTGGTATGGCGAGCAGCGCGCCGTGGTGTGGGGCTGAGCGCCCGTCCGCGGCTGCCGGCGCTTAGGGCAGATTGCGCTTAGAGCTGGCGGCGCTTAGAGCAGGTCGATGCCGAAGCGGCGCATGACGAGTGCAAACGCGCCGAAGCAGGCGATCGTGATCGCTGCGCACGCCAGCAGCGTGGGCCAGAACCCGATGCGCGGCAGCAGGGCGGGGAATAGCAGGAACATTGGCAGCGTGGGGACGACGTACCAGAAGGTGTACCACGCGTGGTTGGCGATCTTTTGTTCCGGCTGATGCTCGACGTGCAGCCAGATCAGGGCGAGGAAGGTCACCAGCGGCAGCGCGGCCACCAGTCCGCCCAGCTTGTCGCTGCGTTTGGCGAACTCGGAAACGGCCACCACCACGGCCGATGTCACCAGATATTTAAAAATCAGCCAGGTCATCACGGTCCTCGTCAAACTTTCTTGAAGCGAGATTATAGACCCGGCTGGATCGCGTGCTGCCGGCTCAGGTCCGGTCCGACCACAGGCGGCCGGCCGTGGCCCAGTCTTCTTTTTTCAGCTCGTGGATGATGATGTCGACCGATTCAGGCGTGGCACCCAGGGTTTGCACGGTCGCCTCCGTGACGGCCTTGACGAACGCGCGCTTTTGTTCAAGCGTGCGGCCTTCGAAGACCTGGACATTAATGGTGGGCATACTCTCTCCTCGTAGATGGTTCAGCCACGGTAGCCGGGGCTGAGTTGATCGAGCTTGCGCAGCAGCGCAGGCCATTCCAGTGTGCCTTCCAGCGCGCCGTCAGCTTCCAGGTCGCGCTGGGCCTGCAGGCAGATGTCGTGCGGCGGCGCATGCAGTTGCGTGCCGCCGGCCTGGGCTTTGAGCTGCAAGCCGCACGCCTTGTCCAGTGTTTCCATCCGCACGAAGGCCTCGGCCACGGTGCGTCCGCACGCGAGCGAGCCGTGGTTACGCAACAGCAGCGCCGGATAGGCGCCCAGCCGTTCGACCAGGCGGAGCGCTTCGGAGGCTGTCAGCACCGGCCCCTCGTAGTCGTGGTAGCCCAGTTGCTGGTAGAAGCGCAGCGCATGCGACGGCAGCGGAAGCAAGCCTTCTCGCTGCGCGCCGACGGCGATGGCGTTGGCGTTATGCAGATGCATGACGCAGCCCAATTCGGGCCGCGCACCATGCACGGCCGCATGCAGCGCGAAGCCGGCGCGGTTGACGGGGTGTCCCGACAGGCCGACGACATTGCCGGCGCGGTCGACCTTGACCAGGTTGGATGCCCGCACCTCATCGAAGCGCAAGCCGAACGGGTTGATCAGGAAGTGGCCCGGCTGGTCCGGCACGGCGGCCGTGATGTGGGTGTAGACCACGTCATCCCAACCATACAGCGCGCACAGGCGGTAGCAGGCGGACAGGTCGACCCGGGTCTGCCATTCCGCCGCGCTGGTCACGCCGGCCGGCGTCAGGGCATCGCGGCCTTCTTTGGATAGTCGTTCCATGATCAGGGCTGGCGCTGGTGAACGACCTTGCCGGCCGCGTAGGTGGCGGCCACGGTGCGGTCGTCGCCCAGCAGCGCGATGGCGAACAGCAGCTCCTCGAGGCTGTCGGTACGTTCCGTGCGCCGCGCCAGCAGTGGCGTCGCCTGCGGGTCGAGCACCACGAAATCGGCTTCCGTGCCCGGCGCGAAATTGCCGATCGTGCCTTCCAGTTGCATGCTGCGCGCGCCGCCCAGCGTGGCCAGATAGAACATGCGCATCGCCTGCAGGTAGGTGCCGCCCATGCGGGCCACCTTGTACGCCTCGTTCATCGTTTGCAGCATGGAGAACGAGGTGCCGCCGCCCACGTCCGTCGCCAGCGACAGCGGTACCTGCGCCGCGTCGGCCCGCTCGAAATCGAACAGGCCGCTGCCCAGGAACAGGTTGGAGGTGGGGCAGATCGAGATGGCCGATTTGGTGTCGGCCATGCGGTTGCGGTCGGCGTCGTCCAGCCAGATGCAGTGCGCGTACATGGAGCGCGGGCGCAGCATGCCGTAGCGGTCGTACACGTCCATGTAGCTGCGGGCGTTGGGGAACAGCGATTTGACCCACGCCACTTCGTCCGTGTTCTCGGCCACGTGGGTTTGCAGGAAGGTGTCCGGATAGGCCTTGGCCAACGCGCCGGCCAGTTCCAGCTGCGCTTCCGTCGAAGTGGGGGCGAAGCGGGGCGTGATGGCGTACAGCTGGCGGCCCTTCTTATGCCAGCGCTGGATCAGTTCTTCGCTCTCGCGCGCGCCGGATTCGGCCGTGTCGCGCAGGAAGTCGGGGCAATGGCGGTCCATCAGTACCTTACCGGCGACCATGCGCAGGTTGCGCTTCTCGCTCTCGCCGAAGAAGGCGTCGACCGATTGCGGGTGCACGGTGCAGTAGACCATGGCGGTGGTGGTGCCGCAGCGGGTCAGTTCATCGAGGAAGAAGCTGGCCACGTTGGCGGCGTGCTCGGGATCGGCGAACTTGCGCTCGGTGGGGAAGGTGTATTTGTCCAGCCATGGCAGCAGGCCGGGCGCGGGCGAGGCGATCATGTCCGTCTGCGGGTAATGGACGTGGGTGTCGATGAAGCCGGGCGTGATCAGCTTGCCCCGGTAGTCGTGCACGGGCGTGCCCTCGGGCAGCAGGTGCACCAGTTGGGCGTAGTCGCCGGCCATGTGCACCTTGCCGTCGTTGACGATCAGCAGACCGTCCTCGTGCCAGTGGTGGGCGTTGGCGTGGTAGGCGGGGTCGTCGTGAAAATGCAGCAGGCTGGCGCGGTAGGCCTGAAAGGTGTGTGTGTTTGCCATGATCGTTCCGAATGTCGTTGGTGCTGTGCGTTACCTTGCCTTGGGCAGATGGTCGCTGACGGGCCTCGCGCGTGCGCGCGGGCCATCTGTCTCTGTTTGTGATGAAGCTAGCGCTGCGGCTAGTGGGATGGACAGCGATGCGGCGCTCCCGCCCCGGCGCTGCCGGAGAGTGAACGCGCCTGCGGAGCGGGCGAAATGGAAAGAATCAGGCGATGCATGTGTGGTCCTGGATTGGCGCTTCTACCGGCGCCGTGTTCGTTTGCGTTGGCGAGGCGAGTGCGGCGGCTTCCCACACCTGCATCAGCTGCGCGGCCACCGAGACGGCGATGACGGCTGGCGCCTTGTCGCGGATGCCGGGCAGGCCGATCGGGCAGGTCATGTCCGCCATGCGTTCGGCCGGGATGCCCCGCTCGCGCAGGCGTCGTTCGAATTGTACACGCTTGGTCGCCGATCCGATCAGGCCGAACCACGTGAAATCGCTGCGGCGCAGGATATGTTCGGACAGGTGCTGGTCCAGCGCGTGGCTGTGGGTCAGCACGAGGAAGCTGGCGCCGGCCGGCGCTTCGGCCACCACGGCTTCCGGCGTGTCGGTCGCCTCGATGCGGACATTGGCCGGCAGCGCGGACGGGAACATATCCTCGCGCTCGTCTATCCACACCACCTGGCACGGCAGATTCGCGAGCGCACGCACGATGGCCGCGCCCACGTGGCCGGCGCCGAACAGGTACAGGCGCGGGCGGTACGGCAGGCAGGAATCGAGCAGCCACTGGCGGCCATCGTCGTCAGGCCGCAACTTGCATTCCACGCCGGGACCGGGCAGCGGCAGCAGGGCGGGGCCGCTGCCGGTCAGGCGCTGGCCGGTCGCGTCGTACATGCTGGCCGCATCCATCGAATCGAGCGGCAGCAAACGCCAGCTATCGTGGCCCTCACCCCTGCGCCGCACCAGGTTGGCGAAATGCGCGTCCGCCTCCGGCATGATGCGCTCGAACGCCAGCTGCACGACGCCGCCGCAGCATTGGCCCAGGCTGGGGCCGAGCGGGAAACGCTCCAGCCGCCGCTGCCCCGCCAGCGCGTCGGCCGGCATCGCCAGCATGGCGCGGGCGATGTCGGTGGCGCGCATCTCCAGGTGGCCGCCGCCGATGGTGTCATAGGCGCCGTCGCGTGTGATGAGCATCTTGGCGCCCGCTTCGCGCGGCGCCGAGCCGGCCACCTGCGCCACCGTCACCAGCACGCGCGGCTCGGTCAGCGCGGCGGCGGCCTGCAGGGCGCTGGTCGGGGAGGACATATCGTGCGCCATGACGGTCAGCCTTGCGCCAGTTCCTGCACGGCGCCGATGGCGTTCAGGATCGCTTCGCTGGTCGCGGGCGCGCGCAACGGCGGGTTGAACTTGTGGTTCGCCACGCTGGAGCAGGCATCGCGGATGGCCAGGAACACCGAGAACGGCAGCAGCAGCGGCGGTTCGCCAACCGCCTTGGAGCGGTGGATGCTGTCGGTCACGTTGCGGTTCTTGAACAGGCGGATATCGAAGTTCTCCGGGCAGTCCGACACGCCGGGGATCTTGTAGGTCGAGGGCGCGTGCGTCATCAGCTTGCCGCTCGCGTTCCACCACAATTCCTCGGTGGTGAGCCAGCCCATGCCCTGCACGAAGGCGCCTTCCACCTGGCCCACGTCGAGGGCGGGGTTCAGGGACTGGCCGGCGTCGTACAGCGCGTTCACCTTCAACAGCTTCCATTCGCCGGTCAGCGTATCGACCACCACTTCCGACACCGAGGCGCCGTAGGCAAAGTACGAGAACGGATTGCCGCTCATGGTCTTCGGGTCCCAGTGCAGGCCGGGCGTGGCGTAGAAGCCGTCCGACCACAGCTGGACGCGCGCCATGTAGGCCTTCTGCACCAGTTCGGGGAAGGGGACGGCGGCGCCGTTCACGTGTATCTGACCGGCTTCGAAGCGCACGTCCTGCACCGCGCCGCCATGCAGCTTGATGGCGAATTCGGCCAGCCGCTGGCGGATCGTGTGCGCGGCATCCTGCGCGGCCTTGCCGTTCAGGTCCGCGCCGGTCGAAGCGGCCGTGGCGGAGGTGTTGGCCACCTTGCTGGTGTTGGTGGCGCTGGCACGCACCAGATCCAGTCCGATGCCCAGTTCATGCGCCACCACCTGGCATACCTTGGTGTTGATGCCCTGGCCCATCTCGGTGCCGCCATGGTTGACCAGCACCGAACCGTCCGTGTACACGTGCACCAGCGCGCCGGCCTGATTGAAATGGGTGACGTTGAACGCGATGCCGAACTTGACCGGCGTGAGCGCGAGGCCACGCTTGAGCACGGGGCTGGTGGCGTTGAAGGCATTGATCTCGTCGCGGCGCTTGCGGTAGTCGCTCTCGCTGACCAGTTGTTCGACCAGCTCGTGGATCACGTTGTCGACGATCTTCTGGCCGTACTGCGTGACGTTGCGGCCTTCCTCGTCGTTGCGGCCGTAGAAGTTGATCTTGCGGACGTCCAGCGCGTCCATGCCCAGGTTGCGCGCGATCTCGTCCACGATGTACTCGATCGCGATCGCACCCTGCGGACCGCCGAAACCACGGAAGGCCGTGTTGGACTGGGTGTTGGTCTTGCCGCACATGGCGCGGATGTCCACATCGCCCAGATAGTAGGTGTTGTCGAAGTGGCAGACGGCGCGCGTGGCCACCGGCGCCGACAGGTCAGCCGAGAAGCCGGCGCGCGACACCATCTGCACCTTGGCGGCCGTGATGCGGCCATCGTCGCCGTAGCCGATCTCGTACTCGTAGTGGAAGCAGTGGCGCTTGCCGGTGACCATCATGTCGTCGTCGCGGTCGGCGCGCAGCTTGACGGGGCGCTTGGTGCGCGCGGCCGAGATGGCGGCGCAGGCGGCCCACAGGGCGGACTGCGACTCCTTGCCGCCGAACGCGCCGCCCATGCGGCGGCATTCGACCACGATGTCATGCGAATGGCGGTGCAGGGCGTGCGCAACCACGTGCTGCATCTCGGTCGGGTGCTGGGTCGAGCAGTAGACGTGCATGCCTTCGCCTTCCTTCGGCACGGCGTAGGCGATCTGGCCCTCCAGGTAGAACTGCTCCTGGCCGCCCACCTGCAGCTCACCCTTGAGGATGTGCGTGGAGCGTTCGAACGCGGCCTGCGCATCGCCGCGCGCCAGATGCATGGGAGGCACGACGAACGATTGCGCATCGCGCGCGGCCTGCGGGGTCAGGATGGCCGGCAGTTCCTCGTATTCGATCACGGCCTTGCGGGCGGCGCGGCGCGCCTGCTCGTGGGTCTTCGCGACGACGATGAAGATCGGCTGGCCGATGTACTGCACCAGTCCCGGCGACAGGATGGGATCGTCGTGGATGATGGGGCCGCAGTCATTGGTGCCCGGGATATCCTTGTGGGTGTAGACGGCCACCACGCCGGGCATGCGGCGCACCGGCTCGAGGTCCATGGACAGAATATTGGCGTGCGCCTTGGACGACAGGCCCAGCGCGGCGTGCAGCGTGCCTTGCGCTTCGGCGATATCGTCGGTGTAAGTGGCTTCGCCCAGCACGTGCAGCACGGCCGATTCATGCTTGTGGGACTTGCCCACTTCGGCCCAGGCCATCGGCACGGGTTGGGTCAGGAAAGCTTCCGTTTTGCTGTTCATGCTGCGGCGCCTCCTTCAGCGTAGTTGAATGCGTTGATCGACTGGATGGGCATGGCGCCATCCGGGCGCGTCTCCAGCCAGAAGCGGCGCAGCAGGTTCTGGGCCGTCTTCATGCGGTAGTCGGCGCTGGCGCGCATGTCCGTCAGCGGCGTGTAGTCGCGGGCCAGGGCGGCCATCGCCAGTTGCAGGTTCTCCTCGTTCCACGGCTTGCCGTTCAGGGCCGCCTCGGCCTGCGGTGCGCGGCGCGAGGTGGCCGCCATGCCGCCGTAGGCGATGTGGGCGTCGCTGACGTTGCCGGCGTCGTCCAGCGTGATGGCGTAGGCGGCGCAGACGGCGGAGATGTCCTGGTCGTAGCGCTTGGCCAGTTTGTAGGTGCGGAACTGGACGCCCTGACGCGGCAGCGGAATGCGCACGGCTTCCACGAATTCGCCCGGTTGCCAGTCCTTCTTCATGTAATCGAGGTAGAACTTCTCCAGCAACAGCGTGCGCTGGCCCTGTGCGCTGCGCAGCACGATCTCCGCGCCGAGCGCGATCATCCACGGCGCCGAGTCGCCGATCGGCGAGCCGTTGGCGACACTGCCGCCCAGGGTGCCCGTGTTGCGGATAGGCTGGGAGGCGAAGCGCTGCCACATTTCGGTCAGCTCGTCCTTGTAGTGTTCGCAGACGGCGCCGTAGGCATCGTTCAGGTTCACCGCCGCGCCGATGTGCAGCATGCCGTCGCGCGTTTCGAGCGCGTGCAGTTCCTTGACCATGCGGACGTAGATGATGTCGCCGAGGTCGCGCATCTGCTTGGTCACCCACAGGCCCACGTCGGTGGAGCCGGCCACGATGGTGGCGTTGGGCTTTTCGGCCCGCAGCGTGGCCAGTTCGGCCAGGGTGCGGGGCGCGTGGAAGGTCTGGCCGTCGTGGCTGTAGCTGAACATGGCGTCGCGTTGGAGGGCTTGCAGCGCCGTCTTGAGCGTGGCGCGGTCGAACTGCACGGCCGGCAGCTCGCCCATGCGGCGCGCGGCGTCGATGATGGGGCGGTAGCCGGTGCAGCGGCACAGGTTACCGGACAGGGTTTCGTCGATGGTCTTGCGGCAGGGCGCTTCCGTCTGGCCTTCCTGCTTCAGGTACAGGCTCCACAGGGACATGGCGAAGCCGGGCGTGCAGAAACCGCACTGCGAGCCGTGGCATTCGACCAGCGCTTCCTGCACCGGATGCAAGGCGCCGTCGGCCTGCTGCAGGTCTTCGACCGTGAACACGGCCTTGCCGTCCAGGGTGGGGACGAACTGGATGCAGGAGTTGACCGACTGCATGGCCACTTCGCCATTGGGCTGAAGCTCGGCCACCACCACGGTGCAGGCGCCGCAATCGCCTTCGGCGCAGCCTTCCTTGGTGCCGGTGCAGTGCAGGTCTTCCCGCAGGTGCTGGAGCAGGGTACGGGTCGGTGCGCCTTGCGCGACGGTGTGGACTTCGCCGCGATAGAAAAATCGGATAGGTTCTGACATGGATGCTCCGCGCTGTTGAACTGATGCTGTTTGCACAGGTTAGCAGCCACCGGCCCCCTCACCAATATCGGGACCGCCATGGCTGCTATGTTCAATTAAGTATAGAAAACTGCGTATGTATCGCTTGATGCTGATAAAACAGTGCTGTTACGTCAGGATTTCGGCTGGAAGTTGCGCAGGAAGTCCAGGAAGATCTGGGCCGACACCTCGGCATCGTCGGCCGTCATGGTTTCCAGCGGGTTGTGGCTGATGCCGCCGTTGCCGCAACGCGTGAACAGCATGGCCACATCGGTCATGCGCGCCAGCGCCATCGCGTCGTGGCCGGCGCCCGAGGGCAGCTCGAACACTTCCACGCCGGCCCGCTCGGTGGCGGCGGCGAACTGGCGCACCAGCCACGGCGCGCACGGCGCGGCCGGCGCGGACATGATCTTGGTGACCTTGATTTCGACCTGGCGGCGGGCGCAGATGGCTTCGGCCTGGTTCAGGATGTCGGCCACGGCCGCATCGCGCGTCGCGTCGTCGGCGGCGCGGATGTCGAGCGACAGCTTGCATGCGCCGGGAATCACGTTGACGGAACCGTCGGGCACCTGCAACTGGCCCACGGTGCCCACCAGCGACGGCGCCTGGCCGGCGCGCTGCTCGACGAACAGCACGATTTCGGCGGCGGCGGCGGCGGCGTCCTTGCGCATGGTCATGGGTGTGGTGCCGGCATGGCTGGCAAGACCGGTCAGCTCGACCTGATAGCGGCAGCTGCCGGCGATGGAACTGACCACGCCCACGGGCAGATCACGGTTCAGCAGCACCGGGCCTTGTTCGATATGGACTTCCACGAAGGCCAGCACGTCCTCCGGCTTACGGCCGATGGCGGGAATCGTGCTCACGTCGTGGCCGGCCTCGGTCAGCGCCTCGCGCATGGAGATGCCCTGGGCGTCCACCTTGTCCAGCAGCGCCATGTCGAACTGGCCGATGATGGCGTTGCTGCCGAGGAAGGTGCTTTGATAGCGCACGCCTTCCTCTTCCGAGAAGCCGATGATCTCGACGTTGAACGGTAGCCGTTCGCCGCGCTCGTGCATGTACTTGACCACGGCGATGGGCAGCAGGATGCCTTCGCGGCCGTCGTACTTGCCGCCGTTGCGCACCGTGTCGTAGTGCGAGCCGGTCATCAGGGTCTTGGCGCCCGGGCGGTCTGCCAGATAGCGGCCCACCACGTTGCCGACCGGGTCGATGTGTACCTGCATGCCCGCTTCCGTCATCCACTCGGCCAGCTGGGCCGCCGTTTTGCGGTGGGCCGGCGTCATGTAGGCGCAGGTCAGGTTGTCGGGATCGTCGCTCCATGCGCCGATGATCTCGGACCAGGCCATGATGGTGGGGCCGAAGTGGAATTGCAGGTCCATCAGGTGGTTCAGGCGCATGGCGGCGATGCGGCCGATCTGGCGCAGGCATTCGGCCAGTTCATCGTCGCGCTGGGCGCGCAGGCGGCGCGTGAAGTGGGCGATGATTTCCTGGCGGGTGAGGCCGTTGCCGGTCGGGCCTTTCACGGCCAGGATGAAGGGGAAGCCGAAGCGCGCGTTGTATTCAGCGTTCAGGCGATGCAGCGTGGCCAGCTCCTCCGGGCTGCACTGGGTCAGGCCGGCCCGGGCTTGTTCGCCCGTCGATTCGGCGGTCAGCGTGCCCGCGAGGGCTGCTTTGCCGGCCAACTCGGGGTGGGCGCGCACCAGGCCCAGTTGTTCCTCGACGCTGGCCTGGCGCACCACTTGCTCCAGCGCCTGCTTGAGGGCGGTGACGGTGGCGTAGGGACGGCCGGCGGCGGCGCGCTCGGGAATCCAGGGCGAATGTTCGTACAGGCCATGCAGCAGGCGCGTGAATTCGTCGGCGCCGCATTGGTTCAGGTGTTCGAGTGTGATCGTCATTGTTGTGCAGGCGGCCCCACCGGCCTGTCTCCTCAGCTATTGGTGATCGGCGCATGGGACCTGGCGCCGTCGTCCTTGGTATATGAGGAATAGTATAGGCACGGGGACGCTCCTATATAAGCAGTTGCACATACGGGAGTTCAGCATGCGCATATGGCAAGTGTTGCCGGTGTGCCACGACGTAGCTTAATTGGGGTACGTCCCCGATTAAGTCATTTGCCGCTCAGGGCGGCGGCCGCCTGCGTGATCTGGTCGCGCAGCCATTTGTGCTCGGGCGCCTGGTGCACGCGCTCGTGCCACAGCTGGTAGAAGCGCATCGGCGGGAAGCGCAGCGGCACCGTGTAGACCTTGATCGGCAGGTTGCGCTCGTAGAAGCGCAGGTACTGGCGCCCCGTCGTCAGCACCAGGTCCGTTTGCGTGAGCATGTGCGGGATCAGGCTGAAATAGGCCGATTCCACCATCACGTTGCGCTCCAGCCCATGTTCGGCCAGGAAGCTGTCGATCACGCCATGGAAGCCGGGCAGGGTGGGCGAGGGCGCCACGTGCGGCAGGTTCAGGTAGTCGTCCACCGTCATCTCGTTGGCGTCGGTGCGCTTGGCGTACGGCGAATCGGCGCGCATGGCGCAGACGATGGGGTCTTCGAACAGGCGTGACAGGTGCAGATGCTCGGGCGGCTCCTGCCAGTTGCCGATGATGAGGTCCAGATCGCCGTCCGACAGCATGCGGATCGAGTCCACTTCCGCCCCCAGGCTCTGGATGATGATGCGGCTTTTGGGCGACTCGCGTCGCAAGCGCGCCACAACTGTCGGCAAAAATTGAATGTCGAGGTAGTCCGGCGCGCCGATGCGGAAGGTGCGGCTTTCCTCCATCGAGGCGAACGGCGTCTTCTGCAAAAACAGCTGCCCCACTTCGTCCAGGATGCGCTTGGCGGGCTTCTTCAAGCTCTCGCCGTGCTGGGTCGGCACCATGCCCCGTCCACCGCGCACCAGCAGCGGATCGCCCGTCAATTCACGCAGTTTGCGCAGCGAGGCGGAGATGGAGGGCTGCGGCTGGTCCAGCTTGAGCGCCACGCGCGAGACGTTCTTTTCGCACAGCAGCAGGTACAGGATGCGGATCAGGTGCAGGTCTAAGTGATCGGGTAATTGGGCCATGACTTTATCTGTGTATAACTTTGTTCCTATTTTTAATATACGTCGATTCCAATGTGAAAGGCCAGAATTAGTTTTATCGTTCAGGCCATACCACGCACCGCAGTGCGTGGTCTTCAAATCGGTCGCAGCGGAGCTCTCAACAGTTCGCGGCCAACAGGGACCAAGTCCCAATCGTCTGGAGCGCCCGCGGTGGCAGACGAGCTTAAATCCAATCAAGAGGAAGACATGGAACTGCTCGCATATGGCGTGGACTGGCTCAATCTATTGGTGCGCTGGCTGCACCTGATCACGGGGATCGCCTGGATAGGCGCCTCCTTCTACTTCGTCTGGCTCGACAACAGCATCCGTCCGCCCAAGCCCGGCTCCGACCTGGCCAAGAAGGGCGTGTCGGGCGAATTGTGGGCCGTGCACGGCGGCGGTTTCTACAACCCGCAGAAATACCTGGTGTCGCCGGCCGAGCTGCCGTCGGACCTGCACTGGTTCAAATGGGAAGCGTATGCCACCTGGCTGTCGGGCTTCTCGCTGCTGTTCATCGTCTACTACTTCAACGCCTCGGCCATGATGATCGACAAGTCGGTGGCCGACCTGAGCCAGGGCCAGGCGATCGCCATCGGCCTGGGCAGCCTGCTGTTCGGCTGGATCGTCTACGACGCCCTGTGCCGCTCGCCGCTGGGCAAGCGCGAAGGCTTGCTGGCCATCGTCATGTACGTGTTCATCGTCGCCATGGCCTACGTGCTGACCCACTTCCTGAGCGGCCGCGCCGCCTACATCCACGTCGGCGCCATGATCGGCACCATGATGGTCGGTAATGTGCTGATGCTGATCATCCCCGGCCAGCGCAAGCTGGTGCAGGCGATGGCGCGCGGCGAGTCGCCCGATCCCATCCACGGCAAGAAGGCCAAGCAGCGCTCCGTGCACAACAACTACTTCACGCTGCCGGTGCTGCTCATCATGATCAGCAACCACTATGCGATGACCTACAGCCACGCCTATAGCTGGGCGCTGCTGGGCGCCATCATCGCGGCCGGTGTGCTGATCCGCCACTTCTTCAACCTGCGCCACCACGGCCGCACGGCCTGGGGCTTCCCTGCCGCCGGCTGCGCCATCCTGCTGGCCGTCGCCATCGTGATCGCCCCGCACCCGGCGGCCCGTGCCGCACAGACCGCCCAAGGTGGCGTGAGCGACGACGAACATGCCGCCGCCGTGGCCGCGCCGGAGTTCGGCCGCGTGCAAGCCATCATCAACCAGCGTTGCGTGAGCTGCCACTCGGCCACGCCGACCCAGCCTGGTTTCGCCACCGCGCCGGCCGGCATCATGCTCAATACTCCGGAGTTGATCCACCAGAACGCGGCCAAGGTCAACCAGCAGGCCGTGGTGCTGAAGGCTATGCCGATCGGGAACATGACCAACATCACGCCGGAGGAACGGGCCGAAATCGGCGCCTGGTTCGCGGCCGGCGCCAACTGAGCGCACCAACACACATTAAGAGAACGAACATGACAACGACAACCATCAACGGTTTCAACCTGACGGCGGCCCAAGTGGTGGCCGTGGCGCGCGACCACAGCATCGAAGTGAACCTGGCCGCGTCCTCGCGCGCGGCCCTGAAGGAAAGCCGCGACTACATCGAATCGACCTGGATGCACGATGAGGCGCCGATGATGTACAGCTTTAACACCGGCGTGGGCATGCTCAAGGACACCCGCGTCAAGGTGCAGGACATCAATCTGTTCCAGACCCAGTTGATCAAGGCCCACGCGGCCGGCATGGGCGAGCCGTTCCCGGAGGAGGTGAGCCGCGCCACCATGCTGCTGCGCGCCAACGCCTTCGCCAGCAACTACTCGGCGCCGCGCGTGGAAGTGGTGGACCGCCTGCTGGCCTTCGTCAACGCCGGCATCCACCCCATCATGCCGCAGAAGGGTTCCGTGGGCGCCTCGGGCGACCTGGCGCCGCTGTCCTACCTGGCGGCCGCCATCTGCGGCTTCGAACAGGCCGAGGTGATGTACCGGGGCCAGCGCATGGCGGCGCCGGAGGCGATCCGCGCCTCTGGCGTGGGCCCGGTGGAATTCGAACTGAAGGCCAAGGACGCCTCGGCCCTGATCAACGGCTGCACCGTGTCGCTGGCCGTGGCCCTGCTGGCTGCCGCGGACGCGCGCAACCTGCTGTCGGACGCCTGCCTGTCACTGGGCCTGACGCTGGAGGCGATGCGGGCCGAGATGTCGGCCTTCGATCCGCGCATCCACACGGCGCGCCCGCACGCGGGCCAGATCAAGACGGCGGCCATCGTGCGCAATCTGCTCGAAGGCTCCACCCGCACCACGCACGCCGCGCGCGCCGTGCAGTTCCCGGAGGAGCAGCGCCGCACCGACATTCCCTATACGGCCCGCATCCAGGACGTGTATTCGCTGCGCTGCGCGCCGCAGGTGTACGGCCCCGTGTTCGACGCGCTCGACTACATCGACACCATCATCGACAAGGAGGTCAATTCGGCCACCGACAACCCGCTGATCTTCAGCAAGGACGAAGGCGGCTTCGAGATCATCTCGGGCGGTAACTTCCACGGCCAGTACCTGGCGCAGGCGATGGACTTGCTGGCCATGGCCGTGGCCGACCTGGGCAGCATCGTCGAGCGCCGCGTGGCGCGATTGATCGACCCCACGCTGTCGTGGGGCCTGCCGCGCAACCTGATGTCGGGCGTGCGTGGCGTGAACACCGGCTACCCCGTCGTGCAGTGCTCACTGAGTTCGCTGGTGATGGAGAACCGCACGCTGTGCATGCCCGGCAGCGTCGACTCGATCCCGGCCAAGGGCAACAGCGAAGACCACGTGTCCAATTCCACCTGGTGCGCGCGTAAGGCCGCCGTTGTGGTGTCGAACACACAGTACATCGTCGGCGTGGAGATGTTGTTGGCGGCCCAGGCGCTCACCATGACCGAGCACCTGCTGCCCGGCTTCACGCTGGGCAAAGGCACGGCGGCCGCCTACGCCTCGGTGCGAAGCCAGATCCCGGCCTGCCTCGATGGCGACCGCTGGTTCCACGACGACATCGACATGGCGCGCTCCTTCGTCACCACCGGCTCGGTGCGCAAGGCCGTCGAGGCACAGATCGGACAATTCGTATAAACCGGCAGGTCATCCAATCAGAGGAGGGCGGGAAGGGGCGGGCGCCGAACACCATGCGGCGCGCCCCCGGCTGTTATGGGAAATAGCAGATAGCAAGTATGCCGTCACCCGTACTTGGCGTGACGGCGGCTGGGATAAGGTCACACCTGACCATCGCCGATTGTTCCCTTGTTTAATCGGCATGGCAAGAGCAGTACTAAAACAGAACATGGAGACAAAAATGTTGTTACTCGAGAAATTCTTCAAACTGAAGGAAAACGGCACGGACGTGCGCACCGAACTGGTCGCCGGCCTCACCACTTTCCTGACCATGGCGTATATCATCTTCGTCAACCCCTCCATCCTCGGCGACGCCGGCATGCCCAAAGGCGCCGTGTTCGTCGCCACCTGTGTCGCCGCCGCACTGGGCTGCCTGGTCATGGGCCTGTACGCGAACTATCCGATCGCGCTGGCGCCGGGCATGGGGCTGAACGCCTACTTCGCCTATGTCGTCGTCAAAGGCATGGGCATGCCGTGGCAAATGGCGCTCGGCGCCGTGTTCATCTCGGGTTGCCTGTTCCTGTTCGTGAGCATATTTAAGCTGCGCGAGATGATCGTCAATGGGATACCGCATTCGATCCGTACCGCCATCACGGTCGGCATCGGCCTGTTCCTCGGTCTGATCTCGCTGAAAAGCGCCGGCATCGTGGTGGCCAATCCCGCCACGCTGGTGGGCGTGGGCAACCTGCATTCGGCGCCCGTGATCCTGGCCATCTTCGGCTTCTTCCTGATCGTGGCGCTCGACAAACTGCAAGTGAAGGGCGCGATCCTGATCGGCATCCTGTCCGTGACGGTGCTGAGCTTCTTCTTCGGCGGCAACCAGTTCAACGGCGTGGTCTCGGCGCCGCCCACCCTGGAACCGACGTTCTTCAAGCTCGATGTGATGGGCGCCGTCTCCGTCGGCCTGCTGAACGTGGTGCTGGTGTTCTTCCTGGTCGAACTGTTCGACGCCACCGGCACCCTGATGGGCGTGGCCAACCGCGCCGGCCTGCTGGTGAACGGCAAAATGGAACGTCTGAACAAGGCGCTGCTGGCCGACAGCTGCGCCATCGTGGCCGGCTCCATGCTGGGCACCTCGAGCACCACGGCCTACATCGAAAGCGCAGCCGGCGTGCAAGCGGGCGGCCGCACGGGCCTGACCGCCGTCGCCGTCGCCGTGCTGTTCCTGGCGGCCCTGTTCATCTCGCCGCTGGCGGGTGTGGTGCCGGCCTACGCCACCGCACCGGCCCTGCTGTATGTGGCTTGCCTGATGCTGCGCGAACTGGTCGACATCGACTGGAGCGACACCACCGAAAGCGTGCCGGCGGCCATCGCGGCGCTGACCATGCCGTTCACCTACTCGATCGCCCTGGGCGTGGCCTTCGGCTTCATCTCCTACGCGATCCTGAAGCTGCTGACGGGCCGGGTGCGCGAAGTGCGTCCCGTGATCTGGGCCATCGCCTGCGTGTTCACCTTCAAATTCGTCTACCTCGGCGCAGGCTGAGGCGGCGTCCTTCCTTTCCCCCTGCGGTGCAGCCGTGCCGGCGCCAGCGATGGCGCCGGCGGGGCGCGCCGCGTCCATCGCAACCGTAACATCATGATAAAAACGACAATGAGACAGCTGCCACAATTCATTTCCATCGCCTGCCTGTGCCTGGCCGGCACCGCCGCCCACGCCGCCACCTGGAGCGACACCTCCATCAGCTGGCGCACCGGCAACGACTACCGCGAACCGTTCAATCCCAAGGACATCAAGAAGAACATCTTCGCGCTCACCAGCGTCAGCGGCTACGCCTACGGCACCAATTTCTTCAACGTGGACCTGCTGCTATCGGACAAGAACGACCCGGCCTCGCTGACCCAGACCTCGGGCGCGCAGGAAGCGTACGTCGTGTACCGTCACACGCTGGACCTGGCCAAGGTCAGCGGCACCAGTATGAAGTTCGGCCCCGTCAGCAGCGTGGGCCTGACGGCCGGCTTCGACGTCAACACCAAGAACGACGTCGGCTACAACTCGCGCAAACGCATGCTGGTGCTGGGCCCCACGCTGATGTGGGACGTGCCGGGCCACCTGAACACCAGCCTGCTGCTGCTCAACGAAAGCAACGCCCCCAGCGGCGCGTTCCCGCCGATCTCCACCGTCACCGGCCGCTACACCTACAAGACGCACGCCATGCTGACGGCCGACTGGGGCATTCCCGTCACATCGCTGGTGTCGTTTGAAGGTTTCGCGAATTTCATCGCCGCCAAGGGCAAGGATGAAGTGGGCAACGACACGGGCGCCGAAACCAACATCGACATGCAATTGATGCTGGACGCCGGCGCCGCCATGGGACACGCCAAAAACGTGTTCAAGGTCGGTATCGAATACCAGTACTGGCGCAACAAGTTCGGCAATACCTCGGCAACCACGGGCGGCCAGGGCTACGTCGCCAGGACGCCGATGCTGCGCGCCGAGTACCACTTCTAACGCCGCAAGAACAAACCGGGGTCAGGTCATGAAATTGCGCAACTTGCGCAATTTTATGACCTGACCCCGGTTTTTTTTGGGCGCGGATTCGTTCAGGCCATCAGGCTCAGTTTGACGAACACGCACAGCAGCGTCCACACCAGGGCGCCGACGGCGTAGGCCTGGGAGCACACTTCCTGGGCTTCCATCTCATTCGAGATCTTGAGGATGGTGGTGCTGCCCTGGAACAGCAGCATCAGCGCGGCCAGCAGACCCAGCACCAGCAGCGACACCGTCAGCAGCAGGCTCGGTATGGCCAGCGCCAGCGCGGACAGCCACATCGGCACGGCGGAGATCGCGGACAGCATCAGCGTGTCGCGGAACTCCACCCGCACCTGGTGCGATTCGGCGATGGTCTTGATGGCCTGGGCCATCAGCGGCACCGTGCACAGCTCGGCCACCAGGAACAGCGCGGCGATCATCTGGAAGCGCTCCGGCGTGGCCGACATCCAATACACTTCCGGATGGTGGACGCCGGCGTATATCAGCATGGCTGGTGGAATCAGCGATAACGGCAATACCAGCGACAACAGCGTCTTCCACACGGCGGGATGCACCGTGCTCAATTTGTCCCATGCGCCGTGCGCCGAAAACGGCATCTTCAAATAGTCTAACGTGCTCATATCGCATCTCCCGGAGTTGATTTGGCTTGTGACCGGCAGGGATGGCGGATGCACCCCCGTTGAGCAAACTATATCACTTTGTGAGGTATTTGAAAGCCCTTTACTATCGTCAGATCAAGATTGGTGTCGATGGACGGCGACCGGATTGGCTGCCAGATCAAGGTTGCCTTTCATGCCAGCCGGCGCAGGGCGCGTGCCGGCACGGGCGCGGACGCGGACGCGGACGCGGCAGCCGTGGCGGCGGGGCGGCGCGCCATTTCGCCGGGCAGCTTGAAGATGCTCACCAGTTCGGCCAGCTGGCTGGCCTGATCCTGCATCGACGCGGCCGCGGCCGCCGCCTGTTCGACCAGCGCCGCGTTCTGCTGGGTGACGCCGTCGATGTCCATGATGGCCGAGTTGACTTGCTCGATGCCGGAGGTCTGCTCCTGGCTGGCGGCCATGATGTCGCCCATGATGTCGGTCACGTGCTTGACGCTGTCGACGATGGCCGTCATCGTCACGCCGGCGTCGGCCACCAGCGCGCTGCCCAATCCGACCTGGGCCACGGAATCGTTGATCAGGGCCTTGATCTCGTGCGCGGCCGACGCGCTGCGCTGCGCGAGGCTGCGCACTTCGGACGCCACCACGGCGAACCCGCGTCCCTGTTCGCCCGCGCGCGCCGCTTCCACCGCCGCGTTCAGGGCCAGGATATTGGTCTGGAACGCGATGCCGTCGATCACGCCGATGATGTCGCTGATCTTGGACGAGGCGGCGTTAATGGCCGTCATGGTCTGCACCACGCGGCCGACGACATTGCCGCCCTCCGTGGCCACCGTCGAGGCCTTGATGGCGAGGTCGTTGGCCGTGTGCGCGTTGTCCGCGTTCTGCTTGACGGTGCTGGTCAGCTCCTCGATCGAGGCGGCCGTCTCCTCCAGCGCGCCGGCCTGTTGTTCGGTGCGTTGCGACAGTTCCTGGTTGCCGCCGGCGATCTCCGCCGAGCTGGTGGCGATCTGCTCGGTGCCGTTGCGCACCTGGCTGACCAGCGCGGCCAGTTTGTCGCGCATGGTCTCGAGCGCGGACAACAAGCTGTCGCCGGCAGCGGTGCGGTGGGCGATCTGCACCGACAAGTCGCCATCGGCGATGCTGGCGGCGATGCGGCTGGCCTCGTGCGGTTCGCAGCCCAGTTCGCGCAACAGGCCGCGCACCAGCAGCCACGCGCCCACGCTGCCGAGGCCCAGCGCCGCCACGCCCATCAACAGCAGTTGCGTGCGCGCGCTGGCGTAGGCCGCGTTGGACTGGGCCGATTCCTGCGCCATGTGCTCCGATTGCAGCTTCACCAGCGTTTGCAGCGCCTGCACGAATTCCTGCTCCGACAGGCGGATGGTGGCGTTGAGCATGCTCTTCGCCTCCGTCAGGCTGCCCGCGTTCAGCAGCTGGAACAGTTCCTTCTGGTTGGCCTGGTCGGCCTGGCTGGCCTTGATGATGTCGTCCAGCGCGCGCTTGTCGGCCGGGGCGTGCAGGGTGGACTGGAAGCCGGCCAGCAGCGCCGCGTTGCGTTCGCGGATGGGGCGGATCTGGCCGGCCACCGCGTTCTCGCCCTGGTATTCGGCGGCGATGATGGCGCTGCGCAGCAGCTGGTGGATCACGGCCACGTTGTATTTGACCTCGTTGGCCTGCGTGACATTGCGGTACTGGTCCTGCAGGATGTTGTCCACCCGCTGCTGCATGCCGGCCATGGCCAGCAGCGCGGTGCCGATCATGGCCACCAGCAGCACCATGGTCAGGCCGAAGCCCAGCGTCAGTCGCAATCCTATGTTGAGCTTACCTATCGCTGCGGCGCAGCGCAGGTAGAAATTCTTGGCCATGCGTGAGTCTCCCGAGTGGAACATGCTGTGATGAAATCTACGTTTCTTGATTTCATTGTGTTCCGGCGCTCACGTTGATGGCTTGTCATTTACTGACAATCCATTATCATTTCGCGACTCTGGTCCGGTAAACTGGCGTGGTGTTGTATGGCCGCAGCGCGGGCTGGCGGGGCTGGAGGTGCCGATGGGGCTCGCATCGGCGGAGGAGGAGGCGCTGGTGCTGTGCCGCCAGCGCTTGCATGACGTGATCGGCATCCAGCCGATCCGGGAGACGCCGGCGCTGGTCGCGGTGGATGGCGCCGACCGGCCCAGGCGGCTGGCCTGAGCCGGACGCAGGCGACCGCTTACGCTTTCAGATAGGCGTACTTGAACAGGAAGACGCCCGCGATCAGCCACACGATGGGCTTGACCTTGCGCGCCTGGCCGGTGGCCAGCTTGAGCGCGGCGTAGGTGATGAAGCCAAACGCGATGCCATGCGCGATCGAGTAGGTGAACGGGATCAGCAAAGCCGTGATGGCGGCCGGCACGCTCTCGGTGCTGTCGCTCCAGTCCACGTCGGTCAGGTCGCGCAGCATCAGGCAGGCCACATACAGCAGGGCCGGCGCGGTCGCGTAGGCCGGCACCACGCCGGCCACGGGCGCGAAGAACAGGCTGGCCAGGAACAGCGCGGCCACCACCAGCGCGGTGAGGCCGGTGCGTCCGCCGGCCTGCACGCCGGCAGCGCTTTCGATGTAGGCCGTGGTGCTGGACGTGCCCAGCATGGAGCCGGCCACGATGGCGCAGCTGTCGGCCAGCAGCGCCTTGTTCAGGCGTTCCATCTTGCCACCGACCAGCAGGCCGGCGCGGCTGGCCACGCCCATCAGGGTGCCGGTGGCGTCGAACAGTTCAACCAGGAAGAACACCAGCACGACGTTGAGCAGGCCGACCGAGAACGCGCCCTGCAGGTCCAGTTTCAGCAGCGTGGGCGCGATGGCCGGCGGCATGGACACCAGGCCGTGGAAGGTGTTCCCGCCGAAGAAGAAGCTCAGCACCGTCACCGCCACGATGCCGATCAGGATGGCGCCCGTCACCTTCAGCCGGTCCAGCGTGACGATCAGCATGAAGCCGCAGATCGCCATGATGGTGGACGGCTGGTGCAGGTCGCCCACGCCCACCAGCGTGGCCGGATTGGCGACCACGATGCCGGCGCTCTTCAACGCGATCAGCGCCAGGAACAGGCCCAGGCCGACCGTGATGGCGGTGCGCAGCGAGTGCGGGATGCCGTTGACGATCTGTTCCCGTATCCCCAGCAGGCTGACCAGCACGAACAGGCAGCCGGAAATGAACACGGCGCCCAGCGCGGCCTGCCACGAGATGCCCATGCCGAGCACCACGGCGTAGGCGAAATAGGCGTTCAGGCCCATGCCCGGCGCCATCGCGATCGGGTAGTTGGCGTACAGGCCCATGATGATGGTGCCCAGCGCGGCGGCCAGGCAGGTGGCCACGAACACGGCCTGCTTGGGCACGCCCGCGTCGCCCAGGATGGACGGGTTGACGAAGATGATGTAGGCCATGGTGAGGAAGGTCGTCGCGCCGGCCACCATTTCGGTGCGCACGCTGGTACCGCTCTCTTTCAGCCTGAAAAAGCTCTGCAGGAAATTCACAATATTCTCCGTGTCTGGATAGTTCGGGGCCACGCCGGGCGGGGCGGGCGAGAGCATAGCACGTTGCGGCGGCGTCAAAAATGGCGTATTGACAAGCATCGGCCGCCATCGCGTCCGCCGCCGGGGCGAATCGCGGGCCGCGCGGCGCCCGCATTTGCTACACTTTCATCCACGCGGACGAGGCATGTGCACCGGCATGCGCCCGCAACACGCAGGCGGATCGATGATGAGGCGACAGCGGTACGAGCGGGCAGGTTGGACCGGAGAAGGGACGTGAAGGCGCGGATCTGGGGCGCGCGCGGTTCCCTGCCCGTGGCCCTGAACCACGCCCAGGTGCGCGCCAAGCTGGTGGCGGCGCTGGAGGGCGCCGTCGGGCGCGGCCTGGACACGCGGGAGAAGATCGCCGCCTACGTGGACCAGGAGTTGCCATTCGACGTGCGCGGCACCTACGGCGGCAATTCAAGCTGCGTGGAAGTGGAAGTGTGGCAGCCGGACAGCAGCCGCCAGCACGTGATACTGGACCTGGGCTCGGGCGCGCGCGCGCTGGCCGGCGCGATGCTGGCCCGTCACGGGCGCGATCATCCGCAGACCTACCACGTGTTCATGTCGCACCTGCACTGGGACCACATCATGGGCTTCCCGTTCTTCACGCCCGCCTACATCCCCGGCAACCGCATCATCATCCACGGCTGCCATGCGCAGCTGGAGCGGGCGTTCCGGCGCCAGCAGGAGCCGATCAGCTTCCCGGTCCGGCTGGAGCAGATGGCGGCCCACATCGAATTTCGTGTGATGACGCCCGGGGTTCCCGTCACCATCGACGGCCTGCGGGTGACGGCCATGCGCCAATTGCATGGCGGCGATTCCTACGGCTACCGGCTCGAACATGGTGGCCAGGCGCTGGTCTACAGCACCGATTCCGAGCACCGGCTCGACGACATGGCCCAGCGCCTGGCCTTCGTCGAATTCTTCCGCGACGCCGACCTGGTGATCTTCGACGCCATGTATTCGCTGGCCGAGGCCATCTCCGTCAAGGCCGACTGGGGCCATTCGAGCAATGTGGTGGGGGTGGAGCTGTGCCAGCTGGCCGGGGTGCATAAACTCTGCCTGTTCCACCACGAGCCGGTGCAGGGCGACACCCAGATCGACCGGGTGCTCGAAGAAACGCGGCGCTACGCCGAGGTGACGGGCGAAGCGCCGCTGGAGGTGGTGTCCGCTTACGACGGCATGGAGATCGAACTGTGATCAGGCCGCGCGGCGGGTCAGCTGGGCGCCCAGGCGGGCATCCAGGCGTGGAAGCGCTGGGCGCGGTGGTGCAGCCGGTGCTCGATGGCCGTTGCCGTCTCGGCATCGTCGGCTCGTTCCCCGACGTGCCGTCCGAATGCGCGACCGAATACCTGCTCGACGTGCCGGCGCTGCTGGTGGCCGAGCCCGGCCATCCGCTGGCGCAGCACGCGGGCGCGGTGCCGGTGGAGGAGGCGGCCCGCCACGTGCAGCTGGTGTTGACCGACCGCTCCAGTCTCACGCAGGGGCGCGACTTCAACGTGATGTCGGGGCAGGTGTGGCGGCTGGCCGACCTGGGCGCCAAGCTGGCCTTCCTGCGCGCGGGCCTGGGCTGGGGCAGCATGCCGCGCCACATGGTGGAGGACGATCTGGCGCTCGGCACGCTGGTGCCGGTGGAAGTGGAGGGCGGACCCGCGTTCGGGGCGGCGTTCTCCATGCGCGCCCTGTACCGCAAGGACGCGCCACCCGGTCCGGCCGGGCGCTGGTTCCTCGAGCGCCTGCGGCAGTAGTGGCCACGCTTGCTCTACAATAGCTTGCATCGGATCAGGCAACCAACTGAAAGGCACGACGCATGAGCGAATTTTCGCAGGATATCTACACCGAACCGTCCAACATCGACATCCGCACGCTGGAGAACCTGGGGCCGCTGCGGCCCATGGCGGGCGTGTGGGAAGGCAAGCGGGGGCTGGACATCAAGCCCAAGGCGGACGGGCCGCGCAAGCAGGCCTTCGTCGAGCGCATCGAGCTGCAGCCGATCGATCCCGTCACCAACGGGCCGCAGTTGTTCTACGGCCTGCGCTACCTGATCCTGATCACCAAGCCCGAACAGGTCAAGACCTACCACGAGCAGGTTGGCTACTGGCTGTGGGAACCGGCCACCGGCACCGTGATCCAGACCCTGGCCATCCCGCGCGGCCAGATCGCCATGGCGTCCGGCCAGGCGGCGCCCGACGCCACCAGCTTCGAACTGGTGGCGCGCCGCGAGCACGATAGCTACGGCATCTGCTCCAATCCCTTCCTCGAATATGGCTTCAAGACGACCGAATACCGCATCAAGGTCACCATCCACGACGACGGCACCTGGGGCTACGAGGAGGACACGGTGATGCTGATCCGCGGCCAGGACGAGCCATTCCACCACATGGACAAGAACCTGCTGGTCAAGGTGGCCGAGCCGACGCCCAATCCGCTGGCGCGCTAACCGGGCTGCGCCACCACGTAACAGTCGCGCCCGCGCCGCTTGGCCGCGTACAGCGCGCCGTCGGCGCGCGCCACCAGTTCGGCCGGCGTCTGCTCGCCGCCGGCGTGCAGCGCCACGCCCACGCTGGTGGTGACGGACAGCGGCCGGCCCGCCACCGTGAAGTCGGGCCGGACCGCCTCCACGATTTTGGCCGCCAGCCTTCCCGCCTCGTCGGGATCGTTGACCTGTTCGAAGATGATGACGAATTCGTCGCCGGCCAGGCGGGCCACGGTGTCGGTGGCGCGCACATTGCCCACCAGCCGGGTGGCGAATTCCTTGAGCACCGTGTCGCCGCCGCCGTGGCCCAGGCTGTCGTTGATGGCCTTGAAGTTGTCCACGTCGAGGTAGGCCAGCGCCATCGGCTGGCGGTTGCGGCGCGCGCGGCCGATGGCCAGTTGCAGCAGCTCCTCGAACATGAGCCGGTTGGGGATGCCCGTCAGGGTGTCGACGCGGGCCAGGTGGATCAGCCTCTCCTCGATCTCCTTCATGCGCGTGGTGTCGTGCGTGAGCGAATACACGCCGGCCACGCCGCCATCGGCCAGCACCTCGGGCACGAAGGTCGTCTCCAGCGTGTGCATGCTGCCCTTGATGCGGGCCTTCAGCTCGTAGGTGACGATGTGGCCCTGGAAGGCACGCTCGAGGTGTTCCTCGGCGTTGCGGTAATGGTCGCGGCCGATGACTTCGGCCAGCGGCCGGCCCATCCTGCTGTCCGGGTCGATGCCGAACCAGTCGCGGAAGGTCGCGTTGAGGAACTGGATGCGGCATTCGCGGTCCGCGTACGAGATCAGCACGGGCAGGTTGTCGGTCAACAGCTTGAGGCGTTTCTCGCTGGCGGCCTGGGTCAGTTCGGCGTTCTTGCGTTCCGTGATGTCGAGCGCCATCAGGTAGAAGCCGGCCACGCTGCCATCGGTGCGCAGGTCGGGGATCATGTCGACCATGAGCTGGATGGCGCGGCCCGTCTCGTGGCCCTCGCGCTCGTAGTGCACGCGCTCGCCCCGCAAGGCCGCCTCGTAATAGGGGCGCAGGCGCTCGCGGAACGCGTCGCCGAAGGTGTCGCCGAAGGTGCGGCCCAGCAGCGCGTTGGGGTCGATGCCCATCAGCTGGCGGAAGTGCTCGTTGGTGAAGCGGTAGCGCAGCTTGTCGTCGACGTAGGCGATCATGGCCGGCATGTTGTCGGCGATCATGCGCGAGCGCTTCTCGCTGGCGGCGATCTGCTGTTCGTACGCCAGACGCTCCGTGATGTCGTGCAGGAAGGCGGTGGCGTAGTAATCGCTGCCGTGGCGCAGCGCCCGCACCGACAGTTCGATCGGCACCTCGTGGCCGCCCCGGTGGCGCGCGGTGACACGCACGCGCGCGTTGAGCACCGGCCCGGTGCCGCCCTGGGCGAAGTGCGCCATGCCGGCGCGGTGCTCGGCGCGCAGGGCCGGCGGAATGATCAGTTCCGCCACGTCCTGCCCCACGGCCTCGGTGCGGCTCCATCCGAAACTCTTCTCCGCCTGGGCGTTCCATTCCGTGATGATGCCGTTGGCGTCGCACGTGATGAAGGCGTCCGGCGCCTGCTCCAGGATGTTGCGGATCAGCGATTCGCTTTCGCGCACGCTCTCCATGGCCGATTCGCGTTCGGCCATCAGCACGTGGAAGGCCGAGCTGAGCTCCCCGATCTCGTCGCGGCGGCGCCGTTGCAGCACCTCGATGCCGGCCTTGCCGCTGCGGATCTCGGCCACGTGGCGGCGCAGCCGGACCAGGGGCCGCAGCAGCACGTGGATGGCGGCCCAGCCGATGGCGCCGGCCAGCGCGGCGAACAGGGTCGACACCAGCACGGCGTGGCGGCGCATCACGATCATGGGCGCGAACGCCTCCTCGGTGGGGAAGCGGGCGCCCAGGATCCAGTCGGCCGCCGGGATCCGCTTGTACGAGTAGATGCCTTCGCTGCCGTCCTTGTTGGCGGCGTTGGTCCAGCCCTCGAAGCCCTGCAGCGCCATCTGGGTGGCGCGGTTGACGCCGGGGCGGGCGTTAATGTGCTGCAGCAGGCGGGCCCGGTTGGGGTGGTTGACCAGGATGCCCTTGCTGGTCATGATGTACATGAAGCCCGTCTTGCCGGGGCGCTGCGCGCTGACCGGCTCCAGGAACGAGGCGTTGGCCAGGTCGATGCTGCCCGCCAGGACCATGGCCACGGCGCCCGACGGGTCCAGCACGGGCTGGGTGATGAGCACCACGGGCAAGTCCGTCACCGAGCTTTTGAAGGGCTCGGAGATGATGCTGCCGCGCGTGGCGAGCGCGCGCTCGAAGAATGGCCTGGAGGCGTCCGTCAGCTCCAGCGTGGCGATGCCGCTGTGCGAGGTGTGGCGCAACACGCCCCTGCGGTCGTAGGTGACGAGGTTGAGGAACGCGGCCCGCACGGTCGGATGCTGCTCGATGAACTGGCGCATGCGCTCCGGGTGGTCGCTCAGGTCGGGCGGCATGGCGTCGGCCAGGCTGGCCAGCAGCGTGCGCTTGGCTTCGAGCTGGGAGTCGATGTTGGCGGCTGCGGCCGACAGCAAGGCGTATTGCTGGTCGCCGAGCACCGCCTCCATGTCGCGTTCGGCCAGCAGCAGCGCCAGCGACGTGACGATCACCGTCGCCGCCAGCACAAGCGCCACCACCACAGCCGTCATGCGGAATTTGAGGCTGCGGATGAGCGGGACGTTGGCGAGCATGGGAGGCCGGTGGTGGTTTACACCGTGAGTATTGCACAGGCGGGCGCGCGCGTCCAAGCGCGGCGCCCGAGCCGCCGGTCAGAACTCCAGCCACTGGTCCTCTTCAGCGCCATTGGCCACCTTGCGGGCCGCCTGCGCCGTTGATTGAGGCGCCACGGGGACGGGCGCGGGGATGCGCTTGGGGCGGCGGCGCGGCAGGGCGCTGACGCTGGCCGCATTGGCCGTACTGGCCGCGCTGGCCGCGCTGGCCGCATTGGACGTCGCGGCCGCGCCGTTGGCGCCGGCCTCCGCGCCGTCGAGGCGGAACTGGTCGACCGCCTGCGCCAGGTGGCCGGCCCGCTCCTGCATGGTGGCCGCCGCCGCCGAGGCCTGCTCCACCAGCGCCGCGTTCTGCTGCGTGCCCTGGTCCATCTGGCTCACGGCCGCGTTGATGTGCTCGATGCCGGCCAGCTGCTCCTGGCTGCCGTTGGCGATGTCGCCCATGATGTCGGTCACGCGGCGCACGCTGGCCACGATCTCGCCCATCGTGTGGCCCGCCGCGTCGACCAGGCGGGCGCCGGCGTCGACCTGCTCGACCGAGTCGCCGATCAGGGTCTTGATCTCGCGCGCCGCGGCCGCCGAGCGCTGCGCCAGGTTGCGCACCTCGTTGGCCACCACGGCGAAGCCGCGCCCCTGCTCGCCGGCGCGGGCCGCTTCCACGGCCGCGTTCAGGGCCAGGATGTTGGTCTGGAAGGCGATGCTGTCGATCACGGCGATGATGTCGACGATCTTGCGGGCCGAGGCGTTGATGGAGGCCATGGTGTCGACCACCTGCGCCACCACGGCGCCGCCGCGCCCGGCCACGTCCGAGGCCGACTGGGCCAGCGTGTTGGCCTGCTGGGCGTGGTCGGCGTTGCGCTTGACGGTGGAGGTCAGCTGCTCCATGGCCGATGCCGTCTCCTCCAGGGCGCCGGCCTGGCGCTCGGTGCGCTCCGCCAGGTCGAGGTTGCCGGCCGCGATCTCGGCCGAGGCGCCGGCGATGGCGTGGGTGCCGCCGCGCACCTCGCGCACGATGCGGATCAGGCTCTGGTTCATGTCCTTGAGGGCGGCCGACAACTGGCCGATCTCGTCGGCGCTGCGGATCTCGATGTGCGAACGCAGGTCGCCGCCGGCCACCGTGCGCGCCACTTTGACGGCGTGGTTGACCGGCCCCACGATGCCGCGCGTGATGATCAGCGCCGTCAACAGGCTCAGCACGCCGCCGGCCGCGCCGAGCACGATCATGATGGTGCCGGCCCGGCGCGCGCTGTGCGCGGCCTCGGCGCCTTCGGCGCGCATGCGTCCGGCGTCGAAGGCGGCCAGCGCGTCGAGCGCGCGGGCCTGGCGCGCGGCATCGCCTTCGGCCCTGGCTTGCTGCAGCAGCGCCAGCTGGCGGTAGCGTTCGCCGGTGGCGTGGTCGATCTCGTTGGCCGACGAGCGCAGCGCCGAGGCGCCCAGGGCGACCACGACCGCCAGCATGACGGTGGTGAGGGAGAAGGCGATCGTCAGCCGATGGCCGATCTTGATGTTTGCGATGTTCATGGGCTTCTTCTTTTTCTTAACCCCGGCGCATGGTGGGATCGCGCGTCCGGGGGCGGTTGATCGAGCCCGGCGTCTCCTCCGGGTGCGGGCAGTGTAGCAGCGTGCGCCTTGCGAATCGAGAAATATTTCTTATTAGAATTACCGCACTAAAAGATAGAAAAACAACATATCTGGCGAGAATGTAATGTTGCTGAATATTTCACTGCCATGTACACTCGACGCGCAATGCACGGCAGTGCGTGCCCAGGATGCGTGCAAAGATGTGTGCAACAACAGAGCGGCGGGTGGCCGGTGGCGTTGCCGGTGCCGGCCTGGCTTTAACCCCGCCGGCCGGCCATCGCGGCCCGCCGGCCATTTGAAGACGCCGAACCGTGTATTCACAATCGCAAATCGATCCTTTGGTCAGTTTCCGCAATGCGCAGGGCGAGGCCGTGCGGGGCACCCTGATCAACGTGCAGCGCATGGCGCTGGTGATGGAAATCTACAATCCAGATTTCATCATGCAAGTAAGTGAGGTGCTGTCCGAGCTCACCGTGCGCATCGGCACCCGGGTCGCCTATAGCGGCCGGGCGCTGGTGGTCAGCGTGGTCAACACGGGCTTGACGGCCGTGGTGTCGCTGACGCTGGTGGACGAGTGGTGCGAACTGGGCGAGCTGACGCTGGTGCCCGGCGCCGTGGGCGCGGAGGCGGCCGGCTTCGTGCGCGAATGGAGCGAGCGCTACCGCATCGGCCGCGACTACCAGGCCGTCGTCAACGAGATGCGCGCCTTCCTGTCGGACGTGTCGCGCTGGGTCGACCAGGTGGACCTGGCCGGCAACCTGCCCAAGGTCGACGGCATGCTGCGCGAAGACCTGTTCTACGAGCTGGCCAGCCCGCTGATGGACAAGACCCGCTCCTACCTGGCGCGGCTGGAGGAGGAGGCCGCCATCATCGCGCCGGAACTGGCGCCGGCCCACCGCGCGTTCTGCCAGTCGGCGCTGCACCCGCTGATCCTGCGCGCGCCGTTCGTGTTCCGCACCTACACCAAGCCGCTCGGCTACGCGGGCGACTACCAGATGGTGAACCAGATCCTGGACGACCCGCGCCAGGGCCCGAACACGTATTTTCAGATCGTCAACACGGCCTTCCTGCAGGCGGCCGTGGCGGCCGCGCACCGCAACCGCATCGACATCCTGGTCGAGTTCCTCAAGGGGCTGGCCGACGAGGCCCGCCAGCGGGGCCGGCCCATGCGCATCCTCAACATCGCCTGCGGCCCGGCCGTGGAGGTGCAGCGCTTCCTCGACACCTACCCGGAGCCGCACTGGCTGCAGTTCGAGCTGCTCGACTTCAGCGCCGAGACGCTGGACTGGACGCGCGGCCAGCTGTCCAGGCGCGCCGCGCGCTGCCCCCGCCCGGTCGAGATCAACTACGTGCAGGATTCCGTGCACCTGTTGCTCAAGCGCCGCGCCGGTCCGGCCGCCGAACGCACGGCCGAATTCGACACCGTCTATTGCGCCGGCCTGTTCGACTACCTGTCCGACAAGGTGTGCGCGCGCCTGATGGCCCATTTCGCCAGCCGCATCCGCCCCGGCGGCAAGCTGCTCGTGACCAATGTGCACTCCGACAATCCCGGCAAGTTCGGCATGGAGCATCTGCTGGAATGGCATCTGATCTACCGTGACGAGGCCGGGCTGGAGAAGCTGCTGCCGCCGCAGTCGCGCGAGCGCAAGATTTACGTCGACGCCACCGGCGTCAACCTGTTCGCCGAAGTGCGCATCGCATGACGACCCGTCTGCCGGACGGTGTGGTGCTGGCGCCCGAGGAGAGCTACGAGACGGCCTTGCGCCATTTTCGCCTGGAATTCAGCCGGGCCGGCCTGCGCACGGGCATCGTGCTGGTGCTGCTGGGGGTGGCGCTGGACCACGCCATGTACCCGGAATGGCAAGCCGCGTTCGCCGGCTGGCGGCTGCTGGCCTCGGCCCTGATGGCCGTCATGCTGTGCGCGATGCGCACCGAGTGGGGCAAGCACAACATCCAGTGGCTGACGTTCGGCTGGCTGCTGCTGCCGCAGATCATGATCGCCGCCATGATCGCCGTCACCGAGGGCGCCGCCTCCATCTACTACGCCGGGCTGACGCTGGCCATCTACTCGTCGGGCATCGTGCTGGCGTTCGGGCTGTGGCAGAACATCGTGTTCGGCGGCGTCAGCTACCTGCTGTACGCGGCCGCCTGCGCGCGCCATCCGGTCAGTTTCGAATTGCACGGGCCGTTCGTCGTCAATTCCATGTTCCTGCTGATGTCGGCCACCATCAGCGCCGTGTTCACGGTCTACAACGAGCGCGCGCGCTACCTGCTGTTCAAGCTCAAGGCCCAGGTGGCGCAGAAGAACCACGAGCTGGAACTGACCAACAGGGACCTGGCCGAGATCAAGGGCCAGATGCTGCAGCAGGAAAAGATGGCGGCGCTGGGCACGCTGGCGGCGGGCCTGATGCACGAGGTGAACAACCCGGTCAACTTCTGCCTGATGGCGATCGACCTGGCGGCCGAGGATCCCGTGTCGCGCGCCAGCCCCCTGCTGACCGAATGCCTGGCCGACGCCAAGCAGGGCATGCAGCGCGTGCAGCACATCGTGTCGGACCTGAAGACCTTCGCCTACCGCAAGAACGGCGACAACCTGCTGAGCGCCCATTTCCTGTTCGAGCGGGCGCTGGGCGCGGCGATCCGCCTGATCGGCCACGAGCTCAAGGACGTCAAGGTGCAGCGCGACCTGCCGGGCGACACCCTGGTGCGCGGCGACGAGGCGGCCATCATCGGCGTGCTGATCAACCTGTTCAGCAACGCCGTGCTGGCCATGCGCAAGGCCGGCAAGCGCCCGTACGAACTGGCCGTCGCGGCCGTGTGGGACGGCCCGCGCCTGCGCGTGACCGTGCGCGACAACGGCCCCGGCATCCCCGACGAGCAACTGGCGCGCGTGTTCGAGCCGTTCTTCACCACGCGCGAGGTGGGGCAGGGCCTGGGGCTGGGCCTGAGCATCAGCTACCGGGTGGTCGAACGCCACGGCGGGGTGCTGCTGGCCGAGAGTGTGGTGGGCGAATGGACCCAGATGATCTTCGACCTGCCGCGCGCGGAAACGGAGAAGCGATGATGCGCCCGGCGACCCATCCCGCCGCCGCCATCCTGTACGTCGATGACGAGGAAATGGCCTGCAAGTACTTCGAGCGCGCCATGGCCGACGATTACGAGGTGGTGACGGCCGGCGGCGTCGACCAGGCCATCGCCATCCTGGACCGGCCCGGCCACGGCATCGGCGTGCTGGTGACCGACTACCGCATGCCGGGCCGGGTCGGCAGCATGCTGCTGCGCCACGTGAACCAGCACTTCCCGCACATGGTGTGCCTGCTGGTGACGGCCTACGCGGACAAGGAGGTGCTGCTCGACAGCATCAACGGCGCCGAGGTGTTCCGCGTGCTGGAGAAGCCGCTCGACCTGCACCAGTTGCGGCTGGCCATGCGCCAGGCCAGCGAGCGCGCGCGCGAACGGCAGTCGCGGCGCGACAACCTGCTGGCCATCGAGGAGACGCTGGCCTTCCTGGCGCACGAACTGAACACGCCGCTGGCCACGATAGGCAATTTCGCGCGCGGCATCGCGCGCCGCGCGTCGGGCAGCGACCCGGCGCGGCAGCTGGAGGAGATCAGCCAGGCCGCCGCGCTGATGCAGGACAACGCCCGTTATTGCCTGTCCGTGCTGAGCAGCTTCGTCGAATCGGTCAAGCTGGCCAACGGCGCGCCGCCGCCGCCGGCGGCGCCGCGCAGCGGACACAGCGCGGCGCAGTTGCTGGCCATGCTGCTCGACGCCTATCCGCTCACGGCCGCGCAGCGGCAGATGATACGTACCGAGGTGCAGCAGGACTTCAGCGTGAAGGCGCTGCCCAATTGCGTGACGCTGGTGCTGTCGTCCATCATGAGCAACGCCCTGCGCGCGCTCGACGGCCAGGCCGGCGCGGCCCTGCGCTTCACCGTGCTGGTCGACGGCGCGCCGCAGATCAGCATCAGCGACAACGGCCCCGGCATTCCGCCCGACATCCTGGCGCGGCTGCTGGTCGATCCCGTCACCACGCATGCCCACAACGGCGGCAACGGCTGGGGTCTGATATTCTGCCAACGCATCATGCAATCGTTCGGCGGCAATATCGTGGTGCAGTCGAAGCCAGGACGCTACACCACCGTCACTTTGAATTTCCCAGCAATCGAAAAGGAACTTGTATGAGCGATCCCGCAGCGCAGGCACCGACCATTCTGTATGTCGACGATGAAGCGACCGCCCTCAAATATTTCCAGCGTGCCTTGGGCGCGCTGGCCAACGTCATCACGGCCGAGTCGGTCGAGGAGGGCAAGCGCCTGCTCGACGCCCACGCCGGCACGCTGGCCGTGCTGGTGTCCGACCAGCGCATGCCCGGCGCCAACGGCAACGAGCTGCTGTTCTACGCGTGGGACAAGCACCCCCACATCGTGCGCATCCTGACCACCGCCTATTCGGAGCTGGAACAGACGGTGGAGGCCGTCAACCAGGGCCAGATCCACCGCTACATCCAGAAGCCGTGGGACATCTCCGCGTTGCGCATGGAGCTCAAGCAGGCGCTCGACATGGCCCAGCTGCGCAAGGACCACCACCAGCTGCTGCGGGAAAAACTGCTGGTGCGGCAACGGCAGACGCTGGCCAACCGGGTCGCCATGCTGTACACGCTGTGCGCCGGCCTGAGCGAGCGCGGCGCGCACGTGCCCGTGGAGGCGAGCCTGGCCGCCGCCGTGTGCGCGGGACTGGAAGGGATGGAGCCGGACTGGCTGATGTTCGACTTCTCCGACCTGAGCGGCTCGGAGGTGATGCGCTGCGCCGCCCTGGGCGACGCCATCCGCACCCAGTTGGCGCGGATCGAACAGCGCTGCCCGGGCAACGAGCCGGAGCAGGTCCTGCTGTTGCTGTCGGAATTCTTCGGCCCCACGTTCGAATCGACCGGCCCGTCGCGCGGCATGTTCGTGCAGCCGGCCACGCTGCTGGAATTCCTGGCGCTGCCGACCCAGGCCGCGCCGTCGGCCACCCACGCCGCCTGGCTGGCCTGTCTGTTGTGGCTGGGCCGGCGCGGCCATGCGTTGCAGCTGTCGGCCGATGGCGCCGTGCTGCGTTGCCAGATCACCGCGGCCGACCCGACGTTCGGCGCGCAGCACCTGGCCGCCTGGATCGACCAGCTGTGACGGCCGGGCCGGCGCGCCCAACGGTGCGCCGGCCGGCGTGATGAAGGCTTAGCATGGTCGCTTCCGGGCACATTGCGAGGGAGGTGCATCATGCCCAAAGGCGCGAACGCCAAGCGGGAACGCGAATACAGTGAGCTGGAGCGCAAGTTCCGGCAGGAAGGCCGCTACGCCGGACGCGAGGAGGAGGTGGCGGCCCGCATCGTCAACAAGCAGCGCGCCGCGGCCGGCGAAACGGAAGCGGAACAGGCCCACCATGCGACGGCGCCCGAGCGCAGCCTGCCCATCGCCAATTACGAGGAACTGACGGCCGACCAGGTGCGGCGGCAGCTGGACGGCCTGTCGCCGTCCGCGCTGCGGCGCGTGCGCACGCACGAGGCGCGGCACAAGAAACGCAAGGGGGTGCTGGAGGCACTCGACGCGCGGCTGCGCTGACGTGGGCGCCCGCCAGTGAGGTCGCCAGGGTCAGACCCTGGGGGCTGACCCTTTTGCCAGACGTTTCGGTTTACACGCCGCAGTAGGTCGTCTTGACGGTGGTGAAGAACTCGGCGGCGTAGGTGCCCTGTTCGCGCGAACCGTAGCTGGACCCTTTGGTGCCGCCGAACGGCACGTGGTAGTCCACGCCCGCCGTCGGCACGTTCAGCATCACCATCCCGGCCTGCGCGTGGCGTTTGAAGTGGGTCGCGTGCTTGAGCGAGGTGGTGCAGATGCCGCTCGACAGGCCGAACTCCGTGTCGTTGGCCAGGGCCAGCGCATGCTCGTAGCTGTCGGCTGGGATCACGCTGGCGACGGGACCGAAGATCTCCTCGCGGCTGATCCGCATGTCGTTGCCGCAATCCGTGAACAGCGCCGGACGCAGGTAGAAGCCGGGCGTGGCGCACGTGACGCGCTCGCCGCCGAAGGCCAGCGTGGCGCCCTCGTCCTGGCCGATGCGGATGTATTCGAGGTCCTGCTCCAACTGGCTGGCGTCCACCACGGGGCCGATGTCGGTGCCGGCGGCCAGCGCGTCGCCGATGGTGAGCGCGGCCAGTTTTTCCTTCACGGCGGCCACGAAGGCCGGGTAGATGCCTTTTTCCACGATCAGGCGGCTCGACGCCGTGCAGCGCTGGCCGGTCGAAAAGAACGAGCCCTGCACGGCGCAGTTGACGGCCGTGGCCAGGTCGGCGTCGTTCAGCACCACGAGCGGGTTCTTGCCGCCCATTTCAATCTGCACCTTGGCCATGCGCGTCATGGCCGCTTGCGCGACCTTGCCGCCGGTGGCCACCGAGCCGGTGAAGCTGATCGCGTTCACGCGGCGGTCGTTCAGGAACGCCTGGCCGACCACGCTGCCACGCCCCATCACGAGGTTGAACACGCCGGGCGGCAAGCCGGCGCGGCTGATGATCTCGGCCAGCGCCCAGGCGCTGCCTGGCACCAGTTCGGCCGGCTTGAGCAGCACGCAGTTGCCGTAGGCCAGGGCCGGCGCTATCTTCCAGGCCGGGATGGCGATCGGGAAATTCCATGGCGCGATGATGCCCACCACGCCCACCGGTTCGCGCGTGATCTCCACGTCGAGGTTGGGGCGCACGGACGGCAGCTTGTCGCCGCGCAGGCGCAGGCATTCCTGGGCGAAGAACTTGAAGATGGCGCCGGCGCGCGCCGCTTCGCCTATGCCTTCCGGTTTGGTCTTGCCTTCCTCGCGCGACAGCAGGGTGCCCAGTTCTTCCTTGCGGGCCAGGATCTCGCTGCCGATCTTGTCGAGCGCATCGGCGCGCATCTGCACGTTGGACAAGGCCCAGCCCGGCGCGGCGGCGGCCGCCGCGGCGATGGCCAGTTGCGCCTGCTGCGCGTCGGCCTGGGCATAGTGGCCGATCACGTCGTCCGTGTTGGAGGGATTGATGTTGGCGGCAGAGCTTGCTCCTTCGACCCATGCGCCGTTGATATAGTTGTGTTTCATGGTAGTCCGCTTCTCGTCAATAAAGTGGGGGTGCCCGCATTATCCTCTTTTCCTGTCGTTACGCCACTGGCAAGATTGCCGATTGTTCCGGGGACGATGCCCGGCGGTCGATGGCCGACTGTTGTTGTTTGGAACAAACCGCGAGATTTCGTGACAGTTTGATGCGAAAGCGCGCTACACTGAGCGCTATTCTCTTGCTATCCAGCCAATAGGACTTACTCAGTTGCAAGCTGGAAAGCACGGCAAGGCATAACAAGAAAAACAAAGGCTGACCCGGTTTTCTTAGCCGGCGTCAACTGTACTCCCAATAATAAAAAATGTGTGGGCCGGTCGCGATTCGCGTCCGGCCCTTTTTTATTGGTGCGTGCCACGTCCGGGCCATGCCTGGCCGCTGCGCCGGGCCGTGTCATCAAATGCGGGCGCGCTGGCGTGAAAGGAAAACCACGAGTGCTTGCTTTGTTAATACAGTTGGTTTGTTTCTGTGTGGAATTGCGCTATGCTTCGCCCCCCGTGCCGCGTGGGTAGTGCCAAATCGCTCTGCTGCTTGCCGCCTTCCTATTGCGGGCAGTCCACCACCGATAAAAGAGATACCATGCGCAAGAATTTTCCGATCACCGGCGTTGAATACGAAATGGCAGATGGCCGGCCTATCGTGTCGAAGACGGACCTGAAGGGGGATATCACTTATGTCAACCCCTATTTCGTCGAAGTGAGCGGATTCACCGAAGAAGAACTGATCGGCGCGCCACACAACCTGGTCCGGCATCCGGAGATGCCGCCCGAGGCGTTCGCCGACATGTGGCAAACACTGAAGGCGGGCTTGCCCTGGACCGGCATGGTGAAGAATCGCCGCAAGAACGGCGACTACTACTGGGTGCTTGCCAACGTCACGCCCGTCGTCGAGGACGGCCGCACCACCGGTTATATGTCGATACGTTCCAAGCCGGGCCGGGAACAGATCGCCGCCGCAGACCGCCTGTATCGCGATATTGTCGCGGGCAACACCGCGCGGGTCGTGCTGAGGCAAGGCCAGGTGCGGCGCGCCGGCCCGGCCGGCTGGCGACGGGCGTGGAAGGAATTACCGATCCAGACCCGCTTCAACCTCGGTTTGACCGTCCAGGCTTCGCTGATCGCGACGACGGGCGGCATCGCCGCCTGTTCGGACGGCGGTTCCGCCACCGGCTGGTCGCTCGGCCTCGCCAGTGCGGGCGTGGTCGTGGCGCTGGCGATGGGAAGGGCGTTGCACGCGACAGTGACCACGCCGTTGCACAAGGCGATCAAGGCGGCTTGCGCGCTCGCGGGCGGCGATCTGACCGGCACGGTGGCGGCCGAGTGGGGCGATGACATGGGGCAGTTGCTGCGCGCCTTGCAGCAGATAAACGTCAACATGATGGCGATCATCGGGGACGTCCGCGTCAACGTCGACGCCATGGGCGCGGCGACCCGCGACATCGCGCAAGGCAATCTGGATCTGTCGTCACGCACGGAGGCGCAGGCATCGACGCTGGAAGAGACGGCGTCGAGCATGGAGGAATTCGCGTCCACGGTGAGCCAGAATGCGGACCATGCCCGCATGGCCAGCGAGCTGGTGGCCGCGACCGCGCAGATCGCGGTCAAGGGCGGCCAGTCGGTGGACGAGGTGCGGGCCACCATGGGCGACATCTCCACCGCCGCGAACAAGATCGTCGATATCATCGCGCTCATCGACGGCCTGGCGTTCCAGACCAATCTGCTGGCGTTGAATGCGGCGGTCGAGGCGGCGCGCGCCGGCGAGCAGGGGCGCGGCTTCGCCGTGGTGGCGTCCGAGGTCCGGGCCCTGGCGCAGCGCTCGGCCGCCGCCGCCAAGGAGATCAAGGGCTTGATCGACGATTCCGTCGACAAGGTCACCTTGGGCAATCGCCAGGCAGGCGACGCCGGCGACACCATGGCCGAAATTATCCAGTCCGTCCAGCGCGTGGCCGACATCATGAACGAGATCGCGACGGCCAGCCGCGAACAGAGCGTCGGCATAGACCAGGTCAACCGCGCCGTTGCCGATATGGACGTGGCAACGCAGCAGAATGCGGCCATGGTCGAACAGGCGGCGGCGGCGGCCGCCAGCCTCGATGAGCAGGCCGGGCAGTTGTCGCAGGCCGTGTCGGTGTTCCATGTCCGCCGTCGGGCGCCGGCGCACTTGTCGCGCGCGCCGGCGGGGCGCGCGAGGATGGCAAGCCGGCCCGCTCCCGCCCGTAAAGCCTCGCTCGCCTACGCGCGCGCGGGGCGCGCATAGCCTCGTTCGCCTCTGGCGGCGCGATGCGTGGTTCTGGCGCTCAAGCCATGCGCCACGCCTGATAGCCGCTGAGGATGGCAGTGGCCAGCAGCAGTATCCCCATCAGGCGCGCCACGACGATGGCCGCGCCCGGATGACGGTCGAACCAGCCGCTGGCCCCGCTGGCGGCGAAGGCGAGGGCGCCATACACGCCCGCCTGCGTCAGCGCCGTGATCGCGCCGAGCACGCCGGATTGCACCCATAGCGGTCCCTGGCCGGGCCGCAGGAACTGGGGGAAGATGGCCAGCATGAACAGGTAGGCCTTGGGATTGAGCAAGCTCGTGACCATGGCGCGGCGGAAGATGATCGCTTCCGATGCGCGTTGCTGCTCGGGCGCCGGCAGCAGGATGCTGTTGGCGCCCAGCAAAGTCCAGCCTATCCAGGCGATGTACAGCGCGCCACCGAGCAGCATGGCGCGGAACAGGCCAGGCCACCATTGCAGGATGGCGGCCACGCCCAGCGCGCCCATGCACAGGTGGCAAAAGCCGCCGGCGATGATGCCGCCCACGGCCGCCATGCCGCTGCGCCGGCCGCCCAGCAGCGAGCTGCCCATCACGAACGCCATGTCCAGGCCCGGCAGCAGCACGACCCCGAACACCACCAGAAAATACAGCCACAACGTATTAGTTTGCGTCATCTCCTCGCTCCAGTTATAAACCGATCGACACGGCGATGAGGCACTGTAACGCTGATATAGGGCAGATTCCGCCCTGATTATCTGCTATCGTTGCATGATGTACCATCCGACCACCCGCGTATTGGCAGTGCTGGAACTGCTGCAGACCCATGGCCGTCTCAGCGGCGCCGAGATGGCGCGCCGCTTGCAGGTCGATGGCCGCACGCTGCGCCGCTATATCGCGATGCTGGAGCAGATCGGCATCCCGATCACGAGCGAACGCGGTCGGCATGGCGGGTATGCGCTGGTGGCCGGCTTCAAGCTGCCGCCCATGATGTTCACGGAGGACGAGGCGCTGGCCCTGTCGCTGGGCTTGCTTGCGGCCCGCCACCTCGGCCTGGCGGAGGCGGCGCCGGCCGTGGCCAGCGCCCAGGCCAAGCTGGCGCGCATCATGCCCGACGGACTCAAACAGCGCGTGGGCGCGCTCGACGAGACGGTGCGTCTGGATCTCGCGGCCGGCAGGACGGCGACCGACAATCAGGCGCTGGTGGTGCTGAGCGCAGCCGCCCAGCAGGGCCGGCGCGTCCACCTGCGCTATCGCGCCGGTGGCGTGGACACGGCGCGCGACGTCGATCCCTACGGCCTGGCTTATTACCTCGGCGGCTGGTACGCCGTCGGCTGGTGCCACCTGCGCGGCGCCATGCGCACCTTCCGGCTCGACCGCATCGCGGACGCGGCGCCGGCGCCGGGCCGGTTCGTGCGGCCCGCCGATTTCGATGCGCTGGCCCATCTGCGGCTGTCGGTGGCCTCGCTGCCGCGCGCGTTTCCGGCCACGGTGTTGTTGCAAACCGACCTGGAGACGGCGCAGCGCGCCCTGCCGGACACGCTAGGCGTATTCGAGCAGTGCGCCGGCGGCGTGCTGCTGCACATCCAGTCCGACGACCTGGCCTGGCTGGCGCGCCAGCTGGCCGCCGTGCCATTCGAACTCGCTATCGTCGACCCGCCGCGGTTGCGTGCCGAACTGGCCGCGCACGCCAGGCGTTTGTTGCAATTGGCCTCAGTCTGATAGAGTGCGGCACTGAACTTTCTCGTCCATGCTCCAAGGAACCATGCAATACCCTAGTCTGATCCAGAAAACCGTGGCCGCCGCCATGTTTGCGTGCGGCACCCTCGTCTCCGGCCTGGCCCTGGCCGGCGCCTGTCCCGCCCACTATGTCGATGGCCGCATGCCGGAAATCCGCAACGAGAAGATGAGCGCCGCCACGCGCGAGTTGTGTTACGGCGTGTTCGGCGTCATGCATTCGGGCCTCACGCGCACGCCGCTGTGGTCGGCCGAGCATTTGACGGCCGACAATATCGCGGCGGCACAGAGCTTGTCGCGCGAGAACTCCTTCCACGCGGAGACGCAACTGCCGTCCAGCCAGCGCGCCGAGCTGTCCGACTACGCGCGCAGCGGCTTCGATCGTGGCCACATGTCGCCCAACGGCGACATGCCGGATCGCGATACCCAGCATGAGAGTTTTACGCTGGCCAACATGGTGCCGCAAAACGGCGACAACAACCGCCACGTGTGGGCCGGCATCGAAGGCGCGGTGCGCAAGATGGCGAAGAAGGAGGGCGATCTGTACGTGATCACGGGCCCGGCCTTCCTCGGTGGTAATCTGCAGAAGATCGGCAACGTGATCGTGCCCAGCCATTTGTATAAGCTGGTCTACAGCCCGCGCCAGCGCGCGGGGGCGGCTTACTTCATCGCCAACGCGCCGACCAGCGACTATGAGATGCTGAGCGTGGCGGAACTCGAAAGCCGGGTGGGCATCAACTTGCTGCCGTCGCTGTCGGCCAGCGAGAAGGAACGGATGCTGCGCTTGCCGAAGGTCAAGCCGCGCAAAGATAAACGTGACGAATGGAGCTTACGATGACGAAATTTGTTCCCTATGCCAACGAGGCCGACGTGCTGCATATCGGCCACCTGTGCATCGAAAACCGCCTCGACCGCATCACCCTCAGTGGCGACGTGGACTTGACGGCCGACCAGGCCGGCCTGCGCGACGCGCGCGCCCTGCTGAAGGTGCTGACCGACGTGGTGGCGCGGCTGGAGGCGCAGGACTTGCCGGCCACGCTGCCGCCACCGGACGTGAAGACGGTCGCCAATCCGTTCGGCTGATCGGGTCGGGGTGCTTCATTAACACTTTTTTATCACCATTTTGTGTTTGAGTCGGAGGAACTGTGCGGGGTTTTTCGTTGGTGGCGGTGGCCATGCTGTGTGCGGGCCTGACGGGCTGCGGCACGCTGCGCACCATGGGCAAGCTGGAGGACGGCGCCGGGGAACAGGCGTCGAAGGTGTGGGACCGCTGGATCGAGGCGGATGGCGATATCGCCGCCGCCACCACCTGGGAGCGCAAGGTGCGGCCCGGCGTGTCGGTGCAGGACGTGGAGGACGCGCTGGCCAGCGTCGCGCTGGAGGACGGCGTCAAGCAAGTCGGGGTGTTGCCGCTGTCGGAGGAATTGCGGGCGCGCACCGGCATGCCGCAGCGCTTCCTCAAGGTCTATTCGTATTGCAGTCCCGAGATCGCGCGCAAGATGGTGGACTTCAGCCCCCACATGGCAGCCTATCTGCCTTGCCGCATCACCATGCTGGAAAAGGAAGACGGGCTGTGGCTGTACACCCTCAACATGGACATGCTGATCCACATGGGGCGCAAGCTGCCGCCGGACCTGCGGGACTCGGCGCTCAAGATGCGGGGCACCATCGTCAAGATGCTCGACCGCGGCGCGCGCGGCGAGTTTTGACGCCGGGGCTGGGCGTTCCCTGGCGCCGCGCCCGCATCGCCACCGCCGGACCTGACGACGATCGCCCATCCGGTCGGCTGATCAGGCCCGTCCCACGGCCGGATCCGGCTCCTGCAAGGGCAGGCTGATGCGGTTGCGGCCCATGTGCTTGGCCCGGTACAGCGCCGAATCGGCCGTCGCCACCAGCTGGCTGGGGTCGGTGTCCACGGAGGGCAGGGCGGTGGCGGCGCCGATGCTGACCGTCACCACGTGCGAATCGCTGCCCAGGTTGGGCAAATCGAGCTGCTCGACCCGGCAGCGGATGCGCTCGGCCACGATGGCGGCGCCCTTCAAGGCCTGGTTGGGCAGGATCACGGCGAATTCCTCGCCGCCATAGCGGGCCACGAGGTCGTTGGCCCGCATTTCGCTGGCCACGGCGTTGGCGATGCGTTGCAGGCATTCGTCGCCGCCGAGGTGGCCGTAGGCGTCGTTGTACTGTTTGAAGTTGTCGACATCGACCATCAGCAGCGACAGCGGCTGTTGCTGGCGCAGCGCCCGCTGCCACTCGGCCGCCAGCGTGTCGTCGAAGCAGCGGCGGTTGGCCAGGCTGGTCAGGCCGTCGCGGGTGGCCAGTTGTTCCAGCGCCACCTGGGCCCGTTTTTCGTCCGTCATGTCGCGCAGCGTCTCGACCACCGCCACCAGCCGGCCTTCGGCGTCGTAGATCGGGCTGGCGTCCACGGCCAGGTAGCGCCGCTTGCCCACGCGCGGCATCTCGCACCAGTTCTCCGCGCACAGATTGTCGGCGCCTTCGCTGCGGTGGCTGTGCTGATCGTACAGCGAGCGCACCTCGCCCGTGCGGCCCTGGATCACCAGGTCGGCCAGCGTGGGGCGGCGCTCGCTGTAGAAGCTGCGCCAGTGGTCGGCGGTGCCCAGCACTTCATAGGCCGGCACGCCCGTCAGCCGTTCGCACGCGCGGTTCCAGATCAGCACCTTGCCGTTGGCATCGATCACGAAGGTGGGAATGACCAGCAATTCCATCAGCTTGAGGGCGAAGCCGTGCTGCTGCTCGGCGGGTGGGAATTCCATGACATGCTGGATTTTTTGGAGGTTGTTCATGGGCGATCCTTGTGCGGGGTGTGCCTGGAGTGTGGTCATGGCGGCCGGCTGATGGAGAAGGGTTGTCATTTTGCTTCCGGAAATGCGTGTTCGGCTTGATGCGGCGCAACGTCGAGCGGGAATGACATGGACAGGGCCGTGCCCTGGCCGGGCCGGCTGGCCACATGGAACTGGCCGCCGGCCCGGGCCACGCGGTCGGCGATGCCGCTCAAGCCGTTGCCGCCCCGGGCCGGTTTGGTCGGCAGGCCGATGCCGTTGTCGCTGACCGTCAGCGTCAGGCTGCTCGACTGGCGGCACAGCGCGATATCGACCTGGGTGGCGTTGGCGTGGCGGGCGATGTTGCTCAACGATTCTTGCAGCACACGGAACAGCGCGGCGTCCACCTTGGCGCTGGGCGCGGCGTTGTAGACGTGCTGGTCGGCGTCCAGCCGGCAGGCGATGCCGCTCAGGCGCGAGAACTGGGTGACCTGGCTTTCGACGGCGCTGCGCAGGCCGTGGTCGAGCGGCTCGGGCCGCAGGTCGTGGATGATGGCGCGCAGCGAACGCAGGCTGGCGCCGATGTGGGCTTCGACCCGGTGCAGTTGCGCCTGCAGCCTCGGCTGGCTGCGGCTGAGCATGGCCAGGTCCATCTTCAGGGCCAGCAGGTTCTGGCCGAGGTCGTCGTGGATATCGCGCGCGATGCGCTGGCGCTCCGTTTCCAGCGCGCTGTCCTGCTGGGCCAGCAACTGGCACACGCGGGTGCGCTGTTCGAGCGCGGCCTGCTCCGCTCTGACCCGCACGCCCTGTTCAACGGCCAGCGCCTGTTGCAGCCGCGCCAGCGTGGCGCGCAGGCGGCGCTGGCGCCACAGCAGGGCCAGTGCGATCACGGTCAGCAGGACCGCTCCGGCCGTGATCAGGTCGACATGCAGCGATTGTGCGTTGTATTTCATGGGGTGCATTGCTCCATACGGATATCACAGCGGGGATTTGGCTGGTGCACTGTGACAACATATCGCGGCTGGGCCAGGCGGGCGTTGTGATTCGTCAAGTTCTTGCGGCGCGGAAAGCGAAAATGGCGGGCGGCGCCGGGAATTTCCTGCGTGGTCCCGGCCTCGCTTATAATGGAAGGTTGTCAACCGGAGTTTGCGCGCCGTACGCAGCCGGTCAGTCGAGGGAACGTTGTGACTTACAGCATCAAAGAAATGTTTTACACCCTGCAGGGCGAAGGCGCCCATGCGGGGCGCCCCGCCGTGTTCTGCCGCTTTTCCGGCTGCAACCTGTGGACGGGGCGCGAAAGCGACCGCGCCAGCGCCATCTGCCAGTTCTGCGACACGGATTTCGTGGGCACGGACGGCGAGGGCGGCGGCAAGTTCGCCGCGGCGGCGGACCTGGCTGCCGCCATCGACGCGCTGTGGCCGGCCAGCTACCCGGCCAGCAAATATGTGGTGTTCACGGGCGGCGAACCGCTGCTGCAACTGGACCAGCCGCTGATCGCGGCCATGCACGCGGCCGGCTTCGAGATCGCCATCGAAACCAACGGCACCATCGCCGTGCCGGCGGGTGTGGACTGGATCTGCGTGAGCCCGAAGATGGGCTCGCAACTGGTGGTTGAGCGCGGCAACGAGATCAAGGTGGTGATCCCGCAGACCGACCAGGACCTGGCCGCCTACGAAGGACTGGCGTTCGACCACTTCTTCGTGCAACCCATGGATGGCCCGCTGGCCGAGTTCAACACCAAACTCGCGATCGACACCTGCAAGCGCCGCCCCCAGTGGAAACTGAGCCTGCAAACCCATAAACTCTTACAAATACCATAACAATGCTGACTATTACCCGCAAGCTCGAATTCGACGCAGGCCACCGCATCCCCGACCACAAAAGCCAGTGCCGCAACCTGCACGGCCACCGCTACACGCTGGAAATCACGCTGACGGGCCAGGTCATCTCCGTGGAAGGCAACTCCGACAACGGCATGATCATGGACTTCTCGGACATCAAGGCGCTGGCCAAGGAACACCTGGTCGACGTCTGGGACCATTCCTTCCTCGTGTACGAGAAGGACACGGCCGTGCGCGAATTCCTCGCCACGCTGCCCAACCACAAGACCGTGGTGATCGACCGCATCCCCACGGTGGAGAACCTGGCCCAGGTGGCGTTCAACATCCTCAAGGCCGCCTACAAGGACCGTTTCGGCACCGGCCTGCACCTGCACAAGCTGGTGCTGCATGAGACGCCGAACTGCTGGGCAGAGATCACCGATGCCTGAGACGACGGCCGACGTGGCCCATGAAGCCACGCCCGAGGAACTGGCGTTCATGCGCCAGGCCCTCGACCAGGCCCAGTTCGCGTGGGACGAGGGCGAGGTGCCGGTGGGCGCCGTGGTGGTCAAGGATGGTGTGGTGATCGCGCGCGGCTACAACCGTCCGATCGGCCGCCACGATCCCACCGCGCATGCGGAGATCGTGGCTTTGCGCGCGGCCGCCGAGGCGCTCGGCAACTACCGCTTGCCCGGCTGCGAACTGTACGTCACGCTGGAACCGTGCGTGATGTGCTCGGGCGCGATGATGCATGCGCGGCTGGCGCGCGTGGTGTATGGCGCGGCCGATCCCAAGACGGGCGCGGGCGGCTCCGTCGTCAACCTGTACGACCAGGTCCAGCTCAACCACCACACGGGCATCGTCGGTGGCGTGCTGGCCGACGAATGCGGCGCCATGCTCAAGCGCTTCTTCGCCGCGCGCCGCGCCGCCGCCGCCGAGGCGCGCAGGGCCACCAACCCGGTCGCGAACCCGGCCGCGAATCCCACCGTCAACGCCGCCGACAATCCCGGCTGACGCCCGTCAAGCCGGCGCGCGCGCGCTTCAACGGCGCGCCGTTTCATGCTCCCAGTAAAAATGGTATGCTCAAACCATATCGCCGGGAGCACCGATGGGACACCGCAAGACCGTAACGCAAGCTTTGGAAAACGACAACGCACCGGGTATGTTGAGGATGGCGCTGGAGATGCGCGCGCCGTGGGAACTGGGCGCCGCGCTGGCCGCCTATCCGTTCATGCGCATGGCGCCCGAAGGCGACGGCCACCCGGTGCTGGTCTTTCCGGGCCTGGCCGCCGGCGATTTCACCACGCTCGTCATCCGTCACTTCCTGGCCGACCGCGGCTACGCCGTCCACGCCTGGGAGCAGGGCCTGAACTTCGGCCCCCGGCCCGGCGTGCTCGAAGCCTGCATCGAGAAAATCCGTCAACTGCGCACCGACACGGGCCGCACCGTCAGCCTGGTGGGCTGGAGCCTGGGCGGCGTGTACGCGCGGGAACTGGCCAAGATGCTGCCCGACGATGTGCGCACCGTCATCACGCTCGGATCGCCATTCACCGGCAGCCACAAGGCCACCAACGCATGGCGCGTGTACCAGCTGGTGTCGGGCGAGAAGGAGATCGACGCCGAACGATTCGCCGCCCTGCGCGAACGTCCCCCCGTGCCTACCACGTCCATCTTCAGCCGCACCGACGGCGTGGTGGCCTGGCATTGCAGCATGGAGGAGGAGACGGCCAGTTCCGAGAACATCGAAGTGCATGCCAGCCATGTGGGCATGGGCGCCAATCCGTCCGCGCTGTACGCCATCGCCGACCGCCTGGCGCAGCCGGAGGGGCAATGGAAGCGCTTCGACCATGAGGGCCACACCGGCCTGAAAAAGCTGTTGTACCTGGATCCGCAACGCACGCCGCTGTTCCAGTCCCTGTTCGGGTTTTATTGAAGGGAGGCGCCGTGGCTACCGCGCTCGCAAATGGCATCACCATCGCTTACGAAACGCACGGCGACCCGCACGATCCGCCCGTGCTGCTTGTGATGGGACTGGGCATGCAGCTCACCAGCTGGCCGCAGGATTTCGTCGACGGACTGGTGGAGCAGGGCTATTACGTGATCCGTTTCGACAACCGCGACAGCGGCCTGTCGAGCAAGCTGCGCCAGCATCGCGCGCCCAGCATGACGCTGACCTGGCTCAAGACGCTGGTGCGTTGGCCGGTCAAATCCGCCTACACGCTGCACGACATGGCCGACGACGCGCGCGGCCTGCTGGACTTCCTCGGCGTGCCGAAGGCGCATGTGGTGGGCGCTTCGATGGGCGGAATGATCGCCCAGATTTTCGCGGCCCGCCACGCCGAGCGCACCCTGAGCCTCACGTCGATCATGTCGAGCAGCGGCCGGCGCGGCCTGCCCGGACCCACGCCGGCGGCGCGCCAGGCCCTGATGCGCATGCCGGCCAATCCACGCGACCGCGCGCAGGTGGTCGAGCGCATGGTGCAGACGATGCGCGCCATCGGCAGCCCCGCCTATCCCACGCCAGAGAAACTGTTGCGCACGAAGATCGCCGAGGCGCTGGAGCGCAACACATGCCCCGACGGCATCGCGCGGCAGATGGTGGCGATCGTCGCTTGCGGCGACCGCACGCCGCTGCTGGCATCCATCGCATGCCCGGCCATGGTGGTCCACGGCGCGGCCGATCCGCTGGTGCCGCTCGCGTGCGGCGAGGACACGGCGCGCGCCATCCCCGACGCGGCGCTGCACGTGATCGAAGGCATGGGCCACGATCTGCCGCCGCAGCTGATCGAACGGCTGATCGCCTTGATCGACGCCCACCTGCACGGTAAGATGGCGCCGAACGACACAGCCCCGTCCATCCGGCGGGCCGGCAGCGACACCCACTACTGATCGGGACGAATTTTTGAGCACAACGAACATCGGCATCGCCATCGCAGCGCCGGGCGGCTACGCGCCCGACGACGCCGCGCTGGAGATGGGCATCGCGCGCCTGCGCGCGCAAGGCATCACGGTCCACAACTATTACGACGCATCGCGCAAGCATCTGCGCTTCGCCGACACCGACGCGGGCCGGCTGGCGCAACTGAACGCCGCCGCCGCCGATCCCGAGGCGCAGATCGTGGTGGCCCTGCGCGGCCAGTACGGCATCAGCCGCATCCTGCCGCGGATCGACTTCCAGGCCATGGCCGACAGCGGCAAGCTGTTCGTCGGCTACAGCGATTTCACGGCCTTCCACATGGGTTTGTGGAAGCACACGGGCCGCGCCAGCTTCGCCGGCCCCATGATGTGCGACGATTTCATCCGCGCCGAGCCGGTCGAATACACGCTCAAGCAGTTCTGGGATTGCCTGCGCGGCCCGTCGCACCGGGTGCGCGGCACGGCGCAGAACAATCCGCGCGTGGACGTGCGTGGACGACTGTGGGGCGGCAATCTGGCCATGCTGGCGCACATGCTGGGCACGCCGTTGTTCGCGCCCATCGAAGGCGGCATCGTGTTCATGGAGGACATCAACGAACATCCGTACCGGGTCGAGCGCATGGTGCTGCAAATGCTGTATGCCGGCGCGTTCGAAGGCCAGCAGGCGCTGGTGCTCGGCGACTTCTCCGGCTACAAGCTCAATCCCGCCGACAACGGCTACGACTTCGACACCATGCTCGCCTTCCTGCGCGAGCGCCTGCCGATCCCCGTGCTGACCGGCCTGCCGTTCGGCCACATCAAGGAACGGTGCACGCTGCCGTATGGCGGCATGGGGCACCTGGTGTCCGATGCGGAGGGCTTCGACCTGACCATCGGCGACTATCCGACCTTGCCCCGTGACTGAGCGGCTTTCCGGCGAAAACTTCTACCGCGCCACGGCCGATACGCCCGTCTGGCCCGCGCTGGCCGGCGGCACTTCGGCCGCCATCTGCGTGATCGGTGGCGGTTTCGCCGGATTGTCCACCGCCTTGTCCCTGCTGGAGCGGGGCGAGAAGAACGTGGTGGTGCTGGAGGCGGAGACCGTGGGCCATGGCGCCTCGGGCCGCAACGGCGGCTTTGTGTTCGGCGGCTACTCGCTCGGTGAGCGCGGCCTGCTCGATGCCGCCGGCGATGACCGGGGCGCTAAACTTTATCGCCTGACGCTGGACGCGGTCGAACATATCCGGCGCCGCATCGAGCGTTACGCCATCGCCTGCGACGCGACCCACGGCGGCATCTACCTTGCCAACTGGTTCGACGATGACCGCATTCTGGACGACCAGCAGCGCTTCATGGCCGGCAAGCTGGGCGTGGAATGGCAGCGCATCAGCCGTTCGGAGTTCGCGCAGCGTGCGCACAGCGAGCGCTATTTCGGCGCCTTGTACGAATCGAACGCCTTCCATTTCCACCCGCTCAAATATGCGCATGGCCTGGCCAGGGCGCTGACGGATGGCGGCGCCCACGTGTACGAGCAAAGCCGGGTGACGCGCATCGTGCGCGAGGGCGAGGGCTGGTCGGTGCGCACGGCGCAGGGCGCGGTGCATGCGCGCGAGGTGGTGGTGTGCTGCGGCGGCTACATCGAACGGCTGTATCCGAAGCTGGCCAGCGCGATCCTGCCGATCGCCACCTACGTGATGGTGACCGAGCCGCTGGGCGAGCGCATGCAGACGGCGCTGGAAACGAAGGCCGCGATCTACGATACGCGCTTCGCGTTCGATTACTACCGGCCGCTGGCCGACAGCCGCCTGCTGTGGGGCGGGCGCATCTCGATCCGCGAGCGCGGCGCGCCGGACGTGGCGCGGCTGCTGTATCAGGACATGCTCAAGGTGTATCCGCAACTGGCGGGCGCGCGGATCGATTACGCGTGGAGCGGCATGATGAGCTACGGGCGCCACAAGATGCCGCAACTGGGGCGCCTGCCGGAAGGGCTGTGGTACGGCATGGGCTTCGGCGGCCATGGCGTGGCGCCGACCACCTTGTCCGGCGAAGTGCTGGCACGCGCCATCCTGGGCGACCGCGCCGACCTTGACCGCTTCGGCCAGTGGGGCTTGCCCGCCACGGGCGGCCACGCGGGCTTGCTGGCCGCGCAGCTCACCTACTGGTACTACGAGCTGCGCGACTGGCTGCGCCAGTGAGGCACGAATGACTGCCGGGCCGGCGGCCCGCGCCCGTTTGAATTGCCTGCCCCGCGATGGCAAGCCGAACCAAGTCCGGTCTTGATATTGCAGCGGTGATAAGCGTGCGTTTGTGGCAAGCCTTGGGCTATACTTGGCGCGAGTGGTTTCGATTGTCGCGCAAGCTGCAAGGAGGGCTATGGATATCGGTGATGGCAACGCCGCCGGGCATGTGCTGGCGGTGCATGGCCCGGTGGTGGACATCCGGTGTCCACGCTTGCCGCCCATCGGACAAGCGCTGCAACTGCGGATCGACGGCGAGGCCGTGACGCTCGAAGTGTTCCAGCATCTGGACGAGACGCGCGTGCGGGCGATCGCCTTGCATCCAACCCTGGGCCTGGCGCGCGGCGACGCCGTGTTCGACACCGGCGGGCCGGTGTCGGTCCCGGTCGGCGACGCTTGCCTGGGGCGGCTGCTCGACGTGCTGGGCCGGCCGCTCGACGGCGGCGCGCCGCTGGACGGTGAACTGTGCAAACCCATCCTTGCGGTGCCGCCGCCGTTGTCCGACACCATCGTGTCGGCGGCCATCCTGCCGACCGGGATCAAGGTGATCGACCTGCTGTGCCCGTTCGTCCGCGGCGGCAAGACCGGCCTGTTCGGCGGCGCCGGCGTGGGCAAGACAGTGCTGATGATGGAGTTCATGCACGCCGTGGGCTCGGTCTACAACGGCGTGTCGGTGTTCGCCGGCGTGGGCGAACGGATCCGCGAAGGGCACGAGTTGTGGCACGAGATGAGCGACGCCGGCGTCATGGAACGGGCCGTGCTCGTGTTCGGGCAGATGGACGAATCGCCGGGCGTGCGCTACCACGCGGGCTTCACCGGCCTGACCTACGCCGAGCACCTGCGCGACAGCGGCCACGGCGAGGTGCTGTTCCTGATGGATAACCTGTTCCGCTTCGTGCAGGCGGGCACCGAGATCTCGGGCCTGCTCGGACGCATGCCGGCCAGCGTGGGCTACCAGCCGACCCTGGCCACCGAGGTGGCCAGCCTGCAGGAGCGCATCCTCTCGACCCGGGCCGGCGCGATCACGGCGGTCCAGGCGGTCTATGTGCCGGCCGACGACATGACCGATCCGGCCGTCGTCGCCATCCTCGGCCACCTCGATTCGACCGTCATCCTGTCGCGCGAGCAGGCCTCGCGCGGCATCTACCCGGCCGTCGATCCGCTGGTGTCGGGCAGCCGCCTGCTCGACCCGCGGGTGGTCGGCGAGCGCCACTACCGGGTGGCGGGGGCCGTGCGCGAACACCTGGCGCGCTACAAGGAACTGGAGGACATCATCGCCATGCTCGGCGTGGATGAATTGTCGGCCGACGACCGCCGCATCGTCAACCGGGCCCGCCGCCTGCAGCGCTATCTGACCCAGCCGTTCCAGGTGGTGGCCAAGCACACGGGCATCGCCGGCGTCACCGTGCCGCTCGAGACGGTGCTCGGCGACTGCGAGCGCTTCCTCGACGGCGCCTACGACCAGTTGGGCGAGGACGCCTGCTACATGCTGGGGGCCATGCCGGCATGAGCGCCTTCACTCTGGAACTGCTCGACGGCAGCACGGCGCGGCGCATCGACGGCGTGACCAGCCTGGTGGCGGAGGATGCGTCGGGCCAGTTCGGCATCCAGCCGCGCCACGAGCCGATGGTGACGGCGCTCGCGCCGGGGCTGGTGCGCTACCGCTGCGACGCGACGACCTGGCAATACCTGGCCAGCGCGGGCGGCGTGCTGGTGTGCCGGGGCGACGCCGTGCAGATCGTCAGCGCCTGCTTCGTGCTGGCGCCGCGCGACGAGCTGCTCGCATCCCGGCTCGCGCTGGCGCGCGCCAGCGAGCACGCCACGCGCGTGGTGGACCGCGAAGCGCGGGCGCGGCTCGAACGCAGCTTCCTGCGGCGCCTGCGCGAACTCTCCAGCGGCGGGCAGTCATGAGCGAACGCGACGACCAATTGCGCGAGCGGCTGGCGCGCCAGGTGGAACGGCGCAAGCGTTTCCGGCCCGCCGGGCCGCTCGGACTGGTGCTCACGGGCGGCACGGTGGGACTGCTGTTCGTGGTGCCGCTGCTGGCCGGCACCTACCTGGGCCGCTGGCTCGATTCGCTGCTGCCCGGCTATTCCGTGCGCTGGACCGTGAGCCTGATGGTGCTGGGCATCGCCGTGGGCGGTTACAACGTCTATCGCTTTCTGAAGGGACTGGACCGATGACGACCTCCGCGGCCACCGACGTGGCCTTCACCATCGCCGGCCTGGCGCTGCGCGAGCCGGTGCTGACCTCGTTCGCGGTGACGGCGCTGCTCGGCGCGGCCGCGTGGTGGCTGGGGCGGCGTTTGAACGCGGCGCCCGGCCGGCTGCAGGTGGCGGCCGAGGCGGTCGTCACCCTGATGACCGAGGCGGTCGCCGAGGTGGTGCCGGCCGCGCAGGTGGCGGCCGTGATGCCGTTCGTGGCCACGCTCTGGATCTTCATCCTGTGCGCCAATCTGCTCGGCCTGGTGCCGGGCCTGTCGGCGCCGACCCGCGACCTGGCCGTGACGGCGGGCCTGGCCGTGACGGTGTTCTTCGCCGTGCACTGGTTCGGCCTGCGCGCGGCCGGCTGGCGCCGCTATCTGCGCCACTACCTGCAACCGAGCCCCATCCTGCTGCCGTTCCACCTGATCAGCGAACTGACGCGCACCCTCGCGCTGGCCGTGCGCCTGTTCGGCAACATGATGAGCCTGGAGATGGCGGCGTTGCTGGTGCTGCTGGTGGCCGGCTTCCTGGTGCCGGTGCCGTTGTTGCTGTTGCACGTGATCGAAGCGTTCGTCCAGGCGTACATATTCGGCATGCTGGCGTTGATCTACATCGCCAGCGCGCTAGAGGCGGCCGAACCGGCCGCCACCACCCCCCATCCTTCCACGGAGTGATCCCTATGACAGACCTGCACTTGTTCAGCCTCGTTTCCACCGTCGTCGCCGGCATCGCCATCGCGCTGGGCGTGTTCTTCCCCGCGCTGGCGATGGGGCGCGCCATCGCCCAGGCGCTCGACGCGCTGGCGCGCCAGCCGGAGGCCGAGAAGGCCATCAGCCGCACGCTGTTCATCGGGCTGGCCATGATCGAGTCGCTGGCCATCTATTGCCTGGTGGTGGTGCTGATCATCCTGTTCCGCAATCCGTTGCTCGAATACGTGCTGCACTGACGGAGGCCATGATGGGGATAGACCTCACCAGCTTCGCGCTCGAAATCGCCAACTTCCTGGTGCTGCTGTGGCTGCTCAAGCGCTTCCTCTACGGTCCGGTGCAGGCGGCGATCGGCAGGCGGCAGCAAGCGCAGTCCCAGGCCCAGGCGGCGCTCGAGGAGGCGCAACGGGCGCTGGCGGCGGAGCGCGCCGGCGTGAGCGCCGAACGCGCGCAGGCGGCGGCCCAGCGTGACCAGGCCCTGGGCGCCGTCGCCGCCGAGGTCGAGGCCGAGCGGGCCCGCCGCCTGCAGGCGCTCGACGCGGACATGGCGGCCGAGCGCCTCAAACTGCAGGCGCGCATGACGGCCCAGGAGGCCCAGCGGCGCGAGGCGCTGGAGCGCGACGCCGGCGCGCGGGCCGAGGCTTTCGTGCGCCAGTACGTTCAGCGGCTGGCGGGGCCGGCCCTGGAAGGCGCGGTGATCGGTCTGTTCCTGGCCGACCTGGAGCAGGTGCCCGAAGCGCGCCGGCGCCAGCTGGCCGATCTGCCGGCCGGCGGCGAGGTGGAGGTGGCGACGGCGTTCGAACCGGACGGACCGACCCGGGGCCGGGTCGAGCAGGCGCTCGGCGCGCTGCTCGGGCATGGCGCCCAGACCCGCTGGTCGATCGACCCGGACGTGGTGGCGGGCATCCGCGTGCGCCTGGACGGGCATCTGCTCGAGGCGAGCCTGGCCCGTTCGCTCGACGCCTTGCGCGCCGCGCCCGGGGCGGCGGCATGAGCGGGTGCGCTGGCGGCATCGGCCTGTGCATCGAGGAGCGCGGCGAGATCGTCGGCATCGCCGACGGCATCGCCTGGGTGGCCGGCCTGCCTTCGGCCCAGCGCGGCGAACTGCTGTACCTGGATGATGGCAGCGCCGCGCTGGCCGAGCAGCTGGACGAGCGCCTGATCGGCGCCATCCTGCTCGACCCGTCGCGCGACGTGGCGGCCGGCACCCGCGTGCGCCGCTCGATGCGCCGGCTGACCATCGGCACCGGCGACGCGCTGCTGGGGCGTGTCGTCGACCCGCTCGGGCGCCCGCTCGACGGCCTGGCCGCGCCGGCCTGCAGCGCCTGGCGCGCGCTCGAATCGCCATCGCCCTCCATCCTCGAACGGGCCGCCGTGAGCCGGCCGCTCTACACGGGCAACACCATCATCGACGTGCTGCTGCCGATCGGGCGCGGACAGCGGCAGTTGATCATCGGCGACGACGGCACCGGCAAGAGCGCCATCGCGCTCGACGCCGTGATCCACCAGCGCAGCCAGGGCGTGCGCTGCGTGTACGTGCTGATCGGCCAGCGGCGCGCCGCCGTGGCCGAGGTGGTGGATGTGCTGGGCAAGGCCGGCGCCATGGCCCACACCGCCGTGGTGGTGGCCGAGGCCAGCGCCTTGCCGGGACTGCGCTATCTGGCGCCGTTCGCCGGTTGCGCGCTGGCCGAAGGCTGGATGCGCGCCGGACACGACGTGCTGATCGTCTATGACGACCTGGGCCAGCATGCGCAGGCCTACCGCGAGTTGTCGTTGCTGATGCGCCGTTCGCCGGGCCGCGAAGCCTACCCCGGCGACATCTTCTACCTGCATTCGCGCCTGCTCGAACGGGCGACGGTGCTGGGGCCGGGGCAGGGCGGCGGCAGCCTGACGGCGCTGCCGATCGCGCCCACCCAGCAGGGCGAGCTGGCCAGCTATATCCCGACCAACCTGATCTCCATCACCGATGGCCAGATCTATCTGAGCCAGCCACTGTTCGCGGCCGGCGTGCGCCCGGCGATCGACATCGGGCGCTCGGTCTCGCGCATCGGCGGCAAGGCGCAGGAGAAGGCGCTGGCGCGCGAGGCCGGCCATATACGGCTCGACTATCTGCAGTTTCTCGAACTGGAGCTGTTCACGCGCTTCGGCACCCGCCTGGAGGCCAGCATGGCCGAACGGGTGGCGCGCGGACGGCTGTTGCGCGAGTTGTTCCGTCAGGAGCGGCTGGCGCCGCGCGACGTGCGCTACCAGATGGCCTGGCTGACGGCCCTCAATCAAGGCTGGCTCAACGACCTCGATGGCGACGCGCTGGCGGCGGCGCTGCGCCATCTGGACCAGCACCTGGCCGGCGCGCCCGCGCTGCACGCGCCGCGCGAGCAATGGGTGGCCGCCGTCGGCGCCTGGCTGGGCCGCACATGAGCAGCCTGGGCCTGCGCGAGCACATGCGGCTGCTGGACGAGTTGCGGCAGATCGTCGGCGCCATGCGCAACCTTGCCTACGCCGAGTTGCAGCGACTGGACAAGGCCATGGCGGCCCAGGCGCAGGCCGAGGCCTGCGTGCTGCGGGCGCTGGCCGACGTCACGGGGCCGGAATCCCCGTCCACACCCGGAGGCGGCGTCCATCTGGTGATCGGCAGCGAGCGTGGATTTTGCGGCGGCTTCGACGAACCGCTGGCAAGCGTCGCGCGCCGGATCGGGGCCGGAGCCGACGGCACCACGTTGATGGTGGCCGGCAGCCGCCTGGCCGGCCGGCTGGCGCCGGACGCGGCGCATTGCGTGCCGGTTCCCGGCAGCGGCTCGGCCGAGGAGTGCGCCGCCACGGTGGACGGCTGGATCGAGGCCATCCAGGCCCGGCTCGCGGCGCAAACGCCGCTCGACGCGCTGGCGCTGCGCGTGACCTACCACGACGCGGCGCAGGTGCGTGAAAGGACCATCCTGCCCACGCCGGCGCTACCCGCGCGCGGGCGCGGTGCCGGACCGGCGCGCACGCTGGGCGACGGGCAATTGCTGCCGGCGCTCAAGCGTGAAGCTCTGCGCGTCCTGCTGCTGGGCGCCTGCTACGCCTCGCTCGCGCAGGAGAATCGCTGGCGCCTGCTGCAGATGCAACGCGCGCAGGATCATCTGGACGATGCCTCCGCGCGGTTGCGCCGCAAGTACTTCCTGGCCCGGCAGACCGATATCACGACGGAACTGGAGACCTTGATGTCGTCGCTGGTGGATGCCGGGCCGGGGCGGCTCGCCTAGAACCAGGCTTCCACTTGCAGGCCAGCCGAGGTGCCGCTGGTGTTGCTGCCGAAGACGGGGCCGGAATTGTTGTTGGCGTTGACGGCGGCGCGCGCGGCGTCGTTCCACTTGCCGTAGGTGATGAAGGCGCGCAGTTCGGGCCTGTCCCAATACCCTTTGCCGGCCGTGATGGTGGGCGCGAACGTCAGCTTGGTCAGGCGCAGCGTGTCGGCGCCGGGCTGCGTGACGCGGTGCGTGCCCAGCTCCAGCTGCAGCTTGAAGTGGTTGTTGAGCGCATAGGCGGGGCGGGCGCCGAGCGTGGTCCAGGTGGTCGAGCCGGTGGCGTCGGAGCGGTCGTGCTGGGCCAGCGCGACGAACTCCATGCTGAATTCCGGCGTCGGCTGCATCACCAGATCGTTGAAGATGCGGCTGCGTTTCACGTCCGAGTTGAGCAGGGTGCTGCCGGCCGCGCCCATGCGGTCGCCACCCACGCCGATGCCGGTGCCGGGGCCCACGCCGTACTGCACGCCGAAGGTGTTGCTGCCGCCGAGGACCTTGTCCTGCTTGTGCAGCGCCGTCAGCTGCCAGCCGCCATGGCGGCCATCGCCCTGCGCCGTGATCAGCGAGGCGGCGATGTCGATGCTGCCGTTGGGGTTGACGGGCAGGCCTTCGTAGATGAAGTTCTGGCGGATGGCCGCGTTGGTGTTGGTCACCAGGCCGGTCTGCGGATCGATGATGTTGCTGTCGTTGTCCTTGAACACGGCGTAGCTGAATTTGCCGGGGCCGGCCTTGATGCCGTCGATGCCGCCGCCGGTCCCGTTCAGGTTGATGTACTGCAGATCCAGCATGTGGATGTCGGGACGGTAGTAGTAGCGCTTGCCGATCCATGCGACGCCGCCGCCCAGGAAGTCCAGGCCCTTGGCTTCCACGTAGGCCTTGGCCAGCCCCAGCTTGGCGTCGCCGAAGTCCGAATTGGCGTTGTATTCCGTGCCCCACAGCGTGGCGACGAAGCTCACGCCATCGGCCGACTTGGCCACTTCCTTGGTGTAGCCGCCTTCGAAGTAGGCGTCGCACTCGTTACCGAGGCGGTACTTCATCGTGTTGCCACCCAGTCCATAGCACGCTTGCGGGCCGTGGCCCGAGCTGGTGCCGGCGCCGGCGCGCAGGTAGCCGTGGAAACCTTCCTCGTCGTGGCCGGCATCGGCGCGGGCGGCGCCGCCCGCCAGCGCCGCCGCGATGGCCAGTGGCAGCAGTTTCAACATCCGTTGGTTCATGCCTTATCTCCCTCTTTTAATATCGTGGTGTGCAGCACCACGCTCTGTGAACCTGGTCGGTTCGAATTCGGGGTCTTGCGATGAAACAGTTAAACCGGGTGCACCTGGGCGATGGCGCGCTCCCAGCTGTGCATGCGTTCCTGGGCCTGCGCGCGGTCCATGGACGGCTCGAACACGCGCTCGACGCGCCATTGCGACGCCAGTTGTTCGCGGTCGTGATACACGCCTGCGGACAGTCCGGCGAGGTAGGCCGCGCCCAGCGCCGTCGTCTCCGTGACTTGCGGACGCAGCACGGGAATGCCCAGCAGGTCGGCCTGGAATTGCAGCAGCAGCGAGTTGGCGCAGGCGCCGCCGTCCACGCGCAGCTCGGTGATCGGCGTGGCCGCGTCGCGCATCATCGCCTGCAGCAGGGCCGCGCTCTGGAACGCGATGCCCTCCAGCGCGGCGCGCGCGATGTGGGCTTGCGTGGTGCCGCGGCTCAGACCGAGGATGGCGCCCTTGGCGGAAGGCACCCAGTACGGCGCCCCCAGCCCGGTGAAGGCCGGCACGAACACGACGCCGCCCGAATCGGGCACGGAGCCGGCCAGCGCCTCCACTTCGGCCGTGCTGCTGATGGCCTTGAGGCCGTCGCGCAGCCATTGCACGACGGCGCCGCCGACGAACACGCTGCCTTCGAGCGCGTATTGGCGCGTCGTGTCCGACTGGCAGGCGGCGGTGCTGATCAGGCCATGCCGCGAATCGGCGCACTGGGCGCCCGTGTTGAGCAGCATGAAGCATCCGGTGCCATAGGTGTTCTTGGCCATGCCCGGTTCGAAGCAGGCCTGGCCGAACAGGGCCGACTGCTGGTCGCCCGCGATGCCGGCGATGGGCACGGCGCCGCCCAGCCATTGCGCGTCGGTGGCGCCGAACGGATGGCTGGAGGGATGGACCGCGGGCAGCACTTCGGGCGGAATGTCCAGCCAGGCCAGCAGCTCCTGATCCCAGCAGCCCTCGTGGATGTTCCACAGCATGGTGCGGGCGGCGTTGCTCACGTCCGTCACGTGCAGGCGGCCGCCCGTGAGGTTCCAGGCCAGCCAGCTGTCGACCGTGCCGAAGGCCAGTTCGCCACGCGCGGCGCGCGCGCGGGCGCCATCGACCTGGTTCAGGATCCAGTTCAGTTTGGTCGCCGAGAAATACGGGTCGAGGATCAGGCCTGTCTTCCGGCGTATCGGCCCGGCCAGGCCATCGGCGCGCAGCCGGTCGCACAGCGCTTCGGTGCGGCGGTCCTGCCAGACGATGGCATTGAAGATGGGACGGCCGGTGGCCCGGTCCCACACGATGGTGGTTTCGCGCTGGTTGGTGATGCCCAGCGCGGCGATGTCGGCGGCCTGGATGCCGGCCCTGGCCAGCGCCTCGCGGGCGGTGGCGAGCTGGCTGCTCCACAGTTCCTGCGCGTCGTGCTCGACCCAGCCCGGTTGCGGGAAGTGTTGGGTGAATTCCCGCTGCGCGGAGGCGACGATTTCGCCGCTGTCGCGGAAGACGATGGTGCGCGAGCTTGAGGTGCCCTGATCCAGTGCCAGCAAATAGGCCATAACGATAGTAGTCCTGCGAATTGTGATCTTGGGGGCGGACCGTGCGGTCCGACCCCGGTTTGCGGATGGGTGAAAAAGCGGGCGCGATTAACGCACGCGGCCTTCCTTCCACGCCTTCAGCAGCGTGTCATAGGCGATGGTCTCGCCCTTCGGCTTCTCGTTGGCCAGCTTGGCCCACGGCGCGCCGTTGTTGCTCAGCCAGGACGCCGGATCCTTCTTGTCGTTCAGCTTGGGCGTGCAGTTCTTCATGCCGGCGCGCTGCAAACGGGACATGATCTGGTCCATCTCCTCGGCCAGGTGGTCCATCGCGCCTTGCGGGGTCTGCTCGGCCGAGATGGCGGTGGAGACGTTCTTCCACCACAGCTGCGCCATCTTCGGATAGTCCGACACGTTGTTGCCGGTCGGGGTCCACGCCACGCGGGCCGGGCTGCGGTAGAACTCGATCAGGCCGCCCAGCTTGGGCGCCATGTCCGTCATGGCCTTGGAGCGGATGTCCGAATCGCGGATGAAGGTCAGGCCCACCAGCGATTTTTTCAGCGACACGGTCTTGGACGTGACGAACTGGCCGTACAGCCAGGCGGCGGCCATCTGGTCCGGCGGGGTGCTCTTCAGGTAGGTCCAGGAGCCGACGTCCTGGTAACCATTCTGCATGCCTTCCTTCCAGTACGGGCCGTGCGGGCCGGGCGCCATGCGCCATTTCGGCGTGCCGTCCTTGTTCACCACCGGCAGGCCGGGCTTGGTCATGCCGGCCGTGAAGGCCGTGTACCAGAAGATCTGCTGCGCCACCTGGCCCTGGGCCGGGACCGGGCCGGCCTCCGAGAAGGTCATGCCCAGCGCCTCGGGCGGTGCGTAGTGCTTCATCCAGTCCAGGTATTTGGTCAGGGCGTAGACGGCCGCCGGCGAGTTGGTCGCGCCGCCGCGCGCCACGGAGGCGCCCACCGGCGTGCATTTGTCGGCGGCCACGCGGATGCCCCATTCGTCGACCGGCAGGCCGTTCGGGATGCCCTTGTCGGCGGTGCCGGCCATCGACAGCCACGCGTCCGTGAAGCGCCAGCCCAGCGACGGATCCTTCTTGCCGTAGTCCATGTGGCCGAACACCTTCTTGCCATCGAGGTCTTTCACGTCGTTGGTGAAGAAGGCGGCGATGTCCTCGTAGGCGGACCAGTTCTGCGGCACGCCCAGATCATAGCCATACTTGGCCTTGAATTTGGCCTGCAGGTCCTTGCGCGCGAACCAGTCGGCGCGGAACCAGTACAGGTTGGCGAACTGCTGGTCGGGCAACTGGTACATCTTGCCGTCCGGCGCCGTGGTGAAGCTGGTGCCGATGAAGTCCTTCAGGTCCAGGCCCGGGTTCGTGTATTCCTTGCCGGGGCCGGCCATGTAGTCGGACAGCACCACGGTCTGGCCGTAGCGGTAGTGGGTGCCGATCAGGTCCGAGTCGTTGACCCAGCCGTCGTAGATCGAACGGCCCGATTGCATGGAGGTCTGCATTTTCTCGACCAGGTCGCCTTCCTGGATCACGTCGTGGATCACCTTGATGCCGGTGATTTCCTCGAACGCCTTGGCCAGCGTCTTCGATTCGTAGACGTGGGTGTCCAGCGTCTCGGACACGACGTGGATTTCCTTCACGCCCTTGGCCTTGAGCTTGGCCGCGGCCTTGATGAACCAGTTCATCTCCTCGATCTGCTGGGCGCGCGACAGGGTGCTGGGCTTGAATTCGGTGTCGACCCATTTCTCGGCCGCTTTGGTGTCGGCCCACGCGTTGCTGGACAGTGCCAGCACGGCCGCTGCCACGAGACTGAGCTTGAACCCTGCTTGAGTGCTTCTCTTCATGTCATCTCCACTTGTAGTATTGCCTTCCCAGGGACTGCCGCAATGGAGACGGAAGGGTGTCTCTTCTTGCTTGTACTTCCAACCAGCCGAATCGCTAAGACTGGCAACTTGCTAACGCTGCGGACAAAAAAACTACGCTTTGGCCATGATCACGACCAGGGCGAGGAAACCCAGGCCGGCCGCGATCCACTGGTTCATCTCGGTCAACGCGACCCAGGCCAGGTTGATGTAGGCCGCCGTCAGCAGGCCGATGAACAGGCGGTCGCCGCGCGTGGTGCGCATCGGCAGGAAGCCCTTGCGCTCCACGGTGGGCGAGCGCAGCTCCCATACCGTCATCCCGGCCAGCATCAGTGCGATGCAGACGAAGAAGATGGCGATCGGCGTGGTCCACGCCATCCAGGCAAATGTCATTTCCATCTCAAACCCTCCCCATGGCGAAACCTTTGGCGATGTGATTGCGCACGAACCAGATCACCAGCATGCCGGGGATCAGGGTCAGCACGCCGGCGGCGGCCAGCACGCCCCAGTCCATGCCGGCGGCCGATACGGTGCGCGTCATGATGGCGCTGATCGGCTTGGCGTTGACGGAGGTGAGCGTGCGCGCCAGCAGCAGTTCCACCCAGCTGAACATGAAGCAGAAGAAGGCCGTCACGCCCACGCCGGCTTTGATCAGCGGCAGGAAGATGCGCAGGAAGAAGCGCGGGAACGAGAAGCCGTCGATATAGGCCGTCTCGTCGATCTCGCGCGAGATGCCGGACATGAAGCCTTCCAGGATCCACACGGCCAGCGGCACGTTGAACAGCATGTGCGCCAGCGCCACGGCGATGTGGGTGTCCATCAGCCCCACGGTGGAGTAGAGCTGGAAGAACGGCAGCAGGAACACGGCCGGCGGCGTCATGCGGTTGGTCAGCAGCCAGAAGAACATGTGCTTGTCGCCCAGGAAGCGGTAGCGTGAAAAGCCATAGGCGGCCGGCAGCGCCACCAGCAGCGACAGCACGGTGTTCAACGCCACGTAGATGATGGAGTTGATGTAGCCGTTGTACCAGGACGGGTCGGTGAAGATGGTCTTGTAGTTGTCCCACGTGAGCTGGTGCGGCCACAGGCTGAACACCGACAGCGTTTCCTCGTTGGTCTTGAGCGAGGTGTTGAGCATCCAGTACAGCGGGATCAGCGTGAAGCCCACGTACAGCATGAGCGTCAGCGCGCGGGGCAGGCGGTTGGCCTTATCCATGGTTGGTCTCCGTCGTTGCGGCGTGGTTGCCGGCGCTTTGCATCCAGTTGTACAGCACGAAACTGAGCAGCAGGATGATGAGGAAGTAAATCAGCGAGAAGGCGGCCGCCGGTCCCAGGTCGAACTGGCCCACGGCCTTCTGGGTCAGGTACTGGCTCAGGAAGGTGGTCGAATTACCGGGTCCGCCGCCGGTCAGCACGAACGGTTCGGTGTAGATCATGAAGCTGTCCATGAAGCGCAGCAGCACGGCGATCATCAGCACGCCGCGCATCTTGGGCAGCTGGATGTGGCGGAAAATGGCCCAACGGCTGGCGCCGTCGATCTGGGCCGCCTGGTAGTAGGCGTCCGGGATCGAGCGCAGGCCGGCGAAGCCGAGCAGCGCCACCAGCGGGGTCCAGTGCCACACATCCATCAGCAACACGGTCAGCCAGGCGTCGCCGTTGTGGGACGCGTAGTTGTAGTCCACGCCCAGCAGGTTGAGCGCGTAGCCGCCGAGGCCGATGTCGGCGCGGCCGAAGATCTGCCAGATGGTGCCCACCACGTTCCAGGGGATCAGCAGCGGCATCGACAACACCACCAGCGCGGCCGACGACTTCCAGCCTTTGGACGGCATCGACAGCGCCAGGCCCACGCCCAGCGGAATCTGCACCAGCAGCACGCACAGCGAGAACACGAGCTGGCGCAGCAGGGCGCTGTGCAGCTCGGGATCGCGCATGATGGAGCGGAACCATTCCAGGCCCACGAACACGCTCTGGGTCGGGCTGATGATGTCCTGCACCGAGTAGTTCACCACCGTCATCAGCGGCAGGATGGCGGAGAAGGCCACGCACAGGAACACCGGCAGGATGAAGAACCACGCCTTGTTGTGATAGGGTTTGTTCATCCCGCGATCCTTTCGTCGTTGCAGAAGAAAATGGTCTCCGGACGGGCCAGGCGCAGCCAGTGGCGGCCCGCCTGCACGTGGACGGCGCTATCGAGTTTGGCCTTGAGCGGATGGCCGGCCACGGTGCCCGTGATCAGCTGGCAGGTGCCCAGTTGCTGCACCTGCCAGATGTCGGCCTCCAGCGCGCCGGCGCTGCCGGGCGCGGCGAGCTGCACGAACTCGGGGCGGATGCCCAGACTGACCTTGCCGTTCGCGCCTTTCAGCGCGGCCACGGTGGCCGGATCCACTGCCAGCCGGTGCTGGCCGATGTGGACGGCGTCCGCCTCGCCGTTCAGGCTGACCGGGTAGAAGTTCATGCCTGGGCTGCCGATGAAGTAGCCGACGAAGGTGTGATCGGGCCGCGCGAACAGCGCGTCCGGCGTGCCTTTCTGGACGATCTTCCCGTTCGTCATCACCACCACCTCGTCGGCGAAGGTCAGTGCTTCCACCTGGTCGTGGGTGACGTAGATCAGCGTCAGCTTGAGCTGCTGGTGGATCTGCTTGAGCTGGCGGCGCAGTTGCCACTTCAGGTGCGGATCGATCACGGTCAACGGTTCGTCGAACAGGATGGCGGCAACGTCCTTGCGCACCAGTCCCCGGCCCAGCGAGATTTTCTGCTTGGCGTCGGCCGACATGCCGGCCGCCCGCACTTTCAGCGCGTCCTTCATGCCCAGGATTTCGGCCACTTCATGCACGCGCTGGTGGACTTCCTTCTCCGGCATCTTGCGGTTGCGCAGCGGGAAGGCTAGGTTGTCGTAGACGCTCATGGTGTCGTACAACACGGGGAACTGGAACACCTGTGCGATGTTGCGCCCGCGCGTGGGGACCTGCGTCATGTCCTTACCGTCGAACAGCACCTGGCCGTGCGATGGCACCAGCAGGCCGGAGATGATGTTGAGCAGGGTCGATTTGCCGCAGCCGGAGGGGCCCAGCAGCGCATAGGCGCCGCCGTCCTCCCACACCATGTTCATCGGTTGCAGGGCGAAGTCCTGCGGACCGCCCGGATTGGCGCCGTAGGCGTGGCCCAGGTTGCGGAATTCAATGCGTGCCATGGGCGGCCTCCTTGGGTGCGCGCAGCAGCGCGCCGTCTGCGTCGAAGATGAACAGGTGGTCGGGGCTGACGCTGGCCTGCACGGCCGCGTCGATGCTGGCCGCGTACACGCCGGGCACCTGCGCCACCAGGCTGGTGGCGCCGTGGTGCAGGTGGACATAGGTTTCCGAACCGCTCAATTCGGCCAGCTCCACCGTGCAATCGATGCGGTTGGCGTGGCTGGCGTCGTCGGTCAACCGCACGTGGTGGCAGCGCACGCCGATCTTGCATGGCTGGGCGGGCGGCAGATCCAGCGCCGGCGCGGCCACGGTCAAGGCGGGGCCGTTGTTCAGGCGAACGCTGTGATCGCCCTCGATGTGGCCATCGAAAATGTTCATCGGCGGATCGTTGAAGATGGCGGCGGCGCGGATCGAGGCGGGACGCTCGTAGACGGCCAGCGTGGGACCGGTTTGCAGGATGCGGCCCGCGTCCATCAGCACCGTGTGGCCGCCGAGCAGCAGCGCTTCCTGTGGTTCCGTGGTGGCGTAGACCACCGTGGTCTGGCCATCGGCGAACAGCGACGACAACTCCATGCGCAGCTCTTCGCGCAGCTTGTAATCTAGGTTGACCAGCGGTTCATCGAGCAGCACCAGCGGCGCGCGTTTGACCAGCGCCCGCGCCAGCGCGCAGCGCTGTTGCTGGCCGCCGGACAAAGCGCCGGGCAGCCGTTGCAGCAGGTGGTCGATATGCAGCTTGGTGGCGATCTCGCGCACGCGCTGGTCGACTTCCGCCGCCGGGCAGCGCTGCAGGCGCAGCGGCGCGGCGATGTTCTCGTACACCGTCATGGCCGGGTAGTTGACGAACTGCTGGTAGACCATGGCCAGGTTGCGGTCCCGGACGCTGACGCCGGTGACGTCCTTGCCATCGACCAGCACGCGGCCTTCGGTGGGGCGGTCCAGGCCGGCGATCACCCGCATCAACGAGGTCTTGCCGGCCTGGGTGGGGCCCAGCAGCACGTTGATGGTGCCGGGCACCAGCTTGAGGTCCATCGGGTACAGGTACGTCTCGGGGCCAACTCTCAGGCTTATATCTTTAAGCTCTAATATCACTGCGCGTCTCCTTGCGTTGATCGTTATGCCGGCTGGCTCGCTCGCTCATGGTCGAGCCATTGCGTCAGCCGCGTATGGTGCTGCGGCTGCGCGTACAGGCCGCATTTGGTCCGGCGCCACAGGATGTCGTCGGCGCGGCGGGCCCACTCGACGTCCACCAGGTAGCGCGCCTCACGTTCGTACAGGCCCGGCGCCAGCTCCTCGCCCAGGTCGGCCAGTTTCGTGGCGTCGCCCAGCATGCGCAGCAACCGGGTGCCGTAGCAGCGTGCGTAACGCTTGGCCAGCTTGGCCGGCAGCCATGGATGCGATTGATTCAGGCGCGCCATGAACTGCTCGAACGCGCCTTTGCGCACGAGCGCGCCCGGTTGCTGCAGGTCGCCGCCGGGCAGCGGCGCCGTGGCCGTCCAGTCCGGGCGGGCGGTGCCGAGGCGCTGCTGCAGCATGTCCATTGCTTCCTCGGCCAGCTTGCGGTAGGTCGTGATCTTGCCGCCCCAGACGTTGAGGAACGGCGGCGCGTGCGGATCGCATTCGAGCAGATAGTCGCGGGTGACGGCGGACGCCGATTGCGATGCGTCGTCGAGCAACGGGCGCACGCCGGAATAGGTGCCCACCACGTCGCTCGCGCTGATTTGTTTGCTGAAGTAGCGGTTGGCCATCTGGCACAGGTAATCGACTTCGCTGGCGTCGATACGCACTTCGCCCGGCTCGCCCGTGTATTCCAGGTCGGTGGTGCCGATCAGCGTGAATTCATCCTGGTAGGGGATGGCGAAGATGATGCGCTTGTCCGGGTTCTGGAAGATGTAGGCGTAGGGATGGCTGAACAGGCGGGGCACGATGATATGGCTGCCCTTGATCAGGCGCAGGCCATGGCCCTTGGCGCCGCCGGCCGCGTTGGCCATCTGGCCGGCCCACGGCCCGGCTGCGTTGACGATGGCGCGCGCCTGCACGTCGATGCGGCCGTGGTCTTCGCTGTCCAGCGTGGCTTGCCAGCCCTCGCCCTGCTGGTGCAGGGACACGCATTTGGTGCGGGTGAGGATGGTGGCGCCACGTTCTTTGGCGTCGAGCGCGTTCAGCACCACGAGGCGAGCATCGTCCACCCAGCCGTCCGAATAGACGAAGCCTTTGCGGTAGCTGCCCTTCAGCGGCGTCCCCGCTTCATGGGTGCGCAGCGAGATGCCGTTCGAGGCGGGAAGGAATTTGCGATGAGCCAGGTGGTCGTACAGGAACAGGCCGGCCCGGATCATCCACGCGGGACGCTGGCTGGCGTCGTGCGGCATCACAAAGCGCAGCGGATGCATGATGTGGGGCGCGGCGCGCAGCAGCACTTCGCGTTCCTGCAGCGCCTTGCGCACCAGTTTGAATTCGTAGTATTCGAGGTAGCGCAGGCCGCCGTGTATCAGTTTGGTGCTGGCCGAGGAAGTGTGCTGGGCCAGATCGTGCTGTTCGCACAGGATCACGCTCAGCCCACGGCCGATGGCGTCGCGGGCGATGCCGGCCCCGTTGATGCCGCCGCCGATGATCAGCAGATCGCAGCTGCGCTGCCCGGCCGGGAGGTCGTTGGTCATTTTCATGGGCGATCCGCCTGGGGATGGCCGACGCTTGCGGGGGAGGGCGGCAGCTGTTGGTATCTGTTCATTTACTCGTTCCTCACGTTCGGTGCGGCGGACGCGGCCGTCGTTTCCATGCTTTCGCTTGATATGGCAACAAGATTTTGTTAGTTTCGTTAGCAACTCTGCATTGCTGGAATGGCCATTGTACGCAAACTCGAAAAAACTACAACAACTATTTGTTCATTTGTTCGTTCGTGAATGTTCATGTGAACATAGCTGATGTTTCGTAGTCTCGCCCAATGAAACCGCATCGCCAAGCTGGGAGGATCGATCGAAGTATGCTTAAGCGACGGTTTTTCCGGCGTAAAATCAACTGGAACGAACAAGAACGAAAAAATCATCGACCAGAAACGTGCCAGCCGGGTATGATGGCGAACGTGTGAAATTCCGTTCATTTTTGTTCATAAGAAAACCATGACGCCACGCCACCGCCGATTGCTGGACCATATCCGGGCCCACGGGGACACCTCCGTCGAGGAGCTCGCGAAACTGTTGGGAGTGACCACGCAGACCATCCGCCGCGATATCCGTGAGCTGGAGGATGCGCGCCTGCTGGCGCGCTATCACGGCGGGGTGGGCATCCCGTCCACGGTGGAGAACATCGATTACGACCGCCGGCGCGCGATGGATACGGACGCCAAGCGCCGCATCGGCCTGATGGCGGCGGCCCAGGTGGAGCCGGGGCGCTCGCTGATCATCAACATCGGCACCACCACCGAGGAGGTGGCCAAGGCCCTGCAGCAGCACAAGGGCATACGGGTGGTGACGAACAATCTGAACGTGGCGTCGCTGCTATCGGGCAGTGGCGAAGTGGAGGTGATCGTCGCCGGTGGACTGGTGCGCAAACGCGACCGGGGTATCGTGGGCGAGGCTACCATCGATTTCATGCGCCAGTTCAAGGTCGATATCGGCATCATCGGCGTGTCCGGCATCGAGAACGATGGCACGCTGCTCGACTACGATTACCGCGAAGTGCGCGTCACGCAAGCCATCATCGAACAATCGCGCGAAGTGTGGCTGGTGGCCGACCATACCAAATTCGGGCGCCACGCGCTGGTCCGCCTCGGTAATATCGCGCAGATCGACAAGTTCATCACCGATCTGCCGGTGCCACCGGAGGCGCTGGCCGCGTTTGACGCGGCCGGGGTCGAGGTGCTGGTGGCGCCGGCCGAGTGAAGCCGGGCGCCCCGCGTTTTACTGCTCGCGGTCGGACTTGTTGCGCAGTTGGCGCAGGTACTGCGGCAGATCGCCGAGGCGCGTCCCTTCCGGAATATGACGCTGGTGCTTGGCCTGGGCCACGCGTTGTGCGCGATAGATGCCCGTGTGGCCGGAAAACAGATAGCTGACGGCGCACGCCAGTCCCGCATACGGCGCGATCTCCGCGCCAAACAATTCGATGGCCATCACGGTCGAGGCGATCGGCGTGTTGGCCGCCCCGGCGAACACGGCGACGAAGCCGATGGCGGCCAGGGTCGCGAACGGCATATGCAGCAACGGCGCCAGCGCGTTACCGAGCGTGGCCCCGATGTAGAACAAGGGCGTCACTTCGCCACCCTTGAAGCCGGTGCCGAGCGAGGCGACGGTGAACGCGAGCTTGCCGATGAAGTCGGTGGCCGGCAACTGGCGGGTGAACGATTCGACGATGGTGGGGATGCCCAGGCCGATGTAGCGCTGCGTGCCGATCGCCCACACGGCCGTGGCGACGACGGCGCCGCCGAGCAGGGGGCGCAGCGGCGCATAGGCGACGCGCTTTTTCATGAAATCCGACAGGCCGTGCGTCGCGTTCGCGAACACCATGCCGGCCACCCCGAACAGCATGCCGGCGACCAGCGTGGCGGCCAGCGTCCACACCGTGATGTGCGGGATTGCGCCGGCCAGGTAGTGGGTATGATGGATCCCCCATGCGAGGCTCACTTGGTCGGCGACGATGGCCGCCAGCATGCACGGCATGATGGCGTCGTAGCGCATGCGGCCGATGGCCAGCACTTCCAGCCCGAAGATGGCGCCGGCCAGCGGCGTGCCGAACACGGAGGCGAAACCGGCGCTGATGCCGGCCATGATCAGCAGGCGCCGGTGCGACGGGTCCATGCGGAACACGTGGGTCAGTTGATCGGCCAGCGCGCCGCCCATTTGCACGGCCGTGCCTTCGCGGCCGATTGAGGCGCCGAACAGGTGGGAGATGATGGTGCCGCCCAGGACCAGCGGCGCCATGCGCAGCGGGATCACCTTCTTCGGATCGTGGATCTCGTCGATCAGCAGGTTGTTGCCCGCCTCGACGGACTTGCCAAGTTTTAAATAGATCCAGCCCACGACCAAGCCGGCCAGCGGCAGCAGCCAGATGATCCAGCCGTGCGCCTCGCGCCAGTCGGTGACGAAATCGAGTGCGAACAGGAAGGCGGCGGACGCGCTGCCCGCCAGGATGGCGACGACGATCGCCAGTGCGGACCATTTGCCCATGTAGGGCAGCAGATCGATGGGTTCGGGGTGTTTTGCGCTTTTCATAAGGCCGGGGCGATCATAGCAAGTTTTACAGTGCCGGACAAATTTATGCGCGGCCGGCGTCGGGCGGCGTTTCCTGCCCGGCAAGGGGCGACTGATGGTAAAATGCCCGGTTATCCAAATTCACCGCTTTAAGGGCATCCCTCGTGTTATCGACAGCAAACATTACCATGCAGTTCGGCGCCAAGCCGTTGTTCGAAAATATCTCCGTCAAATTCGGCGATGGCAACCGCTACGGCCTGATCGGCGCCAACGGCTGCGGCAAGTCCACCTTCATGAAGATCCTGGGCGGCGACCTGGAGCCGTCGGCCGGCAACGTGATGCTCGACGTGAACGAGCGCCTCGGCAAGCTGCGCCAGGACCAGTTCGCGTACGAGGAGATGCGCGTGCTCGACGTGGTCATGATGGGCCACACCGAGATGTGGGCCGCCATGCAGCAGCGCGACGCCATCTACGCCAATCCCGAAGCGACCGACGACGACTACATGCACGCGGCCGAACTGGAAGGCAAAGTGGCCGAGTACGACGGCTACACGGCCGAGGCGCGCGCGGGCGAACTGCTGCTGGGCGCCGGCGTGGCCATCGAGCTGCACCAGGGCCCGATGAGCAATGTGTCGCCCGGCTGGAAGCTGCGCGTGCTGCTGGCCCAGGCCCTGTTCTCGAACCCGGACATCCTGCTGCTGGACGAACCGACCAACAACCTGGACATCAACACCATCCGCTGGCTGGAAGATGTGCTCAACGAGCGCAACTCCACCATGATCATCATTTCCCACGATCGCCACTTCCTGAACCAGGTCTGCACCCACGTGGCCGACATGGACTACGGCACGCTGAAGATCTACCCCGGCAACTACGACGACTACATGCTGGCCTCGACTCAGGCCCGCAACCAGCAACTGGCCAACAACGCCAAGGCCAAGGAGAAGGTCGCCGAGCTGCAGGACTTCGTGCGCCGCTTCGCCGCCAACAAGTCCAAGGCCCGCCAGGCCACCTCGCGCGCCAAGCAGATCGAGAAGATCAAGGTCGACGACATCAAGCCATCGTCGCGCGCCTATCCGTTCGTGCGTTTCGAAGGCGAGAAGAAGCTGCACCGCCTGGCCGTGGAAGTGGACAACATCTCGAAGGCCTACGACCGCCAGCTGTTCAAGAACTTCAGCATCATGGTGGAAGCGGGTGAACGCATCGCCATCATCGGCGCCAACGGCGCGGGTAAGACCACTATGCTGCGCTGCATCGCCGGCGAGATCGCCCACCTGCAGCCGGACACCGGCCGCGTCAAGTGGGCCGAGAACGCCAATGTCGGCTACATGCCGCAGGATCCGACCGAGGACTTCGCCACCGACGCGACCCTGACCGACTGGATGGGTCAGTGGACCAAGGAAGGCGACGACGACCAGGCCGTGCGCTCCATCCTGGGCCGCCTGCTGTTCGGCGGCGACGAGGTCAAGAAGTCCGTGCGCGTGCTGTCGGGCGGCGAGAAGGGCCGCATGATGTACGGCAAGCTGATGCTGGGCCGTCACAACGTGCTGCTGCTGGACGAACCGACCAACCACATGGACATGGAATCGATCGAATCGCTCAACGTGGCGCTTGATAAATACGCCGGCACCCTGATCTTCGTGTCCCACGACCGTGAATTCGTGTCGTCGCTGGCCAACCGCATCATCGAGATCAAGGAAAACGAAGTGGTCGATTTCCAAGGCAACTACGAGGATTACCTGACCAGCCAGGGCATCGCTTAAACCCCGGGGGCGCCCGATCCCGCCGCCGGCGGAGGGGCGCCCTGCACGACGCGCCGCGATGTGCGATAGTGTCGTTTCACGTTTTTCGTCACCGAACACCATGCAAACTTTACCGATCAAGTCAGTCGAGTATGAACATCCCCAGGATGGCGGCAGCTGCACCGCGCGCGCCTGGGCCCGCACCCCGGCCACGCCGACCGCGGCCGAGCGCACCGAACTGCGCGAGCGCATCAAGCGCCTGCTGAAGGAGCGCGAAGCCGTGCTGGTGGCCCACTACTACGTGGACGCCGACCTGCAGGACCTGGCCGAGGAGACCGGCGGCTGCGTCTCCGATTCGCTGGAAATGGCCCGCTTCGGCCGCGACCACCCGGCCAAGACGCTGGTGGTGGCCGGCGTGCGCTTCATGGGCGAGACGGCCAAGATCCTGAGCCCGGAGAAACGCATCCTGATGCCGGACCTGGACGCTACCTGCTCGCTGGACCTGGGCTGCCCGGCCGACGAGTTCACGGCCTTCTGCGACGCCCATCCCGACCGCACCGTCGTCGTCTACGCCAACACCAGCGCGGCCGTGAAGGCGCGCGCCGACTGGATGGTGACGTCCTCGATCGGCCTCGACATCGTGGCCCACCTGCACGCGCAGGGCAAGAAGATCCTGTGGGCGCCGGACAAGCACCTCGGCTCCTACATCCAGAAGAAGACCGGCGCCGACATGCTGCTGTGGCAGGGCTCCTGCCTGGTGCACGACGAGTTCAAGGGCATCGAACTGGACCTGCTGAAGACCGAACACCCGAACGCCATGGTGCTGGTGCACCCCGAGTCGCCCGCCAACGTGGTGGCGCTGGCCGATGTGGTGGGTTCGACCTCGCAGATGATCCAGGCCGCCGTGGAATCGGATTGCGACACCTTCATCGTCGCCACCGACAACGGCATCCTGCACAAGATGCGCGCGGCCGCGCCGGGCAAGACCTTCATCGAGGCGCCCACGGCCGGCAACAGCGCCACCTGCAAGAGCTGCGCCCACTGCCCGTGGATGGCCATGAACGGCCTGCAGAATCTGGCCGATGTGCTGGAGAACATGGGCAATGAAATCCACGTCGACCCGGCCGTGGGCCAGGCCGCCGTCAAGTCGATCAACCGCATGCTCGATTTCGCCGCCGCGAAGAAGGCCAAGGTCCAGCCCAGCGCTGATCTGGCCAAGGAAGCTGCACTGTTTTCCGGAGTCGGTCCAGCATGAGCACCCTGGTCAATCGTTTCGCCCCGTTCGACGCGCCGCTGAAGGCCGCGTTTGAAGCCAACCTGCTGGCCGCCCTGCTGGAGGACGTCGGCAGCGGCGACCTGACGGGCGAGCTGGTGCCCGCCGGCGGTCGCGCCACCGCGCGCGTGATCGTGCGCGAGGACGCCGTGCTGTGCGGCGCGCCTTGGTTCGAAGGCATCATGAACTGCCTGGACGCCGGCATCGAGATCGACTGGCAGTACGCCGAGGGCGATCGGATGAAGGCCGACAGCCTGGTGTGCACCATCCAGGGCCCGGCCCGCGCTTTGCTGACGGCCGAACGCAGCGCGCTCAATTTCCTGCAACTGCTGTCGGGCGTGGCCACCGTCACGCGCCGTTATGTGGATGTGGTGGAGGGCACCTCGGCCGCCATCCTCGACACGCGCAAGACCTTGCCCGGCCTGCGCCTGGCCCAGAAGTACGCGGTGCGCGTGGGCGGTGGCCAGAACCAGCGTATGGCCCTGTACGACGGCATCCTGATCAAGGAGAATCACATCGCGGCGGCTGGCGGCGTCACTGCCGCCGTGGCGGCCGCCATGCGGCTGGAGAAGGGCGTGACGATCCAGGTGGAAGTGGAAAGCCTGGACGAACTGGAGGAAGCGCTGACGGCCGGCGCCACCTCCATCCTGCTCGATAACTTCAGCCTCGACATGATGCGCGAAGGCGTGGCCCGCAACGCGGGGCGCGCGCTGCTGGAGGCATCCGGCGGCATCAACTTCGACACCGTGCGCGCCATCGCCGAAACGGGCGTGGACCGCATCTCCATCGGCAGCCTGACCAAGGACGTGCGCGCCACCGATTATTCGATGCGCATCGTCGGCTGATTCGGCACTGATCGCCGCCGCGTCAGGCGGCGATCTCCTTGCGCATGCGCGCCAGCGGCACCTGCACGCCGCCTGGCAGCGCAAGTTCCATCCTCTCCAGTATCGTAAAACCGGCCGCCTCGTACAAGGGCACGCCAGGCATGGTCGCGGCCAATTCCAGCGCGCGGAAGCCGGCGGCGCCCGCCTGTTCCGTGCAGTGCCGCAGCAGCATGCGGCCCAGGCCCTGGCGGGCCGCGTCCGGCGAGACGAAGAACGCGCGGATGCGGGCTGGCTGACTGGCCGGATCCAGCAGCGGATCGGGGCCGGTCTTGGCGCGGTCGGCGCCGAACAGCGTGCTGCGCTTGCTCCAGCCGCCGCAGGCCAGCGCCACGCCATCTCGCTCGATCAGAAAGTAGGTTTGATCCGCCACCAGTTGCGTGTCCACGCCGAACACGTGGCGGGTGACGGCCTGCGCCTGCTCCGGCGTGTAGAAACCGGCGCTCAGCTCGATGCCGGAACGGGCGATCAATGCTTCCATGCGGGGGATGTCGGCCGGCTGCGCGGCGCGCAGTTGCAGTTGGCTGGCGGAGGTGTCGTTGGCTGAATTCATCGGCTGCTGGCGGTGAGGGTAATGTGGCGTGGCGGCCGCTGTTGACTGGAACGCCACGACGTGGTGCGCTATATTGTACCGTCCAGCGAGGTATATGCAGGCCGGTCATGCCGCGTTTGGGTATGATGTGGTGTCGGTATGGCCAGGGGCGAGAGGCGGATATGCGGTGTGTGGGCTTGAGTGCGGACCAGCGGCGGCGCGGTCGCCCGTGGCGATTCGCGCTGCTGGTATTGCTGCCGTTGCTGCAGGGCGCGGCCGGGCAGGCGCTGGCGCGCGAGTGGCTGGTGGCCGGCGCCCACTTCGAGCGCGTGTTTGAACGCACGGCCGACGGCGAGTTCGACGGGCTGGGGCCGGCCATCATCCGGCGCGTGGCGCAGCAGATGAACGATACGGTGCGGTTCGAGTTGTATCCGTGGCCGCGCGCGCAGGCGCTGGTGGCGCAGGGCAAGATCGACCTGCTGGTGGGACCCTACAAATCTCCGGCCCGCCTGGGGCAGATGGCCTTTTCCCAATTGCCGTTCTACCGCGACCAGATGGTGTTCTACGCGCGGCCGGACGCGCACATCGCGTGGACCGGCGATTACGGCAAGCTGGCCGAGCGCCGCATCGTGATCCTCAATGGCTGGGTTTATGGCGCGGCCTTCGCGCAGGCCAGCGCGGGCCTGCACACGAGCGTGGCAAACACGGTGGACAGCGGCTTGCTAATGGTGGCCCATCAACACGTGGATTTGTTCGCGACCAATGTGCGCAACACGGAACCGGTGCTGGCCCGGCTGCGTCTGGCCGGGACGGTGGTGGCGTTGCCGCAGGCGCTGGATCAGCAGGATGGCTATTTCGCCTTTCCCCATGACGCGGAACACGACGAATTCCGCGCCCGTTTCGACGCGGCCTTCAGGACGCTGGTCGAGCGCGGCGAGTTGAAACGGCTGGGCCACCGCTTCAACGTCGCCGTCCCTTGACGGGTCAGCCCTGCCGGCGCGACGGCGTGAGCACGCTGGGCAGCGCCTTCGGCAGCGTGTCCGGATAGTCGCGGCTGAAGTGCAGGCCACGGCTCTCGCGCCGCTGCAACGCGCTGTTGACGATCAGCGAGGCCACATCGACCAGGTTGCGCAGCTCCAGCAAGTCGTGCGTGATGCGGAAGTTGCGGTAGTACTCGTCGATTTCTTCCTTCAGCAGCGCGATGCGGTGCTGCGCCCGTTCCAGGCGCTTGGTGGTGCGCACGATGCCCACGTAATTCCACATGAAGCGGCGCAGCTCGTCCCAGTTGTGGGCGATCACCACTTCCTCGTCGGCATCCGTGACCCGGCTTTCATCCCAGTCCGGCAGGTAGGGGATTTCATCCTTTTCCTTGGCCGCGATGTCGGTCGCGCAGGCGCGGCCGATCACCAGGCATTCGAGCAGCGAGTTGCTGGCCAGGCGGTTGGCGCCGTGCAGGCCGGTGCAGGCCGTCTCGCCCACCGCGTACAGGCCGGGCAGGTCGGTGCGGCCGGCCAGGTCGGTCACCACGCCGCCGCACGTGTAGTGGGCGGCCGGCACGATGGGGATCGGCTGCTTGGTGATGTCGATGCCCAGTTCCAGGCAGCGCGCGTAAATGGTGGGGAAGTGCTCGATCAGGAATTCTGCCGGTTTGTGGCTGATGTCCAGGTGCACATAGTCGAGGCCGCGCTTCTTGATCTCGAAGTCGATGGCGCGCGCCACCACGTCGCGCGGCGCCAGCTCGGCGCGCTCGTCGTGGGCCAGCATGAAGCGGCTGCCCGCCGCCGCGCCGGCTTCGGGCGGCAGCTTGAGCAAGCCGCCTTCACCCCGGATCGCTTCCGTGATCAGGAACGACTTGGCGTACGGGTGGTACAGGCAGGTCGGGTGGAACTGGATGAATTCCATGTTCGACACGCGGCAGCCGGCGCGCCACGCCATGGCGATGCCGTCGCCGCTGGCCGTGTCCGGATTGGTGGTGTACAGGTAGACCTTGCCGGCGCCGCCCGTGGCCAGCACCGTGTGCTCGGCCGCGAAGGTGTGCACCTGGCCGGTCTGTTCGTCCTGCACGTACAGGCCGTGGCACTTGGGCTGGGCGTGGCCCTTCTTGGCCGGGTGCAGCTTGTCGGAGGTGATCAGGTCGATCGCGCAATGGTGCTCGAACAAGGTGATGTTCGGATGGGCCCGTACTTTTTCCTCCAGCGTGACCTGCACCGCATGGCCGGTGGCGTCGGCCGCGTGGATGATGCGGCGCTGGCTGTGGCCGCCTTCGCGCGTCAGGTGGAAGCCCAGTTCGGCCGATTCGTCGCGCGTGAACGGCACGCCTTGCGCGATCAGCCATTCGATCGCTTCCCGGCCATGCTCGACGATGAAGCGCGTGGCGCCCTCGTCGCACAGGCCGCCGCCGGCGACCAGGGTATCGTTGATATGTTCCGCGTGGCTGTCGCCGGAATCGAGCACGGCGGCGATGCCGCCCTGGGCCCAGTTACTGGCGCCATCCTGCAGCGTGCGTTTGGAAATGATCGCGACCGTGCGCGTTTCGGCCAGGTGCAGGGCGACCGACAAGCCGGCCAATCCGCTGCCGACAATAGCAACATCAAATTTCATGGTGAAGTCTGTATCCGGTGAAGACCTCTACTATAGACCATTTGGCAGCATGGCGTCAGCCGGGTGGGCTGGACCGCATCAATTTACTGCCGCGCTAACCCTGCCTTGTGGCGCCTCAACATGGACCGCATCGGGCTGCGCCATGATGAAAGCTCCCCCGCGTGCCGGGTGGGCAGGAGGGCGCCGTGATCAGGATTTTCCACCATTACGTGTCGAAAATGGGCTTCATGCTGTTGTTGATGGAGCTGCTGATATTGCTGACGGTGGCCGCGGCCCCGACGGCCGCGTGGCTGGGACGGCGCCACCCGGACTCGCCCTACCTGTCGGCGCTGGCCTTCGCCCTGGTGCTGGTGTTCAGCATGAGCACGCTCGGTATGTACCAGAATACTTGTCGCGAGGACATCAAACACACGCTGTTGCGCATCCTGCCCGCGTTCGCGCTGGGGTTCGGCTTGCTGAGCATGCCGATCGGCGCGGCGCCGCTGGTGCAGTTCGGGCCATCGACGATGGTGGTGTTTCTGCTGGGGGCCGGCGGCGTGCTGCTGACGCGGCTGGCCCTGCTGGCGTCGGCGCAGTCGCGCATGCTGGTCGAGAAGGTCATCCTGGTCGGTGATGGCGCCACGGCCAGCGAGTGCGTGGCGCTGGCGGCCGGCGGGGCCGGTCTGCACCGTTTCGAGGTGGTCGGTTGCGTGCCGGTGGCCGGCGAGGCGTCGCGCGTGGCGGCCAAGACGCTGCTGCCGGCGGACCAGTCGCTGCTGGCCCTGGCCCGCCATCACGGCGCGACCGAGATCGTCGTCACGGTCGGTGACCGCCGCAATGGCGCGTTTCCCGTGCGTCAATTGCTGGAATGCGCGCTGGGCGGCCTCCGCATCACGGACGCGGCCACGTTTTTCGAGCGCGAAGCGTGCCAGATCCGCATCGACTCCCTGCAACCGAGTTTCCTGATCTTTGGCGGCGGCTTCGACCAGAGTTTCCTGCGGGCCGCCGTCAAGCGCGCCTTCGACCTGCTGGCCAGCAGCGCCATCTGCCTCGTCACATTGCCATTGATGCTCATGACGGCCGCGTGGATCGTGGCCGAGGATGGCGGGCCGGTGTTCTACCAACAACAACGGGTGGGCAAAGGCGGCCGCAATTTCAATGTGCTCAAGTTCCGCAGCATGCGCATGGACGCGGAACGCGATGGCCAGCCGCGCTGGGCCAGCGCCGACGACCCGCGCGTCACGCGCGTGGGCCACTGGATCCGCAAGCTGCGCATCGACGAGCTGCCGCAAATGCTCAATGTGTTCAAGGGCGAGATGAGCTTCGTGGGGCCACGGCCCGAGCGCGGCTATTTCGTGGATCGGTTGTGCGGCCAGGTCGCGTATTACAACGTGCGGCACAGCATCAAGCCTGGCATCACGGGCCTGGCCCAGGTGCGCTACCGCTATGGCGCTTCGGTCGACGATGCGGTGCAAAAATTACAATATGACTTGTACTACGTCAAGAACAACAGCCTGTTCCTGGACCTGCTGATCCTGATCGACACGGTGCAGGTGGTGTTGTTCGGCAAGGGCAGCCGATGATGCTGGCGCCATGGACCGTGCCCGGCATCGCCGCGTTCAGTTACGGCATCGCCGGCGCGACGTTCGTGTTGTTGACCATGTTGCTGTTGCGGAAGGTGCGGGCGCGCCCCCACGGTGCCGCGCTGGCGTGTGCATGTTTGTTGACAGCCGTCTGGGCCATCGGCATGGCGTTTTCCGGCAAGCAGCCCACGACGACGACGGCCTTGTGGCTCGAATGGTCGCGCACGGGCGCGTGGCTCGCGCTGCTCCAGCAGTTGCAATCCCGGCGACGGCGTTCCTCGGGTGGGCTGCCGGGCCTGTCGGTCGCGCTGGTCGCGCTGGTCATGCCGCTCGTCGCCACCATGGGCGCCCGCGTGTGGCTGGGGCCGGCGCCGGGAAGCGCCACGTGGACCATCGGCGCCGGCGTGCTGTTGGCCGTGCTGGGCATGCTGCTGGTCGAACACCTGTACCGCAACACGCCGCCGGTCAGCCGCTGGGGCATCAAGTTCGCCTGCCTCGGCATAGGCGCCATGTTCGCCTACGACTTCTACCTGTACAGCGACGCGCTGCTGTTCCGGCAACTGAACCCGGACATCTGGGCCGCCCGCGGCATGGTCAATGCGCTGTGCGCGCCGCTGATCGGCATCGCGGCCGCGCGCAACCCGGGCTGGTCGCCCGGCCTGGCGTTCTCGCGCCAGATCCTGTTCCGCTCGGCGGCGCTGCTTGGTTCGGCCATCTACCTGCTGGCCATGGCCTCCAGCGCCTACTACCTGCGCTACGTGGGCGGTGCCTGGGGGCCGTTGATGCAGCTGGCCTGCTTGTTCGGCGCGGCGCTGCTGCTGGCCGGCGTGCTGTTCTCGGGCGCCATGCGCGCCAGCCTGAAGGTGCTGATCAACAAGCACTTCTACCAGGGCAGTTACGATTACCGCCAGGAATGGCTGCGTTTCACCCGCGCCCTGGCCGATGGCGGACCGGCGCTGGGTGAGCGGACCATCGAGGCGGTGGCGGCGCTGGTGGAAAGTCCGGCGGGCACCCTGTGGATGCGGCGCGAACGGCAGCGCTTCGAACCGGCGGCCGGCTGGAACCTGGCCATGCCGCAGGCGGCCGAGCCGGCCGACAGCGCGTTCTCCGAGTTCATGGAACAACGCCAGTGGGTGATCGACGTCGTGCAGTGGCGCCAACTGGTCCATCCCTACGAGCAGCTTTCGCCCCCGTCCTGGCTGATGGCGATGGGACAGGTGTGGCTCGTGGTGCCCTTGATGCTGCACGGACGCCTGTTCGGCTTCGTCACGCTGGACCAGCCCCGGGTCCGCATGGCGCTCAACTGGGAGGTGACGGATCTGCTCAAGATCGCAGGTAGCCAGGCCGCCGCCTGCCTCGCGCATCGGGACTCGGCCGATTCGCTGGCCGTGGCGCGCCAGTTCGAGTCCTTCAACCGCCTGTCGGCCTTCATCGTGCACGACCTGAAGAACCTCGTCTCGCAGCTGTCCCTCTTGCTCGCCAACGCGGAGCGGCACAAGAACAATCCCGCCTTCCAGCAGGATATGCTCGCCACGCTGGCCCATTCCGTCGACAAGATGACGCAACTGCTGCGCAAGCTGCACCGGGGCCAGGACAGGGATCAGTACAAGGACCAGGACGCGCCGCTCGCGCTCGATCAACTGCTGGCGCGCGCGGTGCAAGCGCACGCCGGGGGGAAGCCGGCGCCGGTGCTGGTGTGCTGCGCGCCGGCGCTGATGGTGCGGGCCGACGGTGGCCGGCTGGAACGGGTGCTCGGTCATCTGCTGCAGAACGCGGTGGAGGCCACGCCGCCCACCGGCAGCATCACGGTGCGCTTGCTGCACGTGGGCCAGGCTGCCGTCGTGGAGCTGACCGACACCGGGCACGGAATGAGCACGCAGTTCATCCGCGAGCACTTGTTCCAGCCGTTCGACAGCACCAAGCCGGCGGGCATGGGCATCGGCGTGTTCGAAAGCCGCGAATATATCCGCGACCTGGGCGGCGAGCTGGAAGTGTCGAGCGTCCCGGGGGCGGGATCGACGTTCCGGGTGGTGTTGCCGCTGTGCCCGCAGGCCGTGGCGGCGGCGTAGACGGGGGGCGCGCGATGGGCAAAAGGAAATTGCTGGTCATCGAAGACGATGCGGGCCTGCAAACGCAGCTGCGCTGGAGCCTCGACCGCTACGAAGTGGTGGTGGCGGCCGATCGCGAGACGGCCCTGGCCCAGTTGCGCCGCCACCAGCCGGCCGTGGTGACGATGGACCTGGGGCTGCCGCCCGATCCCGACGGCGCCAGCGAGGGACTGGCGCTGCTGCCGCTGATCCTGGCGGCGGCGCCCGACACCAAGGTCATCATCCTGTCGGGCAATCAGGACCGGGGCAACGCGCTGAAAGCCATCGGCGCCGGCGCCTACGACTTCCACCAGAAGCCGCTCGATGCCGACCTGCTCGCGCTGGTCGTAAGCCGGGCGTATTACCTGCACGAGATCCAGCAGGAGAATCGCCGCATGCTGCAGACCCAGGCCGATTCGCCGCTGGCCGGCATCATCAGCCGCGATCCCGGCATGCTCAAGGTGTGCCGCAGCGTGGAGAAGGTGGCGCCGTCGTCGGCCACCGTGATGCTGCTCGGTGACTCCGGCTGCGGCAAGGAGTTGCTGGCGCGCGGCCTGCATGCGCTGAGCGCGCGCCACGACAAGCGCTTCGTCGCCATCAACTGCGCCGCCATCCCCGAACACCTGCTCGAAAGCGAACTGTTTGGCTACGAGAAGGGCGCGTTCACGGGCGCGCTGCGCCAGACGCTGGGCAAGATCGAACTGGCCCACGGCGGCACCCTGTTCCTGGACGAGATAGGCGACATGGCGATGGCGTTGCAAGCCAAGCTGCTGCGCTTCCTGCAAGAGCGCGTGATCGAACGGGTGGGCGGCCGCGCCGAGATCGGCGTGGACGTGCGCATCGTCTGCGCCACCCATCAGAACCTGCGCGCGCTGGCCCAGGCGGGCCGCTTCCGCGACGACCTGTTCTACCGCCTGAGCGAAATCGTCCTGATGATACCGGCGCTGCGCGAGCGCGTGGGCGATTGCGCGCTGCTGGCCCACCACTTCAAGCACAAATTCAGCGCCGCCGAGGGCCGGCCCGCGATGGCGTTCAGCCAGGAGGCCCTGGCCGCCATCGAGGCCTACACCTGGCCAGGCAATGTGCGCGAGATGGAGAACTGCATCAAGCGCGCCGTGATCATGGCCGAAGGGCCGCACATCATGGCCTCGGACCTGGGCCTGCCGGCGGCGGAAGCGGCCGAGGAGGCGATCAACCTGCGCCAGGCGCGCGAGGCGGCCGAGTATCGCGTGATGGTGCGCGCGCTGGCCCGGGTCGACGGCAATATTGTGAAGGCGGCCGAACTGCTCGGCATCAGCCGGCCCACGCTGTACGACCTGATGGCCCATCATGGGCTGCGCGGGGCTGGCTGATCTGCGCTCAGGGCGCGTCGCGCCACTGCCCGGCGGCGGCCAGCTTGTTCTTCAAGCCTTGCAGCGGGTAGCCCTTGGCATAGGCGGCATGGGCGCAGGCCAGCGCCGCCGCGTAGTCCTGCTTGCGCAGATACACGAGGCCCAGGTTGTATTGGTTAGTGGCGTTGTCGGGCGCGAGCCGCGCGGCCTCGCGCAGCTGGTCCAGTGCCCCGTCCACGTTCCCGAGCGCCAGCAGGTAGCCGCCGAACAGCGCATGCACCTGGGGATCGTCCGCGCGCGTGCGCAGGGCACGGTCGAAATAGCACGCCACCGTGTAGCGCGCGCCCAGCGGCTGGCTGGTCTTGTCCCGCAGCGCCAGGCGCGCCATGGCCGCCAGCGCCCGGTGGTGATTGGGGAAATGCTCGAGCGTGTAGCCGATGTCGTCACCGAGTTTGCCGCTCGCGCCACGGATCAGATGTTCGACGTCCGGAGTGAAATGGAATTGCTCGACCACGGCCAGCGTCCTGCGGTCGTTGGCGTTGGTGTAGTCGCCGCCGATCTCGTTGTGGACGAGCGGCCCGCAATCGACGGCGCTGGCGTGGACGGCGCCCGGCAGCAGCAGGGCGCACAGCAGATGGTGGGGTTTCATTTGGCCTCCCGGAGGGCGATGTCATCAAACAGGGCCGCCAGTTCCCGCGTGCGTGCGGCGCGCGAGTGGCGGGCGATGGTGGCCGGCGTGGCCAGCGGCGCGGCGCCCTGGCGCGCCAGATGCAGGAAGCGCGTCAACGCGTGCGCGATGTCCGCTTCCTCGTCGAGCCTGGCGATGGTGTCGATGCCGGCCAGCCGCAGCGTGGCGGCGGTGTCGCCGGCCGGATCGGTCAGGGCTAGCACCGGGCGGCCCGCGCGCAGGTACTCATAGAGCTTGGCCGGGATCTGGTGATTGCAGTTGCCGGCTTGCAGCAGCAGCAGACCATCGGCCGCCAGCATTTCGGCCAACCCGTCGTGGTACGGCAGGGGCGGCGCCAGCTCGACCAGCGATTCGATCCGGTGGCGGGCGATCAGGGGACGCAGGAAGTCCGCGTGGCCATGGGCCCGCAGCACCAGGCGGAAATTGCCGGCGCCAATCGCGCCGGCGGCCTGCAGCCGTTGCAGCGCGGCGAACAGGGGGCGCGGATCGCGCTCGGATGGGTAGACCAGGCCACTGTGCAGCAGCCGAAACACGCCGGCGCCGGCGCCGGCGCCACCGCGCTCGCCGCGCGCGGACAGTGCCGCGTGCTTGAAGCTGTCCTCGTCGTAGCCGTTTTCGATCACGCGCGCCTGGCCATCGGCCAGCGCCGGATGGCGTTGCTGGCACGCACGCATGGCGCCCGGCGTGGTGCACACCATCGCGGCGCTGCGGCGGACGGCCTGCGCTTCTATCCATTGGTGGATGCGGCGGGTGCGCGGATCGGGGGGGAAGCCCGGTTCGGTGAGCGGGTCGCGCTGGTCGGCGACCCATGGCAGGCCGGTCAGCCGATGCAGCGTCAGCGCCACCAGATGAGCGGTGGCGATCGGGTAGCTGGACCAGATCACGCTGGCCCGGTGGCGCCGGATCAGGCGCAGCCCGGCCGGAACGGCGCTCAGCCACCAGGAGATCCAGCGGTCGGGCTGGGCGATCAATGCGGGATAGCGGCCACCGAGGGCCAGGTGGCGGGCCGCGTCCCAGGCGGCGCTCCGGTGGATGGTCAAACCGGGCGGCACCTCGTCCAGTTGGTCGGCGCTGGTGTCGGGATAGGCGCGCGGGTGGGCCGACAGCACCAGCGGTTGCCAGCCAGCTTGCGGCAGGTACTGCGAGAACTTGAGTGCCCGCTGTATCCCGCTGCTGCCACGCATGGGCGGATAGTGGAAGGCGATCATCAGCACGCGCTTCACCACGATGCGATCCAATCGGCGCACAGTGCCGCCACTTCATCGCGCCACGCGGCGCGCGCGAACGTGTGGTTCGCCTGCGGCAGCGTCACCTGCCGGAAACGCGGCTCGGCCAGCAGGGTGCGCCAGTGGGCATGGTCCGTCTTCAGGCCCGCGAACTCGTGCGCCGTGAGGTCGGCACCGCTCAGGATGATCAGCACCTGGCCTTGGAACGCCTGCAACGCCCGGTACAGCCGCTGTGGCAAGTCCCCGTCCGCGTCGCCGCCTCCACCGCGTGCCAGCCGCATCACCTGGCGCAGCGTGCGCAGCGCATGCGCGACGCCCAGCGCGCCCGTGGCCAGCTTGCGCCAGAATTGGGGCTCCCGCAACCGGGCCAGGTAGTAATAGCGCAGCGTGGCGCGCGCTTCGGTCTGGACGGCGCGCACCCAGGGATTGAGCATGACCAGGCCGCGCACGCGCGCGTCGCCTCCGGCGTGGAACGCGGCGGCGGTGGCGCCATCGCACAGTCCCCACAGCACCAGTTCGCGCAGCGCGGGAACCGCCTGGAAGAAATGCGTGATGGCGGCCCGCACGTCGTCGTCCACCTGTTCGAACGTGCGCGATTCGCCCTCGCTGTCGCCCATGCCACGGAAGTCGAAGCGCAGCACGGGAATGTTGGCGCTGCACAGGCGGCGTGCCAGCAGCACGAACTGCCGATGGCTACCGACGCGGTATTGCGGCCCTCCGGTCACGACCAGCACGCCGCGCGGCAGCGGGGCCGATGGAAGATGGAGGATGCCCACCAGCCAGTCGCCGTTGCACGGGATGCGCAGCAACTGCGGGCGCGCTGTCACGGCAGCTCCAGCGCGCTGGTAGCGTCGAGCAAGGCGGGGCAGGCCACGCTTTCCGTGCTGGCCCAGAAGGACGGGCCGCACACCGCCCGCGCCGTGACCGCGACGCCGGCGGCGCGCCAGCGCGCGATCTGGCGTTCGGAAGCCGGCGCCACGGTCGCGGCCAGACGCGGCGTGGCGCCGGACGCCGATTCCGCCGCGCTGTCCACTTCCAGCCAGTGCACAGGGCAGGGGGGAGTGAGTTGGCCCGCGTCGCGTCCGACGATGGCCTGGAGCAGCTGCGGCGCCAGCGCGTAGCCCGCCACTTCGAGCTGCGGCGCCAGCGCGTAGCCTGCAACTTCGAGCTGCGGTGCCAGCGTGCAGTCCGCCACTTCGAGCGGCGCCACCTGGGCGGTGGTCCGCGCGTCGGAGGGCGCGGGCCCGGGGGCCAGCATGCTTGCCGCGCGCCCGGCCCGCAGGAATTGGTTGATGTGGCGGCGACCGTCGAGGGCGGGCTGCCACATGATCAACGCCGGCGGGGCGGTGGTCGCCGCGCAAGCGAAATCGAGCGCCAGCAGCGCGCCCAGCCGCGCACCCCACAAGCATGGCTGGCCATAGCCTTGGTCGCGCAGCCAGTGGCAAACGTGTTCAATATCGCGCAGCCACAGATGCCAGCGCGCATCGCCAAAGTCGCCGTCACTGTCGCCGCAGCCATACAGATCGGGCTGGACCACGGCATAGCCGGCGTGGGCGAGGCGACGGCTTTGCAGGGCGGCCATGCGGCGGCACTTGTTGAGTTCCTCGGCGAATGGCGGCACGTAGACGATGGCGCCGCGTGGCACCTCCGTTTGCGGCGCGTGGTACAGGCAAAAGCGTGCACCAGGGTCGGCCTCCAGCAGGAACGGCACTGCGCCGCGCACCGTATCGTCCATCATGCCAGCTTGCTCTGCACGAAGTCGCTGAGCGTGCCGAGGGTGGCGAAATGGCGGGCGCTGATTTCATCGTCCAGCACTTCGATGTCGAAGCGCGTTTCCAGCGCCGTGATCACGCTGGCCACCGCCATCGAATCGAGTTCGGGCACGCTGCCCAGCAAGGGCGTGTCGCGTCCCCGGCCAAGCTGGGGCACGCCCAGCGTCTCGCTCAGTATCGTTCTTACCTGGTCTAGTGGCGGCATGGCGGCTCCTGGTTGGGGTTGAGGTCGAGCGCGCCCGTATCGAAGCTCAGCTGGGGGGCGGATGCGGGGCCGCGCGAGAAGTGGAAATGGGGCGCCAGCGTGGCCACCATCCATTGCCACTGTCCGCAGCGCAGGAAGGTGGCGCTGCCCAGTGGCACCGTGCCGATGCGCGCGTGGGCGCTCAGCGAGGCGGCGTTGAAGGCCGAGATGCGACTGCACGACCAGCGCACGGCACGCGCGCGCAGCAGACGGCGGGCCTCGTCCCACAGGCGGCAGAAAGCCCAGCCGAAGCGGTCCTGCGGCCGGACATAGACGTCGAAATCCCAGCATGAGCGGGGCGACACGAGCCGGTAGCGGGCGCGCACCTCGTCTTCCTGGCAGCCGTCGAACAGCAGCCACAGGAAGCCGATCAGCTCATGGCGCCGGTACGCCGCCAGGCTGATCGCGCCCTGCGCGTAGCGCTTGTCCAGCACCGTCGCCGGGCGCGGATAGCGGGGCGGGATCGCCTCCCGGTGCGGCAGCACGCGGATCTCGATGTCGTTGCCACGGCCGGGGCACAGCGGCTGATCGCCCAGCCGTTGCGCGACGAACTGATATTTATGGATCGCGCATCGGCCGCCCGTGAGCCGCGCCAGGACCTGGTCGCACAGGTACAGCATGGCGTTGAGCCATCCCAGTTCGGTGATCGCGCGTGTCAGACGGTTGTGCATGGCGGGGACGGGGACCAGGGTTCTCGTCCGATTAAACACCGGGCGGCGAGCCATCCCTTTGCGGCCGCGCAAACGGTTGCGTCGATTGACAGGCATCAAAGAGCGCCGCGCCATTTGTCTCAATCATAGGCGATACCCAACGCTCAGAGGTGGCCGATGGCCCAGCTTATTCACGAGTTCATCTTCCAGTCGGCCCGCCGCGCGCCGCGCGCGCCGGCGCTGTCCTACCAGGGCGCCAGCCTGTCCTACGAGGCGCTCGCCGCCATGGTCGGGACGGCGGCCGGGACCTGGCTGCGCACCGGACTGGCGCCGGGCGACCGGCTGGCCGTGTATCTGGAAAAGCGCGAGGAGGCGGTCGTCGCCATGTTCGGCGCGGCGGCGGCCGGGGGCGTGTTCGTGCCCGTCAACCCTTTGCTGAAGGGGCCGCAGGTAGCCTATATCCTGGCTGATTGCAACGTGCGCATCCTGGTCACGTCGCGCGAGCGGCTGAGCCGCTTGCTGCCGGTACTGCACGCCTGCCCGGACCTGCGCGCCATCGTGTTGACCGATGGCGGCGAACAGGGCTTGCCGGACATCGCCGGCGTGGCCGTGCTGGACTGGCACGCGTGCATGAGGATGGACGACGCGGCCGGCGCGGCCACCGCGCACCGCCGTATCGACGCGGATGTGGCGGCCATACTGTACACCTCCGGCAGCACCGGCATGCCCAAGGGCGTGGTGCTGTCGCACCGCAACCTGGTGGCGGGCGCGGTCAGTGTCGCCGCCTACCTGGAGAACCGCCCCGAAGACCGCATATTGTGCGTGCTGCCGCTGAGCTTCGACTACGGCCTGAGCCAGCTGACCACGGCCTTCCTCAGCGGTGCCTGCGCCGTCCTGATGAACCATTTGCTGTTGCGCGACATCATCGACACGGTCGAGCGCGAGCACATCACCGGGCTGGCCGCCGTGCCGCCGCTGTGGATACAGCTGTCGGAACTGAGCTGGCACAGCGCCACGCGCCTGCGCTACATCACCAATTCCGGCGGGGCCATGCAGCGCCGCACGCTCGACGCCTTGCGCCGCGCGTTGCCCGACACCCGCATCTACCTGATGTATGGCTTGACGGAGGCATTCCGCTCCACCTACCTCGCGCCGGAACAACTGGACCGCCGGCCCGATTCCATCGGCAAGGCGATCCCGAACGCGGAAGTGCTGGTGCTGCGCGCCGACGGCACGCCGTGCGCCGCCAACGAGCCTGGCGAACTGGTCCATCGTGGCCCGCTGGTGGCGCTTGGCTATTGGAATGACGCGGACCGCACGGCGCAGCGCTTCCGGCCATTGCCGCCGCGCCTGCCCGGCCTGCCGCTGCCGGAGGCGGCCGTGTGGTCGGGCGACACCGTGCGCATGGACGAGGAAGGCTTTCTGTATTTCATTGGCCGCAGCGACGACATGATCAAGACGTCCGGCTACCGGGTCAGTCCGGTCGAAGTGGAGCAGGTGGTGTACGCATCGGGGCTGGTGCGCGAGGCCGCCGCCATCGGCGTGCCGCACACGCAGTTGGGACAGGCCATCGTGCTGGTCGTCGTGCCGGACGAGGCGGCCCCTGCCAGCGCCGAGCAGGTGCTGGTTGCCTGCCGCGCCGCCTTGCCCGCCTACATGGTGCCCGCCTGGGTCGAGCTGCGCGCGACGCCGTTGCCGCGCAATCCAAACGGCAAGATCGACCGGCCGCTGCTGGCCAGCGAGCTGGCCGCGGCCGGCGCACAGGGGCGGCGATGAATGCGCCCCTCCATATGCCCGCCGCGCCGTTTCCAGTGCTGGACGGCGCGCTGCAGGTGGGCGGCGTCGCGCTGCCACGGCTGGCCGAGCGGGTGGGGCGCACGCCATTCTATGCCTACGACAGGCAGCAGATCGGCCAGCGCGTGGACACCCTGCGGCGCGCGCTGCCGGCCGGCATCCGCCTGCATTACGCGATGAAGGCCAACCCCATGCCGGCCGTGGTGCAGATGGTGGCGGCGCTGGTGGACGGGATCGACGTCGCGTCCGGAGGCGAACTGCGGGTGGCGCTCGACACCGGCATGGCCGCGGACCGCATCAGCTTCGCCGGCCCCGGCAAGTCCGACGCGGAATTGGGTTGTGCGGTGGCGGCCGGCATCCTGCTACACGTCGAATCGGAACAGGAGATGGACCGCGTGGCGGCGACCGGGCAGCGACTGGGCCTGGCGCCGCGCGTCGCGATCCGCATCAATCCCGACTTCGAACTCAAGTTGGCCGGCATGAAGATGGGCGGCGGGCCCCGTCCATTCGGCGTGGACGAGCAGCGGGTGCCGGCGATGCTGACGGCGATGCGGCAGCGGGAGCTCGATTTTCAGGGCTTCCATATCTTCTGCGGCGCGCAGAATCTGTCGCCGGCCGCTATCGCCGAAGCCCAGACACGGAGCGTCCAACTGGCGGTGCGCATGGCCGAACACGCGCCCGCTCCCCTGCGGCAGCTCAATATCGGCGCCGGCTTCGGCGTGCCGTATTTCCCCGGGGACCAGCCGTTGGCGCTGGCGCCGGTGGCGGCCGCGTTGCAGCGGTCGCTGGATTTGTTGCGCCGCGCCGCGCCGGAGGCGATGCTGGCATTGGAACTGGGGCGTTACCTGGTGGCCGAGGCCGGCATCTACGTGTGTCGCGTGCTGGAGCGCAAGGTCTCGCACGGGCAGACCTATCTGATCACCGATGGCGGCCTCCATCACCACCTGGCCGCTTCCGGCAACTTCGGCCAGCGTGTGCGTCGCAATTTCCCGGTGGCCATCGGCAACCGGATGACCGATGGGGGGCGCGAAGTGGTGTCCGTGGTCGGCCCGCTGTGCACACCGCTCGACGTGCTGGCCGAGCAGGTCGCGCTGCCGCCTGCGGACGTCGGCGATCTGGTGGTCGTGTTCCAGTCCGGCGCTTACGGACTCACGGCCAGCCCGACCGCCTTCCTCAGCCATCCGCCTGCGCTGGAGGTGCTGGTATGAGTGGCCTGTGCGGTTGGTTCAACCGGGCGCGGGGCGGCGACGATGGGGCGGACGTTGGCGCCGCTGCCGTCCTGGCGCGGCAACGGCTGGCCAGGATGGCGGCGTCGCTGACGCGCTTCGATGGCAGCGCGGTGCAAGCCCTGTCCGGCGACGCGGCGGCGGTGGCCATCGCCGCCCGTGCGGACAGCGCCGAGCTGTTCCGGCACGATGGTTTGCTGATCGCCATCTGGGGTCAACCGACGTTGGAGGGCGGGAGCGGGCAGGTGGCCGCGCGCCTGGCCGCGCTGTGGCCGGTGCGGGGGCCGCGGTGCTGCGACGCGCTGGCCGGCGCGTTCTCGCTGTGCATACTCGACAGCCGCCGAGCCGAAGCCTTGCTTGCCGTGGACCGCAACGGCGCCCGGCCGATGCTGTTCCAGCCCACGCCGCAGGGCCTGCTGTTCGCCAGTTCGGCCGACGCCATCGTGGCCCACCCGTCCGGCGACGCCACGCTCGATCACCAGGCGATCTTTAACTACCTGTATTTCCACATGGTCCCGGCACCGGGCACCATGTACCGCCAGCAGCAGCGGCTGTTGCCGGGCGAGTATCTGCGCTACAGCGCCGGCGCGATGGAGCGCGGCCGCTACTGGACGCCCAGCTACCTCGAACGCGAGCGTACGCCCTGGCCCCAATTGCGGCCACGCTTTCTCGCCTTGATCGGCGACGCGGTGCAGCAAGCGCTGGCAGGCCATGAGGTGGGCGCCTTTCTTAGCGGCGGCACCGACAGTTCGACGGTGGTGGCCATGCTGGCGCGCGGCGATGTCGCGGCCCGCAGCTATTCGATCGGGTTCGACGTGGACGGCTACGACGAGGTCGACTACGCCAACCTGGCCGCGCAGGTGTTCGGCACGCGGCACCGGGTGCTGTATGTCACGGCCGAGGACGTATGCGCGGCCGTCCCCCACCTGAGCGCCGTGTTCGACCAGCCGTTCGGCAACGCCTCGGCCGTTCCCGCCTATTACTGCGCCCGCATGGCCAGGGCCGACGGCATCACCCGCATGCTCGGCGGCGACGGCGGCGATGAGCTGTTTGGCGGCAACGCGCGCTACGCGCACCAGGCCGTGCTGTCGCGCTACGAGCGCTGCCCGGCCCCGCTGCGCCAGTTGGTGCTGGAGCCGCTGCTGTTCGGTTTGCTGGCGGATTGGCAATTGCCGCTGGCGCGCAAGGCGCGCAGCTACGTGCGCCAGGCGCTGGTGCCGCTGCCGGCGCGGCTGGAAACGTACAACCTGCTGCAGAACTACGGCTTCGACGCTGTGCTGGAACCGGCGTTTCTTGCCTCGGTCGACAGTGCGCTGCCGGCGCGCATCCTCGATCTGGCCTACTGGCCCACACGCCACCTGAGCCAGATCAACCGGCTGCTGGCGTTGGACATGCGTTTCACCCTGGCCGACAACGACTTGCCAAAAGTGAACAAAGCGTGCGAGCTGGCGGGTCTGGAAGCGGCCTTCCCGTTCCTGAACGATGAAGTGGTGGCGTTCGCGGCCCGCCTGCATCCGGACGACAAGCTGCGCGGCACGCGTCTGCGCCACTTCTTCCGCGCGGCGCTGCGCGGAACGCTGCCGCGCACCATCCTGAACAAGAAAAAACACGGGTTCGGCCTGCCCGTCGGGCATTGGCTGCACACCCACGCCGGCCTGCGCAGCCTGGCTGGCGACAGCCTGAGCGCTCTGAAGCGGCGCGGCATCGTCCGTCCCGCGTTCATCGACGATGTGCTCGACACCCATCTGGCCGCCCATCCTCCCTATCACGGCACGATGGTGTGGGTGCTCATGATGTTGGAGCAATGGTTACAACTGCGCGTGGATGCGCGACGGTCACATGAGGAGGTGCGCGATGAGCTCCAAATCCGCCAGGGATGAGCCGGACTGGGACACCACCTGTCACGACGACTTCTACCGCCATTACGCCCGCCAGAGTGATGGCGACGCCGACTGGGACAGGTTCCGTCTGATCCAGGCGACGGTGTGGCGGGCGCTCGGGCAGCCCGCCGGGCCGTTGCGGGTGGGTGATATCGGCTGCGGCGCCGGCACGCAATCCCGGCTGTGGGCGGGCCTCGGGCACCGCGTGCAGGGCGTCGATATCAACGAAGCGTTGGTCGGGCTCGCGCGGCAACGGGCGCGGCAGGCGGGACTGGACATCCAGTTCGCCGTCGCCTCGGCCACCGCCTTGCCGTGGGATGATGGCGCGATGGACGTGTGCATCGCGCCGGAACTGCTCGAACATGTGACGGACTGGACGACCTGCCTCAGCGAGATGGTGCGCGTGCTGCGGCCCGGCGGCGCCTTGTTCATCAGCACCAGCAACAAGCTATGCCCGAGCCAGGAGGAATTCAGCCTGCCCCTGTATTCGTGGTATCCCGCCTGGCTCAAGCGCCGCTGCGAGCACCTGGCCCGCACCACCCAACCGTGGCTGGCGGGCCATGCCACCTATCCGGCCGTGAACTGGTTCACCTACTACAGCTTGCGCGACCACCTGGGCCGGCAGGGGCTCCATTGCATGGACCGCTTCGACCTGATGGAGCTGGCAGGGCGCGGATCCGCCGCGATCGCGCTCGTGCGGGCGGTCCGCCGCTGGCCGGCGCTGCGCTTCCTGGCCCATGTGGCCACGCCGTACACGGTGCTGCTCGGCATCAAACCGGCTGGCGCCAGCGGCTCCGAACGAGGCGCAAGCCAAAACGCCACGGCGCCGCGTCCCATGGCGTGAATCGCGGCAGCTGCAGCGGATCGCAACCCGGGGCGGCCGCCGCCGGGCGCGTGGACACGGCCGCGACATAGCCCGCATCGGCCACCATGCGCACATGGCGGCCGTCATAATCCTGGCCGGGCTTGCCGTTCGGGTAGGCGAAGCACTGGACCGGGCTGTCGATCAGGCGCTCCAGGGCCGCCTTGCCCGCTTCGATCTCCTGCCTGGCATCCACGTCCGGCAAGACCGCCAGGATGGGATGGCCTACGGTGTGGGCGCCTATCTCCATGCCGGCGCGGTGAAGATGACGCAGTTGGGCGTTTGTCATCATCAGGCCAGGCGCGCGCGGCGGCGCGAGCTGGTCGGCGATGGCCTGGCGCTCGCTAAACGGCAAGTACTTCAGGCGCAGCAGCAGTAGATCGAGCGTGCGTATCCGCTGCTGCCAGTCTTGGATGGGGTAGCAGGCCAGCCCCAGATGGCGCAGGTCGAGCCGGGGACCTGCTGCGGCCCGCACGTGCTCGATCACGGCGTCGTTCCACATGCGGCCGCCGTCGAGGTAGCCGGTGGCGATGAAGAAACAGGCCGGCAGGCCGTGCTGGCGCAGGACGGGCAGCGCCAGTTCCACGTTGTCCGCATAGCCATCGTCGAACGTGAGGCAGGCCGCGCGCGGCGGCAGCGTCCCGTCGCGCAGGCGCCGCGCCGCCTCGGGCAGGGACAGCACGTGGAACCAGCGGCGCAACCAGCGCATGTGGCGGTCGAACTGGCGCAGGTCCGGAATCGCCGGCTGCAGCGGATCGCGGCGCGCGACGACGCGGTGGTAGATGAGGATGGAGAGGCGGCGTGGCCAGCGCATCATGTCTCCGGGGCCGGCGCCGCCGGCTGGCGCGACGCGGCACGGGCCGGCGGCTGTTTGGGACGGGTGTCCTGGATCAGGGCGCGCATGGCCAGCAGCGCCGCCATCAGATAATAGGGCACGTCGTAATACACGAGACTGAGGAAGGCGCCGCCCACGGCGAAGCCGATCAGGCTGGCCTGGATCATGGTCGCCAGGCTGGCCGCCCAGGCCAGCTCGGGCTGGTCGCCGGCCTGACGGGTGATCCAGGAGGCGCAGCGCCACGTGGAGATGCCCAGCAGCAGGTACAAGCCCAGTCCCACGAAGCCATGTTCGCCCAGCACCTGGAAATAGATGCTGTGCGCGGCGTGCACGTCGGCCGGATGTGGCGCGTAGCGGGCGAACAGCGACGGTTCGGCCACGTCATAGCCGCCGCCGAACAGCCGGTCGCGCGCCAGGTGGTAAGCCATGTACCAGGCATTGATGCGGCCCATGGCCGATTCGTCGGCCTGGTAGTCGCCGATGGTGTCCATGCGGCTGCTCCAGCTTTGCGGCATGAACAGCAACAACAGCGGGGCCAGCAGCACGATCACGGCGCCGCTGCGCCATTTGTTGCGGCTCTTGCACCACATGAAGACGGTCATGGCGGCGATCGCCAGCAGGGCGCCGCGCGAATAAGAGCCGAGCGCCGCCAGCGCCGACAACACCATGGTCGCGCCCATCGCGCGGCGCTGCCATTTGTTGCCGCTCTGTTGCAGCAGATAGTGCATCAGCGGGATGGTCATGATGAGGGCCAGCGCGATGGCGTTGTTGTCCCCGATGAACGTGCCTTCCGGCCCCCACACGCGGTCCTCGCCGCCGGTGCGCAGCGTGAAGATGCCGCCCTTGACGCCATAGAAACCGAGCGAGATCACGAGGATCCAGATCAGCCGGTGCACATCCTCGCGGCTGCGCACCAGCATCATCGTGACCAGCGTCATCAGCATGATCTTCATCACCTTGTTCCACTGTTCATAGGACGCGGCCGGGAACAGGGCGAACAGTGTCGTCACATTCATCCAGACGATGAAGGCGAGCAGGGTCAGTGTGATGCCGTTGACGGGCAGGGCCTTCGGCCCCCGCTGGCCCGCCATGCCCAGCAAGGTGCACACGGCGACGATGTAGGCGAACGGGAAATTCTGCGCGAAGCCCCAGCCCTGCGTGTGCGGATTCATCACGCTGATCCACACCCACAGCAGGACGCCCGCGACGGGCGTCCTGAACACCATCGGCAGGCTGCCGAACACGATCACGGTGACGAGAATGTCGCGCATGGGGATGTGAGGGGTTGACGCGTCTCAACGGCCGGATGAACGGCCATGGCTACACTGGTTGCTCCGATATCGAACCACTATAGGACAGAGGAGCGGCGCCCTTGTTGACCGTACTCATGGCAACCCACAATGGCGCGCCCACCTTGCCCAGGGTGCTGGCCGCGTATGGCGCGCTCGTGCCGCCCGACGGTGGCTGGCGTCTCGTCATCGTCGACAACGGCAGCACCGATGGCAGCCGCGACATCATCGAGGCCCATGCCGGCTGCCTGCCATTGCGTTACCTGTACGAGGCGCGGCGCGGCAAGAATGCCGCCCTCAACCGGGGACTGGCCGAGGTGCTGGCCGACGCGGCGACCGATCTGCTGGTGTTCACGGACGACGACGCCATGCCGGCCCCCAACTGGCTGCGTCGCCTGGCCGCGTGCGCGGCGGCCCATCCCGGTTACGCCGTGTTCGGCGGCGCCATCGTGGCGGACTGGGCGCATCCGCCGCCGGACTGGGTGCTGGCCCACGTCCCGCTGGGCCTGACCTATGGCTTGACGGCGCCCGATCTGGCCGAAGGCCCCGTGTTTCCCGGCCTCGTATGGGGCGCGAACATGGCCGTGCGGCGCGCCGTGCTCGACGCCGGCTTCCGCTTCGACGAGAGCCTGGGCCCCAACGGCGGCGAATATGCGATGGGCGGCGAAACCTCGTTCACGCGGCGCGTGGCCGGGGCCGGCTTCCGCAGCTGGTTCTGCCGCGATGCCGTGGTGGCCCACCATATCCGGGCCCACCAGTTGCAAGCCCCGTTCCTGTTGCAGCGCGCGCGCCGCTTCGGGCGCGGCCAGTACCGCCAAGAGCGGCCGGGCGCTGTCCCGGCGTGGCTGGGCGTGCCGCGCTGGATGTTCAGGCGCTGGCTGGACGAAGCGGCCGGCGCGGCGCTGGCGTGGCTGCGCCGCGACGCAATCGCCGTGTTTCGCCACCGCTGGGAGCTCGCCTACGTGCAAGGCTATTGCCGCGAGGCGTGGCGCGGCGCGCGCCGGCCCGGCGCGAAGGTGCTGATCACCAGTCATTCCGGCGCGCTGGGCGGCATGGAATTGCGCATGGCGCAAGAGGCGCGCTTCCTGGCCGATGCCGGCCATCCGTGCCTGATCGCCACCCGCAAGTTTCCCGGCAGCGCGGTCTGGCGCGCCCGGCTGGCCGCCGAGGGGCTGCGCTGGACGCCGTTCGCGCCGCCCCTGTTCTTCGAACACTGGGCGTGGCGTCGCGTGAATCGATGGCGGGCCCGCTTGTTCGCCGTGCGCGCCATGCGCCGCCACCGCGCGCAGCTGGTGCATGTGGCCCTGTGCTGGACGAACTATGGCGCCTCGGCCATGTGGCTGGCGCGGCAATGCGGGCTGCCCGTGGTGCTCAGCGTGCATGGGACGTTCGCCATGGACACCATCTCGGCCTGGCATGCGCCCATGCTGCGCGATGCGTTCAGCGCCGTCGCGGGTGTGTATGCCGTGTCCGGGTCGGCCATGCGCCACTTTCTGGCCATCTACCGCGACTATCTGCCGGCGACCGCCCGGCTGGCCGTGATCCCCAATTGTGTCGACACCGAGCGCTTCCAGCCGTGCGCCGATGCCGGCCGCGCCGTGCGTGCGCGTTGGCGATTGCCGCCAGACAGTCTGGTGCTCGGCTGCGTGGCCCGGTTGTCGCCGGAAAAGCGGCCATCGCTGGCCATCGCCTTGCTGGCCCGCCTGCGGCAGCGCCACCCCCGGCTGTATCTGGTGTTCGCCGGAACCGGGCCGCTCGAAGGCGCGCTGCGGAAACAGGCCGAACAATGCGGCATGGGGCCGTACGTCGTCTTCACCGGCTACCTGGAACAGGTCGAGACGGTGATGCCCGGCTTCGACCTGCATCTGTTGATGAGTCGTGGCGAGGGGTTCGGCATCGCCACCATCGAGGCGATGGCGTGCGGCGTGCCGGCCGTGGCGACCGATGTCGCCGGCAGTTCCGACATCCTGCGCGACAGCCAGGGCGGCATGCTGGTGCCGCCCAACGATCTGGACGAGGCCGCCATCCGCATCGGCGACCTGTTGGCCGACGCGCCGCGCCGCGCGGCGATGGGGCGCCAGGCGCGGGCCGAAGCGATCGCGCACTACAGCAGCGCCGTGGTCGGCCGGCAGGTGCGCGATTTCTACCGTGGCCTGATCTGACGGCGGCGGCCCGGCCATGGATGCGACGCGCCGCTCCTTCCTGTACTCGTTCGCCGAGAAGTACACGCTGTTGTTGCTCAGTACAGCGGGCTCGATGGTCATCGCCCGGCTGCTCACGCCGGCAGAGATCGGGGTCTATTCCGTGGGCGCGGTGCTGGTCGGCCTGGCCCAGGTGGTGCGCGATTTCGGCGTGGGGCAGTTCCTGATCCAGGAGCGGGAACTGAGCAAGGACAAACTGCGCGCGGCCCTGACCGTGAGCATCGCCGTGGCCTGGCTGCTGGCCGCGCTGGTGTGGCTGGCCAGCGGGCCGGTGGCCGCGTTCTACCGGGAGCCGCGGCTGCGCATGGTGCTGGCACTGTTGGCATGCAATTTCCTGCTGTTGCCGTTCGGCGCCACGACGGTCGTGTATCTGCGCCGCCAGCTGCGTTTTTCCGCCATCTACGCCATCAACACCGTACACAGCGTGGTGCAACTGGCCTGCACGCTGGGATTCGCGCTGCTCGGATGGAGCGCCTTGAGCCTGGCGGCCGCGGCCGTCGCCGCCACCGCCGCCTCGCTGCTGGCCGGGCTGTGCTTCCGGCCCCGTGAACTACCGTGGCTGCCGGGATGGCGCGGCGTGCGGGCCGTGCTGTCGTTCGGCGCGCTGGCGACGGGCGGCGGCGTGATCGATGAGATCGGTGTGGCCGCGCCCGAGCTTATCATCGGCAAGTTCCTCGGCGTGGCCGACGTCGGCATGTTCGGCAAGGCGATGGGCTTGCTCAACGTGTTCAACCAACTGATCACCAGCGCGATCTCGCCCGTCATCTTCCCCTGGTTTTCCCAGCAAGCGCGGGTCGGGACCGATCTGCGCGCCGCCTACCTCGACACCGTCGGCCATATCACCGTGCTGGCCTGGCCGTTCTTCAGCTTCGTCGCACTGACGGCCGGCAGCCTGCTGCGCTTGCTATACGGGCCGCAATGGGATGCGGCCGGGCCTTTGATCCGCATCATGTGCCTGTCCTCGGCCTGCTATAGCATGTTCAGCATGGCCCGCTATCTGTTTGTCGCGCTGGGGCAGGTTGGCGCGCAGGCCAGGCTGGACGCGCAAGCCGTGCCCGCGCGCATCGTCGCGGTGCTGCTGGCCACGCCGTTCGGGCTGGAAGCGGTCGCATGGGCGGTCGTGTTTGGCGCCTTGTTCCGCAGCTGGCTCACCTGGCGCTGCCTGGTCGCGCTCACTGGTCTGACCCTGGTGCAACTGGCCGCCGCCGTGGGGCGTAGCGCGGCCGTCGCTGTGGCGGCCACGGCCGGCACCGTTGCGTTGCTCTGGTCGTGGCCGGACGATCCGGCCCATCCGCTGCCGCGCCTGTTCGCCGGCGCGATGGCCTGCCTGCTGTGCTGGCTCGCCGCCATCCTGTTGTGCCGCCACCCGCTGGGCATGGAGCTCCGGGGGGCGGGCCGCAAATCCTTGAGCATGTTGACCGGGCAGGGGAGAACGTGATGCGCGTGGGCGTGGTGTCCTATCCAATGTTGTTCCAGCGCGAGGGCGGCTTGCAGATCCAGGTGCGCGAGACCATCGCCGCCCTCAATGGCTATCGCGATGCGCAGGCGGCCGAGCTGGAGGTCCAGCTGCTCGATCCCAACCGCCAGCGCCTCGACGAGTTCGACCTGATCCACGTGTTCGCGGCCATCAACGGCAACCATCGCGTGGTCGAGTCGGCCGACGACATGGGCGTGCCCATCGTGCTGTCGCCGCTGCTGTCGCCGGGCTGGAACCGCGCCAACGGCTGGCGCGCCCGGCTGGCCGACCGCCTCACGGGCCGGCTGACCGCCTGGACGGTGCAGACCAGCTACGCGCAGACCAAGCGCGCGCTGCAGCTGGCGCAGCTGGTGATCGCGCTGGGAAACGCGGAACGGGACGCGATCCGCTCCGCCTTCCGTATCGACCCGGCCAAGATCTGCGTGCTGCCCAACGGCATCAGCAGCCAGTTCTTCCAGGCCGATGGCGCCTTGTTCCGCGCCTGTTCCGGCATCGACCGTCCGTTCGTGCTGATGGTCGGCGCCATATCGCCGTACAAGAATCAGTTGGGGCTGGTGCGCGCGCTGGCGGGGACTGGCCTGCCCATCGTCCTGATCGGCCATGCCCAGCATACCCACCAAGCCTATCTGCAACAGTTGCAGCGCGAGCCGCAAGTGCGCTGGCTGGGCGCGTTCGATCATGGCGATCCCTTGCTGGCCAGCGCCTACGCGGCGGCCTCGGTGCTGGCCTTGCCGAGCCAGGGCGAAGTGTTCCCGCTGGCGGTGCTGGAAGCGCTGGCGACCGGCACCCCGGTGGTGATGACCGAGCAGAGCGCGCTGCGGCTGGCCGGCGGCGAGGCCGCGATCAAACTGTGCCGCTGGGACGACGGCCGGGGCCAGCGGGAGGCGATCACCGGCCTGCTGGCCGCGCCACCCGCGCGGGCCGCCGTGCGCGCGCTGGTGGAAGACTACACCTGGCGCCACGTGGCCAGCCGCATCGCCGCCTGTTATGCGAGCGTGCTGCGCACCCGCAGTGAGGCGACGCATGCTGTTTAACTCGTTCGCCTTCCTGTTCGGCTACCTGCCCGTGGTGCTGGCCGGCTATGCGTGGCTGGGCCGCTATGGGCCACGCGCGGCCATGGCCTGGCTGGCATGGGCCTCGCTGTTCTTCTACGGCTACTGGGATGTCCGTTACTTGCCGTTGTTGCTCGCCTCCATAGGCGGCAATTTCTGGCTGGCGGGGCGCATCGTGGCGGCGGCCGGGCCGGCGCGCAAGCGCTGGCTCTGGGCGGCCCTCGCCGCGAATTTGCTGTTGCTGGGCTATTTCAAGTACATGAATTTCCTGGTGGCGGTGGCCGCCTCCGTCACCGGCGGGCACAGCCGGGGCTGGGCGATCGTGCTGCCGATCGGGATCTCCTTCTTCACGTTCACCCAGGTCGCCTTCCTGGTCGATTGCTACCGTGGCAGCGCGCGCGAGCCGGGCTTGATCGAGTATGGACTGTTCGTCAGCTATTTCCCGCACCTGATCGCGGGGCCGGTGCTGCATCACCGCGAGATGATGCCGCAGTTCACCGACCCGGCCCGGGGCCGGCTGAGCGCGCCCGATGTGGCCGTGGGCTTGTCCGTGTTCGTGGCCGGACTGGCCAAGAAGACGCTGATCGCCGACAACTTGTCCGGCATGGTCGCGCCGGTCTTCGCGGCCGGCGCCCATCCCCAGCTGCTGGAGGCCTGGCTGGCCACGCTGGCCTACACGTTCCAGCTGTATTTCGATTTCTCCGGTTACTCGGACATGGCCATCGGCCTGTCGCGCCTGTTTGGCGTGAAGCTGCCGCTCAATTTCAACTCGCCCTACCAGGCGTCCGACATCAGTGCGTTCTGGCGCCGCTGGCACATGAGCCTGTCGCGCTTCCTGCGCGACTACCTGTATCTGCCATTGGGCGGCAATCGACTGGGGCCGGCCCGGCGCTACGCCAACCTGATGGCGACCATGCTGCTGGGCGGGCTGTGGCATGGCGCCGGCTGGACGTTCGTGTTGTGGGGCGGCTTGCACGGCCTGTATCTGGTGGTCCACCATGCCTGGCGCGGCCTGCACGGTGGCGCGCCGCGCTGGTGGCACCGGCCGCTGACCCTGCTCGCGGTCATGCTCGCCTGGGTGATGTTCCGGGCCCCGGACTGGAACACGGCGGTCGACATCTACCGGGCGCTGGCGGGCGGGGCCGGCGTCAGCTTGCCGCATGCCTTGGCCGCGTTCAGCGCGCAATTCGCCGGCCTGGGCCTGGCGCCGCGCTTCGACGGCTTGCGCTGGATCGATTTCGGCGGACTGGGCCCGCCGACGTTGGCGGTGGCCGCCGTGCTGGCGCTGTGCGCGCCCAACACGCAGGAAATATTCTTTTATTATGAGCCTGTTATTGAAAGAATATTTCAGCCTTCCCGGTGGCGCTGGCTGGACTGGCATCCGCGTCCGGCCTGGGGTGTGGCCATGGTCGCCTTGTTCCTCGGATGCTTGCTCAGCATGAACAAGGTCAGCGAGTTTCTCTACTTCCAGTTCTGATCATGTCCAGCTCTCCCCAACCTGACTGGCGCAACTACCTGACCATCGTGTGCGGCGGCAGCGCCCTGATGATCGGCACGCTGCTGTCCTTGAACTACGTGGTCGATCCCTACCTGATCCACCAGTGGGACACGTCCGAAGTCATGCGCTTGCGGCCCGCGCGCGAGAAGCTCAGCGCCTGGGGCAAGACCTACGCGCTCGCCCGGTTCAATCCATCCGTGCTTTATCTGGGCAATTCGCGCACCGAGTTGGGGATGCCGACCCGGCTGCCCGAGTTCGCGGGCATGGATGTGTTCAACGGCGCCTTGTCCGGCGCCTCGCTGGGCGATACCGTGGCCATGGCGCAGCACGCGTTCGCCGTCAGCCGGCCCGGCACCGTCGTCTGGGGCATCGACGCGCCATCGTTTTCGCTGGAGGTCGGCAATACCGATTTCGACCGCGCCCTCGTCGCCCACGGCCACTTCTATCGCTTGCGCCGAACGCTGCTCGACCTGAAGCGGGGCTTGACGGTGGACATGACGCTCGACTCGCTGAGCCAGCTCATGGGCACTTTCGGCGCCGTCTGCCATTCCAGCCTCGCGTTCCGGGGCCAGCGCGACGAGGTATGCATGCGCCGTTCGCGCATCGGTGGTTGGGCCGGTACGCGGGCCGCCGTGGTGCCGCGCACCCGCGAATTCGTGCGCGGCGCCGGCCCCACGCGGGCCGCGGCCCATGCGCTCGAACAGGCCGTGGACGCCATGTGCGAGGCCGGCGCGCGCGTGCGCCTGTACATCAACCCCACCCATGCCATGATGGCGGACGCGCTGTACTGGGCCGGAAAATGGCAGGCCATGGAGGGTTGGCAGACCGGGCTGGCCGCCATGGCCGAACGTCAGCGCGGCCGGGCCTGCGATGTGCGGGTCTACGACTTCTCAGGCTTTAACAGCGTGACGACCGAGGCCATCCCGCAGGCGACGCGCCGCGAACAGATGATTAATTATTGGGAGCCGTCGCATTACCGCGTCAACGTCGGGCGCATGGTGCTGGGCCGCATGTTCACCGACGCCGGCGCCGCCATTCCCGGCGACTTCGGCACGGAATTGACCCCTGGCGCCATGCCGGCCCATCTGGCCGCCATGCGCGCGGCACGCGAGCGCTACCACGCGCAGCATCCGCTGGAGACGGCCATGGCGCGCGACATCGCCGCCGAGCAACTGGCGCTGGCGCGGGCCGGGCGGTTCGGCCCCTAGCGCGCGCGCCGTTGCAGCACGGCGCATCCCTTTTCGCACAGGCGCGACGAGCGCAACAGGTCGGGATAGTCCTGTTGCCACCGTTGCAGGATGGCTTGCTCGTCCACCCGGTCCGCATCGTCAAGGAACACGGCCGCGCGGTCGGACAGGCGCGGGAACAACAGCGGCCCGGCCGGATAGCGCGCCCGCGCCCGCGTGCCCTGGGGCGGGCCGTCGATCACCAGCATGTCGATGTCGGCGGCCGGCACGTCGCCCAGCCCGTACCAGGGCCAACGCTCACCGTCAAGGTCATGCGGCAGCAAGGGCGCGTACAGCACCTCCGCCCAGCCCTGGAGTCCGTGCAGGAGCAACTGCTGGCGCGTCTGCTCGGCATACTGCAGATCATGCTCCAGGCTGTAGACCTTGCCGGCGCCGTTCAGTTGCATGCAGCGCGCAAGCACCAACGTCGACGTGCCGCTGCTGCATTCAACCACGGTCAACGGGATGGCCGAACGCGCATGGCGCACCAGTTCGAGCAGGAAGTCGGGCGAGGCGGCCCAGCCACGCGTGTCGGGCAGGCTGCGGCGCAGGGCCAGTTCCACGTACAGGCCCTGCAAGGCCTCGAGCTGTCGGAACAGGGTGGCGGGCTGGCGGTGCGCCTGATCATGCACGAGATTGAGCAGCACATGGGCTTCCCGCACTTTGCGCAGGTTGTACAGGCCCAGCAGCAACAGCAGGCAGATCAGGGACACGGTGGCATACGGGAGCATGGGTGGCCTTTCAGGATGTGGCGGCGATATGGCTGACGACGTAGCGGTATTTGCCGGAGGCCTCGGCGGCGATTTCGGCCACTTCGGCGATGTCGATGGCGACCTCGGCGCCGAGCCTGGCCTTGAACTGGGCCACGATCGCGGCGCGCGTCTCGTCGGCCAGCGCCGGCACGCAGACCACCAGCACGCGCGTCAGCAACAGGCTTTCCTGCACGATCTTGAATGCCCGCACCTGGGCAATGTCGCGCAGGATATAGATCAGGGCCAGGCCGTGCATGACCGTGCCGTCGTGGGCGATGACGAAATCGGTGCTGCGGCCTTCCAGGCTCTGCAACAAGGGCAGGCCACGGCCGCAGGGGCAGGGCGCCGTGCCCAGCGCGCCCCGGTCGCCCGTCGCGTAGCGGATGAACGGGAAGTCGCCGCTGGCGAGGTGGGTGACGACGATCGCGCCCGGCGCGCCATCGGGCACCGGCTCGCCATCCGCCCCGACGATCTCGACGATGATGTCCTCCGCGCTCACGTGCATGGCGCCCTCCGGGCATTCGTGGGCGATGAAGCCGGCGTCGCGGCCGCCATAGCCGTTGGCCACCGGGCAGCCGAACGCCGTCGCCAGCAGCGTGCGCTGCTCCTCGTACAGGCGTTCGCCCGTGACGAACACGACGCGCACCCCCAGCGTGTCGAGCGCCACGCGCTGGGCCTGCGCGTGGCGGGCCAGATGGCACAAGGCCGATGGATAGCCGAACACCATGTGCGGGCGCAGGCGCTGCAAGCGCCGCAGGTAACCGTCCAGCCGGGGCGTCGACATGCGGAACGCGGGCAGCAGCGTGGTGCGCAGCAGACGGTCGCGCCAGGCCCGCCAGCGGTCCTGCGCGCCGAGCTCGATGGGCGAGCCCCACAGGACGGCCTCGGGGTCGCCTATGTCCACACCCCACCACCGCGTGGCGCGCCACTTGGCGGCCACGTCGTGGCTGACGCGGGCTCGGCCCAGGTGGAAGATCAACGGCTCGCCGCTGGAGCCGCCGGTATTGCAGCGCTGCAAGGGGCCGGCGATCTCGGAGCGGAACGTCTCGCGCCCGGCGCTGATGTCGGCTTTGCGCAGGATGGGCAGGCAACGCAGGTCGCGCACATCGTGCACGCGCGCGGGATCGAAGCCCAGGCGGGCGAACAGATCGCGGTAATAAGGCACGTGCCGGCCGGCATGGCACAGCAGGGCGCGCAGGCGTTGGACTTGCATGTGCCGCAAGGCGGCGGGCGACAGCCACTGGCTCGCCTCCAACGCGGGGAGCAGCGTCGCGCTGGTATGGTGCTTGAGGCGCTCCTGCAGCAGAAACAGCGGACGGGCGACCAGCCGCGTGTACCAGCCGCCCCGTGGCCGGCGCGACAACCGGCGGTACTGCGCCAGCAGGCGCGGGCCGACGTGCTGCCATGTGTAACGGGCGGCCAGCTCGATGCCGGCCGCGCGCATGCGCTGAGCGGCCACGCTGTCGTGCAGGATGGCGCCCAAATGGCGGGCCATGGCCTCGGCGTCGCCCGGCGCGGTGAGCATCCCGGTCACGCCGTGGTCGAGCAGCCAGCCTATCCCGCCCACGTTGGTGCTGACCACCGGCACGCCGCTGGCCAGCGCTTCAAGGACGGACACGGGCAGGTTGTCGGCCAGGCTGGGGTTGAGGACGGCGTCGGCGCCGTGGTAAAGGCGCGCCATGCCATCCTGGTCCAGTGCCCCGGTGAACGATACGGCATCGGCGACGCCCAGCGCGCCGGCCAGTGCGCGCAGCCGCTCCAGTTCGCCGCCCTCGCCGGCGATCACCATGCGGGCATGGGGCACGTCGTGCCGCAGCAGGTTGAAGGCGCGCAGGGCGGTCGCATGGTCGTACACGGGCTCAAGGTGGCGGCACACGGCGATCACGGGACAGGGGCGCGACACCGGAGGACCGGGAGAGAAGCGCGCCAGGTCCACGACGTTCGGCAGGATCATGGCCGACAAGCCATATTGCCCGAACAGCCGGGCCAGGAAGGCCGACGGCACGACGATCGCGTGGGCCATGCCCATCGTGATGGTCACCACGCGGCCGCGTCGGGCGAGGAAGACCGCCGCCTCGCCGCCGTGGTAGTGCAGCAGCACGGCCTTGCCCCGCAGCCGGCCTATCCAGACGGCCGGCGCCGCGTGCAGATGCCAGGCCCAGCCGGAGTTGGCCATGACGTGGACGATGCCAGCCCGGCCTGCCGCGCGCCACAACGCGCGCAGGTACGGCGGCAGGCGGCAGACTGCCCGCAGTCCGCGCACGGAGGACAGCCAGGCCGGCTGGACCGGCGCGTTGGTGCGCACCAGTTCCACCGTGGCGCCGGATGCCGCCAGCAGTTCGGCCAGATGGGCCATCTGGTTGGCCATGCCGCCGGCCGGCGGGGCGCAAGGGCCGACCAGCGCGACAGACAGCGCGCTCATGTCGATTCCCCCTCGACGAGCGCGCCATAGACGGCCGCGTAGCGGGCCACGCTGCCGGCCCAGGTGCGTTCGCGTTCGATGAAGCGGCGTGCGTTCTGGCGCAATCCGTTCCAGCTGTCGGCATGGCGCGCCAGGTGGATGATGCGCTCGGCGAGGGCTGCGCCGTCGCCGGCCGGGAACAGGACGCCGGTCTTGCCGTCCTCGATCAGCTCGCGGTGACCGCCCACGTCCGAGGCCACCACCAGCCGCCCCTGGGCCATCGCTTCGAGCGGTTTGAGCGGCGTGACCAGCTGGGTCAGGCGCATGGGCAGTCGGGGGTAGACCAGCACGTCGACGATCTGGTAATACTCGTCGATACGCACATGGGCGACCCGGCCCGCGAAACGCACGCGGCGCTCCAGCCCCAGCCGCGCGACCTGGGCCCGCAACTCGGCCTCCTGCGGCCCGCCGCCGACCAGCAGCAGTTGCAGGGAGGGCAGCGCCTGCACGATGCGGGGCAGGGTGTCGATCAGCAGCGCCAGGCCTTCGTAGGCGTAGAAGGAACCGATGAAACCGAGCACGAGGCTGCCGGTCAACCCCAGGCTGTGGGCCAGCATGCCCGACGGCCGGGTCGGCGCGCGCAGATGGGCCGCCTCCACGGCATTGGGGATGACGGTGATCTTGGCGGCCGGGATGCCGCGCGCCACCAGGTCGTCGCGCAGGCCGTCGCAGATGGTGGTGACGGCATCGGCCCTGCGCACGGCGTAACTCTCCAGTGCGCGGCTGAGCCGGTAGCGCAAGCCGCCGGCGCGGCTGGTGCCGTGGTCGGCCGCCGCGTCCTCCCAGAATGCGCGCACTTCATACACGACGGGGATGCCCAGCGCGCGGCCCACGCGCAGCGCGGCCAGCGCGTTCAGCGCGGGGGAATGGGCGTGCAGGATGGTTGGCCTGACCTTGGCGGCCACCTGCCGCAGGCGCCGCGTCAGGCCGCGCACCACGCTCCACTGGCGCAGCAGCGGCAGCGCGTTGTACCAGCGTTGCTGCGGCGCCGTGCGGTAGAAGTGCCAGCCGTCGATCTGCTGTTCGGCGGCGCGCGCCGGATCGGCGGCGGCATGTTTGGCGCTGGTCAGGTGGATCGTCTCCCAGCCGAGCGCCCGCTGCTGTCTGAGGATGGCCAGGGTGCGGAACGTGTAGCCGCTGTGCAGGGGCAGGGAATGGTCGAGGACGTGCAGGATGCGCATGGGGATACCCGGCGGTCTGGCTCAGATGGTCTATGATTCAGACATTTGGCGGCCGACGGTTTGCGCTGGATCAGCTTATCCGGCACCAGGCCTCGCTCCACGCTTGCTGCGCCAGCCGCGCCACGGTGTCGTGTGGGCGGGAACGCAACAGTGCCGGCTGGGGCGGTATCCGCAGCGCGTGCGTCGCGAGCTCGGGGAACACTGTGGTGTGGAACCGGTCGCGGTGCCGGCCGAGGAAGGCGCACAGTTGTTCGTAGCGGCGTATCACGTGGCGCCGGGGCACCGGCAGGCGGCCGCCGCCGCGCTTGCGCACCATCTCAAAACTGTGCAGCACGATGACGAACGCCTGCCAGCCGGCGCGCCAGGCCGATTCCAACGCGTGCGTCAGCTCGCCGCTGGAACAGGCGCACAGCTGGGCGTGCCGGCGATGCCCGGGGAAGTCCTGGAAGGATGAGACGGGGAATTCCCACACGCCCTCGATCAACGTCGGCCCGGTGATCGCCTGACCCCAGCCGCCCAACGGGTAGGCCGGCGAGTAGCTGCTGTCGAAGCGCAGACCTAGCCGCGCCAGCGCGCGCAGGGTGGTGCGGTCGCCGCCGAAGCTGCCGGCGCGGAACGCGTGCAGCGGTCCCGCGCCCGCCGCCCGCAGATTATTGATGGCTTGGCCGATCAGCGTGCTTTGCCGCTCCATGGGCAGTTGGCACAGGTACTGGCACGGCTGCGCATAGGGCCGCTCCACCGCCCATTCCGGATGCAGATGCAATTCCACCTGCTGGCCGGCGCCTTGCACCAGACCGACGATATGGCGCAGCGGCGCCAGGCCCGTTTGCTGCACGCACAAGCCTTCCGTGAAATACGAGGCCCGCAGCCCGTGGTGGCGCAGCACGCCGAGCTGGTAGGGCAGGCCGAAGCCGCCACTGTCGGTGAGGCCGTGGATGTCGGCCGCCAGCTCATCGTCCAACCGGGCGTGCGCGGGCAGCGGATGGTGTGGCCAGCCGGCGGCGTTTGGCCACAGTTCCGTGTCCACGGTCAGCAATACTTGCAGGACATGGTGCGGCGTCATGCGGCGCGCCGCGTGGCGGCCTCCGGCTGGTCCAGCACATTGCGCAGGAAGGCGTCGAACATCAGCAGCGACCACAGCGTCGAAGTGAGCGCGCATTGGCCTGCCACCGGCGCTTCGGTCAGCCGGCGCACGTGCTGCATGTCAAAAGTGCCCGAGTCGGCCAGCGGGCCGTCCTGCGCGCACAGGCGCAGGCGTTGCCGCAGCGGGCCGTCCAGCCACGCCGCCATCGGCACGGCGAAGCCCATCTTGGGACGGTGCAGCACGGCGGCCGGCAGGTGGGCGGCCATGGCCAGCTTGAAGATGTATTTGCCTTCACCGTGGTGCAGCTTGAGTTGCGGCGGCAGGCCGGACAGCCAGCCGACCAGTTCGTGGTCGAGCAAGGGCACCCGCACTTCCAGGCCGTGGGCCATGCTGGCGCGATCCACTTTGGTGAGGATGTCGCCGGGCAGGTAGGTCTTCAGGTCCAGATACTGTACTTGCGACAACGGATCGGGTGCGGGACAGGCGGCCGCGTGCCGGCGCAGCACCTCGATCGCGCGGTAGCCGCCGAAGCTGGTCTTGAAGCTGGCACTGAACAGCCTATTCCGCGCTTCGTCGTCCACCAGCGCGATGCTGTGGAAGTAGCCGCCGATCGCGTCGCGCGCCAGCGACTGCAACGTGGCCCGGGCCCGCAATGGACGCGGCAGCCGTTGGGCGTCTGGATAGGCGCGGCCGAGCGCGCCGCACACATGGCGCCGCAACAGGGCGGGGATGCGGTCGCGCCAGCGCTGTTCCCGCACATGCCAGCGGTAGCGGGCGTAGCCTGCCAGGTTCTCATCGCCGCCGTCGCCCGACAGGGCCACCGTGACGCGCTGCCGCGCCAGTTCGCAGACGCGGTAGGTGGGCAGGGCGGAACTGTCGGCGAACGGTTCGTCGTACAAGGCGGCGAGACGGTCGATCAGGCCGGTGTCGTCGCCATCGACGCGCAAGGCGTGGTGGCGGGTGGCGCAATGGGTGGCGACCATCTGCGCGTAGGCGCTCTCGTCGTACTGCTGCTCGCCGAAACCGATGGCGCAGGTGTTGACCGGTTCGCGCGTGCAGCGCGCCATCATGGCCACCACGGCGCTGGAATCGACGCCGCCCGACAGGAAGGCGCCCAGCGGCACATCGGCCACCAGCCGCATCCGGACGGCCTCGGTAAGGCGGGCCGTCAGTTCGTCAGCCGCCTGCGCCTCGCTGGCGACGGCAACCGCCGTGAACGGCACGTCCCAGTAGGCTTGCGGCGCCGCCAACGGCGCGCCCCGGCGCGCGCACAGCGTGTGCCCGGGCGGCAGCTTGCGGGCCTGGGCCAGGATGGTGCGCGGTTCGGGCACATAGCCATAGGCGAAATAGTCCTCCACCGCCAGCGGATCGAGCGTGCGGCGCAGGGCCGGGTGCGCCAGCAGCGCTTTCAGCTCGGAGGCGAACGCCAGTTGTCCGTTGTCGAGCATGGCGTAGTAGAGCGGCTTGACGCCGAGCCGGTCACGGGCGAGGAACAGGGTCTGCTCGCGCCTGTCCCACAGCGCGAACGCGAACATGCCGCGGAAGCGCTCGACGCAGCGGCGCCCCCATTGTTCCCACGCGTGGACGATCACCTCCGTGTCGCAGTGGGTGCGGAAGCGATGGCCGTATTGCTGCAATTCGCGGGCCAGGGCCTGGAAGTTGTAAATCTCGCCGTTGTAGACCACCACCACGCTGTGGTCCTCGTTATACATGGGCTGGTGGCCGGCCGCCAGGTCGATGACGGACAGCCGGCGGTGGGCCAGACCGAGGCCCGGCTCGCGGTGGCTGCCGTCGCCGTCCGGGCCACGGTGACGCATGGTCGCGTTCATCCGATCGAGCAATCCGGCGTCGATCGCACGCATGTCCTGCAGGTCGAACAGGCCCACTATGGCGCACATGGCATTTCCTTCAGCGTGAACGGGGTTTGGGCGGCGCGGACAGGGCATCGTAGACGGCCAGATAGGCATCGGCCATCGCCAGCAGGCTGTAGTCGGACAGCACCAGCCGCCGGGCGCGGCCGCCATGGCGCTGCGCGAGGCCGGGGATGCGGAGGTAGTCGGCGATGGCGTCGGCCAGCGCTTCCGGCGAGCCGGGCGGCACCAGGGCGCCGCTCCAGCCGGCCTGCACGAGGTCCACGTTGCCGCCCACGGCCGTGGCCACCACCGGCAGGCCCGTGGCCATGGCTTCCAGGATGGCGTTGGAGCTGCCCTCGCTGAGCGACGGCAGGACGAACAGATCCATCGCGCGCAATAGTTGCGGCACATCGTCGCGGGCGCCGGGCAGCCAGGCCAGGCCGGCGTGACCGGCTTCGTACAACAGGTCGAGACACGGTTCGCGGCACGGCCCGTCGCCGATGATCATCAGGCGCAGGCGCGCGCGCGCGCCGGGCTCCGACTCCAGCAGTTGCAGGAAAGCCCGCACCAGCGCCAGATGGTCCTTGATGGGCACCATGCGCCCCACGCTGCCGATGACGAACGCGTCCTCGCACAGGAAGCCGGCCGGGCCGACGGCGGCGGGCGGTCCCAGGCGCGGATGGAAGCGCAGGCTGTCGACGCCGTTGCCGATGTGGGTCACGCGGGCCGGGCGCGCGCCGATGGTGCCGATCAGCCATTGCTCCAGATCCTTGCTGACGGCGATGAAGTGGCCGACCAGTGGCCGCAGCAGCTTGCGCAGCAGTTTGTAACGCGGATTCTGGCCTTGCAGGTCGCCCAGGTCGCGTCCATGTTCGCCATGGATGCGCAGCCGGACGCCGGCCGCCGCAGCCAGCAATTGGCCCTCCAGGCTGGCCAGGTTGCGGGTATGGACCAGGTCCGGGCGCAGCCGCTTCAACACCTGGAACAGCCGCAGGTAGTGACCCCAGTCCTTGCCTTCGCGTTTGTTGACGCAGATCACCTCGACGCCGGCGCGCTCAAGGCGCTCCTGCAGGGGGGCACCACTCTTGAGGCATACGATCACGTGCCGGTAGCGTTCGGGCGGCATGTGGTTGATCAGGTTGATCAGCCCATTCTCCATCCCGCCCACACCGAGCTGGTGGATCAGGTGCACGATCAGCGGCGCCGCAGGGCGGGCCACTGGCTCGGCCAGAGGGGCACCGTCATTGCTCGGCATGGCGCAACCCATCGTCGATGGCGGGCAGCATGGCGCGCAGGAAGCGCTCCAGCACGGACGCGGCCGCGTCGGGCGTGTCGTCGCAGGCGGCGAGCGCGATCACGGCGCCGCTCTCGCGCCGCCGCAGCAAGCGGCTCTTGGCCAGCAGCAGCTTGACGACGATGGGGCTGGCCGTGTCGGCGCCATCCTGGCGATACCAGCGCCAGACCAGCAACCGGCGGGTGCCGTCGCGCAGCTCGGTCTGCTCGACGGCGACACGGCGCCCGCCCACCGCGACGATGCGGGTGGCCGCGACACTGGCGTACCAGGCCGACTGCTCGGGTTGGCGCGGCATCGCGTCGGCGGTGAGCGACTCCGCGCCCCGGGGCTGCCGTTCGTACCAGGCCAGTTGCAGCGTGACGCGTGCCGTGCCGTCATCGAAGGCGGCCGCGTAGGGCAAGGCGGTGGCCGCGCGGGGCAGGCGCCACGCGTGCGCGTCCCAGTCGGCCGGGCGCCACGGTGGCGGCGCGGCGGCGATCGCCAGTGGTCGGACCCGTTCGGCGGCCGGCGCGGGCGCGCGCAAGGCCCACGCCAGCAAGGGCCAGCATGCCGTAATGGCGACGCAGAGCGCGGCGGCGGCCCACGCGGAACGGGGCTTGATGGGCGGCGCAGGACAGGGGGCGGCACCGCCGTCGCGCCCCGGCGCGGTGGCGGGAGCGGCCTCCCGCCACAAGCGTCCGACGCCGAACAACAGCAGGCACACGAGGCCGAAGAACAGCCACCCATAGATCAGGTGGTCGACCCCGACGGCGAGCCGCATATCGCTCACGTAACCGAGCAGCACGATCAGATAGGCGCGCACGCCATTGGCCAGCACCGGCAGCAGCATGGCCACCGCCACGAACAGCAGGCGGCGCGATGTCGTTCGATAGTTGAGTCCTGCATACAATATGCCCAGCGCAACCGACGCGATGACGTAACGCAACCCGCTGCAGGCATCGACGATCGACCAGTTGCCGTTCGGCAGGGTCAGATAATTATTCTCGCGCAGCACGGGAACGCCGCTCAGTTGCAAGGCGCCGACGGTGAAGGCGGCCGTGAAGTGGATCAGCGGCGTGACCAGCACCTCGCCGAACGGGACAGCCAGCAACAAGTAACCGAGCGGAAAGGCAAGCACGCGGGCGCAGGCCGCGCCCGCGACGGCGGCGGCGGTCACGGACAGCATGGCCACCACCATGTATTGCTGCAACGACGGCGCGTTGGCCACGGCGCCCAGCAACCAGCCCGCGCCGAGCAGCGCGAGCCCCACCATCGCCCGCGCCGATGGCATGGGCGCGAGATTGGCAAGCAGGTGGCGCCGTCGCCAGACCAGCCAGGCGCTGACGGGCGCCACCAGGAAGCCATGGGCGTAGGTCTGCGAGCGCCACCACAGTGCGACCATGTCGGCCAGGGTGGCGTAGTGAACCGCCATCACGCCCGCGAGCGCGGCCACGATGCTGGCCACGGCGGCGGGCGGCCACGGCTGGCGCGTGTCGGCGGCGGCGAGCGGGGAGATGGTGAGGGCGCTCATGGCAAGGCCGTTTCCCCGGCCGCGCGCACGCCGAGCAATTCCCCGAGCCGGCCCAGGTTGGCATGCCAGTCGTAGCGTTCGAGCACACACCGGCGCGCGGCCCGGCCCATGGCGGCGGCGCTGGCCGGGTCGAGGGCGCGCTGTATCCGCGCGTCCCACTGCTGGACCCGGTCCGCGCACAGCACCGCCTCCCCGGCTGGCATCTCTATCCCCTGCAGCGCGGCCGTGCTGGCGACCACCGGCAGCCCCATGGCCATCGCTTCCAGCACCTTGTTCTGCACGCCGCGCGCAACCCGCAGCGGCGCGACGGCCACGGCCGCATGTTGCAGATACGGGCGGATGTCCGCCACCGCGCCGCTGACGTGGACCCCGGCGATGCCCGCCAAGGCGCGCACCCTGGCCGCCGGGCGGGCGCCCACGATGTGGAAGTGCAGCGCCGGCCGGGTGGCGCGCAAGGCCGGCAGCACGTGGGCGGCGAACCAGCAAACGGCCTCGACATTGGGCCAGTAGTCCATCGCGCCTGTGAACACGAGCACCGTCTGTTCCGCCGGATATGGATTCGGACGGCCCGGGTCGGGCGCGAAATAGGCGGCGTCCACGCCGTTGGCGAAATGCGTGATCTTGTGCGCGCTGTCGGCTGCCCGCGCCCTGAAGAGCGCCGCCTCGGGGGCGGAGACGAGGGTGGTGTGATCGAACTGGCGCGCGATCTGGCGTTCGTATGCCAGCAGGCAGCGTGCCTCGCGGCGGTAGAGCGCGGCCAGCGGCCAGGGGCGCGAGCTGGCGTAGGCCTGCCATTTCTCCGAGTCCACATCGACCAGGTCCATCACCCGGTGCAAGGGGCCGTTTCCGCCATGGGCAGGGACAAACTGGGCCATCGGGCCGGAGAACGCCAGCGCGGTGCCGATCGGGTAGCCCTCCAGCGTCTGATGCACCCAGCGGCGCAGCGTCGCGCTGCGGTAGAAATGGGCGCTGAGCGGCTCGCCGGTGCCGAGCGCCGTGAGGCTGCGCAGCCGGGCCTGCCAAGGCTGCATCGCGACGAAACAGCTGCTTGCGCACAATGCCCGTAGTTGTTCCACGTGGCGCCAGTCGTCCGGCTGATCGACGAAGGTGCCGAGGTGGACGTGGAAATGGCGGCGCAAATAGTCGAGCACATGCCAGGCCCGGATCTTGTCGCCCTTGTTGGGCGGATAGGGAATCCGGTGGGTGAGGTAGAGCAGGTGGCGCATGATCAGCCCAACTGGCGGACGATGTGGGGGCCAAGCGCGCTGGCCAAGCGCAGCGGCAGCCGCTGCCAGGCCCGGATCAGCCACCGGTAGCGCGGATTGAGCGGATGGTTGGCCGGCGGACGGCGCGCGCGGTGCAGCTGGTACTCGTAGTGCAGCGGCTGGGGTGCGAAACCCCAGTTCTTCTTGAAGTCGTAGGAACCCGTGCCGGCCTTGCTGCGCCCGAAGTCGAACCAGACGCTGCCGCGTTCGCACGCCTGGCGCATCACTTCCCAATACATATAGTCGTTGGCGGCCAGCGCACGGGCGGCCGGGCCGCCGCCAGCGTAATAGGGCAGGATCTCGTCGCGGAACCGGAAACTGAGCACGCCGCTGACGGCGCGCCCGTCGTGCTCGATGCACATCACTTCGCAATCGGCGCCAAATTCCTGCCGCAGCAGGCGCAGGTAGCGACGGCTGAACACGGGCGTGCCGAGCCGGTGGACGCTCGCCGCGTAGAGCGCATGGAAGCGCTCCGTGTCGTCATCGAAACAGCTGCGCAGCCCCGCCGCCGCGCCTTTGCGCACCATGGCGCGCTGCTTGCGGGGGATGGCCAGCAGGTTCGCCTCGGGTTCCGGTCGCAGCCGCTTGCGGAAGGTGTGGTACAGCTGGCTGCGCGGCCAGTCCGGATGACGCGGCGCCAGCTGGCGGTATTCGAGATAGTCGACGCCGAGACGGGCTGCCAGCTGCTGGGCCGCCGCGTCCAGCGCGGCGCCCGCCACGTCGTCCATCGCGGCGATCCCGCCGTACACGCAAAACGGCAGCGAAGCCAGGCTGTTGCCGAACAGGGGACTGCGGATCTGGGCCAGCGGCAGGATGGCCCGCAGCACGCCATCCGATTCGGCGTACAGGAACCACACGGGGTGGCCGAACGCCTGTTCGATCACGTTCTTCCAGCCGGCGCGGTGAAAGAACGTGGCCTCGGGGCAAGCCAGCACAAAGCGGTCCCAGCGTTCGGCGTCGGCCGCGCCCATCAGGCCGACGATGGGCGGCGCGGCTATGTGGGGCGGACGATCCGGTGTCATGGCTGCTCCAGAAAAATGGCATCCATCCTGTCCCAGGTGAAATCGCGCAGCAGGCGGACGATGCGGGCCTCCATGCGTTCCAGGTTCAGATAGTGCCGGAAGCGGGTGGACCAGCCTATCCCGTGCTGGCGGGGCTGGCCGGGGTCCAGCTCCCACGGGTGGAAATAGAATATCCCAGCCTGTCCGTCGCGCGAATTGATGCGCCGCAAAGCCCAGCGCGAACAGCGGTAGGGGTAGAGGCGGAAATAGCCACCGCCGCCGGCAGGCACATTGTGGCCGGCCAGCCGCACCGTGCTGACTGGCAGCTCCAGCAAGCCGGCCGGGCCGTCCGGATGGTGGGCGAAACGCGGCGCGGCGGGACAACCGTAGTGGTCGTGCCGGATCGGATACAGGCTGGAACTGTAGCGGTAGCCGGCCGCCAGCAGGCTGTCGTGGGCCCAGGGGCTGCCGGGGCCGATGGAAAAGCTGGGCGCCCGGTAGCCCAGGACCGGCCGGCCCGTCAGTTGCTCCAGTAAATCCTTGCTGCGGCCGACATCGTGCTTGAATTCGGCCTGGCTCATGCCGCTCACGCGCGCGTGCGCGTAGCCATGGCTGGCCAGCTCGTGTCCGCCGGCGGCGATGCGCCGCACCAGGGCCGGGTAGCGCTCGGCCACCCAGCCCAGGGTGAAGAAGGTGGCGTGGCACGCCGCGCCATCGAGCAGGGCGAGGATGCGGTCCACGTTCGCTTCGACCCGGCACGGCAGACGGTCCCAGCTGTCGCGCGCGATGTGCGCCGCGAAGGCCGAGACATGGAAGTAATCCTCCACGTCGATGGTCAGCGCGTTGCGGCGGGCCGGTGGGGCGGCGCGGGTCACGGGGCACGCTCGCGCCGTTGCGCCAGCCACTGGGCCACGACGGCCGCGATGCGGGGCGCGGCCTGGCCATCCCAGTGGCGCGGCACCCGGCCCGCCTTGCCGCCGTAGTGCAGGATGTCGTCGCACAGGGCCAGGATGACGGCCGGGTCGCGGCCGGCGAGGGCGTTGGTGCCTTCGCTGATGGTGATCGGGCGTTCGGTGTTCTCGCGCAGGGTCAGGCAGGGGATGCCCAGTGCCGTCGTCTCCTCCTGGATGCCGCCGGAATCGGTCAGCACCATGCGCGCGCCGCGCGTCAGGCCCACCATGTCGAGGTAGCCGAGCGGCGGCAGGCAGGCCAGCCGGGGCTGGTCGAGCAGTCCGGCCAGGCCGAATTGTCCGACCCTGGCGCGGGTGCGCGGGTGCAGCGGGAACAGCACGGGCAGCCTGGCGCTCAGACGGCCCGCCGCCTCCAGCAGGGCGCGCAGCCGGCGCGGATCGTCCACGTTGCCGGGCCGGTGCAGCGTCAGCAGCGCGTACGGCGCGCCGGACGGGACGAAGCCGGCCAGGTTGTGGCGGGCCAGCACCTGCTCCAGCCCGGGCGCGGACGGCAACAGGCGCAGCAGCGTGTCTATCATCACGTTGCCGACAAAGTGGATGCGGGTGCCGGCGATGCCTTCACGCAGCAGGTTGTCGGCGGCGCCGGCCTCGGTGGTGAACAGCAGTTCGGACAACTGGTCGGTCAGCACCCGGTTGATCTCCTCGGGCATGGCCCGGTCGAAGCTGCGCAGACCGGCCTCCACGTGCAGCACAGGGATGTTGCGCTTGGCGGCCACGAGCGCGCAGGCCAGCGTGGAGTTGACATCGCCCACCACCACGACGGCGTCCGGCGCCTGTCGTTCCAGCACGGCGTCGAAGCGGCGCATGACCTCGGCCGTCTGCACGGCATGGTTGGCTGACCCCACGTCGAGCGCGATGTCGGGCGGCGGCAAGTCCAGCGCGGCGAAGAACTGGGCGTTCATGTCGGCGTCGTAGTGCTGGCCGGTATGGAGCAGCGTCAGGGTGGGCGGGGGATCGAGCTGGCGCAGGGCGGCCAGCACGGGCGCCATCTTCATCAGGTTGGGCCGGGCGGCGACGACGCACAGCAAGTGCGGCGCGGGTGGCGATGCGACGGGCATGGTGCTCGGCTCCTCTCAGAACAACAGGATCAGCGCCGCGCTGGCGGCGTTCTCGCGGAAGTCGCCGCCGGCGTTGCTGCCATGGCGCGTGTGGCGCACGTCCAGCGTGGCCGTCAGCCTCGGCTGCAACTGGCGCGTCAGATTGAGGTTGACGCTGTCGTTGCGGTCCGTGCGGCCCGTGTCCAGCGCATAGGCGACGCTGCGGCTGCCGGCGAGGCCAAGGCTGTCGCGCGGCGAGATCTGCCAGGTCCAGCCGGCCTGCACGGTGCGCTGGCGCGTGCGTTCGTCCAGCGCGAGCTGGCCGGGCGGCAACAGCGGACTGTCGATCGCGCTGTTGGTCTGGCTGGTGCGGCGGGTGCTGTTCAGCGCGATCGCCAGCGTGCTGCGCGGCCCGGACCAGACCGCCGCGCCGTTCCATTGCTTCTGCAGGAAATACTGGTGGCTGAAGTAGTTGACGCTACCGGCGTACGGTCCCAGCAGTTGAGACAGGCGCAGAAAGGCGGTAACGGTCCGTAGCCGCAACTGGGGATCGGGGATCCGGTTGGCCCACAATTGGTACAGGAAGTTGCCCACCGTGTCGGGCTGCAGGCGCTGGAACTGGGCCGAGGTGGTGGTGATGTCCTCATCGTAATTGAGGGTCCAGACCATGGTGCGCAGACGGTGTTGCAGGGCCAGGCTGTGGGTCTGGCCAAAATAGCGGCGACCGAGGCTGGCCGAGGCGCTGGTGCGCTCCGACGGCTGCCAGCTGGCGCCGACCGACCAGTAACGTCCGCGCGGGGCCGTGTCGAGCGCCTGGTAGTCGGCCCGCTCATAGCCGACCGTGCCGGACATCATCAGCACGGCGTCGAGCGGCACGCGCACGGTGGCGGCCGCGTCATTGTTGGTGACCGGCGTGGTCACCGGGTCGCGGGTGGTGCGGCGGTCCGCGCTGAGCAGCCATTGCGAGCCGCGCCCGCCATTGTCGCCATTCACGGTCAGGCGCAGGTCGCCGCTGTCGACGTCGTACAGGCTGTCGCTGCGCACGTGTTCGCGCGCGTAGCGCAGTTCAGCCGTCGCCAGGCCGCGGAAATAGTGCCGGAGCATGGGGGCGACGCTGTAGGTGCGGGTGGATGTTGCGTTGGCGCTGCGCTGGCCCGGATCCGTGATCTGGGGGCCGAATGCCGAGATGTTCTGCTGGCCGATGGCGGCGCGCGCGTCCATGGACAGCCATTCCGGCCACAGCTCGGCGTGGCCGCCGGCGTCGAGCAGTTGCGTGCGGCGGGCCGGCCCGACCGTGCTGCGCCGTTCCTGCAGCGTATAGTCGAGCCGCAGCGACAGCCGGGGGCCGCTCGCCGCGATCGCGATGCCGGGGGCCAGCTCGCTGGTCCAGGCGGCGCGGGCGGCCGCCTGCGGGCTGAGGTCGACGTTGTCCGAATAGGTCTCGGCCATGCGCAGGCTGGGCGAAATGGTCCAGTCGGCGGGAATGGCGCTGGCCGGGACCACCAGCACCACCACCGCCCACGGCCATGGGCGGCCGCGCCACACGCCGCTAATCATAATAACCATAGTATTGGCCGCCAGGAAATTCCTTGGTCTTGTTGTAGATCAGGTTGACGTGCGGACATTGCTCGACGCGCCGCAGCGCTTCCTGCACCGCGTGCTGGGTGGTGGTTTCCGCCTCCACCACCATCACGATCTGGCCCATCTGGGCCGCCAGCACGCTGGCCTCGGTGGTGATGAGCAGCGGCGGCGAATCGAAGATGACGATCCGGTCCGCGTAGCGTTCGGCGATATCGGTCAGCAGCGCGCTCATGCTGCGGCTGGCCAGCAGTTCCGTCGCGTGCTGATAGGGCCGCCCGGCCGGCAGCAGGCTGAGCGTGGGGACGTTGGTGCGCAGTATCACCTCCGGCAGCCCGAGCTGGTCGTCGCGGAGGATGTCCATCAAGCCTGGCGCCGGCCCCAGCCCCAGCACTTTGAGCACCGATGGACGGGCCACGTCGGCATCGACCAGCAGCACGGTGATGTCCATCTCCATGGCGATGCTCATGGCCAGGTTGACGGCGCAATAGGTCTTGCCCTCGCCGGGCAGGGCGCTGGTGACAATGATCAGGTTGCCATGGCGGATCGCCGCCGCGCCCGATTCCGCGCGGGCGTTGTGCAGCAGGGGGCGCTTGATGATGCGGAAGTCCTCGGCCACGGTGGTGCGGCCGCTGTCCTGGGTGATCATGCCCATCTGGCTCAGGCGGGCGAGGTTGATGTCCACCTGGCGGTGGATGCCGGTGGCGGTGGCGGAGGCGGAGGCGGTGTCGGCGGAGGCGGGGTCGGTGTTCATCATGGCCAGGGTTCCCTTAAATCTTGAGCAGCGTGGCGGCCATCACGCCGCCATAGGCCAGCAGCAGGACGCCCAGCGCGCCGCCGAACACATATTGCTCGCGCCGGCGCTGGCGCTTGCCCGCCTCCGTCCAGTTCATCGACACGGTGCCGAGCACGGGCAGGCCGGTCTGCTGCCGCAGTTCCGCCGGACTGAGGAAGGTGGGCCGGATCTGACTGATCAGCAGCGCCGCCGCGTTGCCCATGAGGATGGCGCCCGCGAGCACGGCGCTGTACAGCAGCACACGGTTGGGGCCGACCGGCGTGACGGGGATGGTGGGCGGGTCGATGATCTTGAAGGTCATCATGTCGGTCGTGGTGCTCAGGTCGCCGGACAGCTTGGCCGCCTCGCGCCGGCCGATCAGCTTTTCATAGTTGTCCTTGTTGATCAGGTAGTCGCGGTTGAGCTGGGCCAGTTGCGACTCCACCTCCGGCACCGCGTTGGCCTGCGATTGCAGCCGGGCGCTGCGGGCCTCATACTCGCGCACCCGGGCCTTGATCGACGCCACGCGCGCCTCGGCGTCCGTCAGCGACACTTTGAGCTGCTGCAGCATGGGGCTGTAGTTCTTGCCGGGGTCGCTGCTGGCCGCGCGCAGCTTGCTCTCCTCGACCTTGCGCGCCTCGAGCTGGGCCACCAGGCGCTTGGCGGCCACGATGTCCGGGTATTGCTCCGTGTATTGCATGCGTAGCGCGTCCAGGTTCTTGTTGAGCACGGCGATCCTGGCGTCGATCTCGGGATTGGCGATGGCGGACGGATCGAGGTCGGCGCCCAGGATGGGCTCGTCGCCACTGATCTGGCTGCTGATGGCGTTGCGCGCCTGTTCCGCCTCGGCCAGCTCCAGCTTGGCGCTGTTGAGCGCGTCGGCCGCCATCAGCAGTTGCGCGCCATAGTCGCCCCCTTCGCGCGGCAGCAGCACGTTGTGCTTGAGCTTGAACTCCTTGACCGAATTCTCCGCCGCCACCAGCTTGTCCTCGTAGGTCTTGATCTGTTCGTCGATGAACTGCACGGCCTTCTGGGACTCGCCCCGTTTGCCGCCCAGACTGCCCTCGACGAAGATCGTCAACAGCGACTGCACCACGTCGCGCACCAGGCGCGGATTCTTGTTGTTGTAGCTGATGGTGTAGATGTCGAAGGTGCCGGTGCCGCCGATCTTGATCCTGCTCATCAACTCGTCGAGTTGCCGCTCATGCTCGCGCGGCGTGCTGGCGCCCAGGTCCAGGTCCACCATGCGCATCACGCGCTCCACGTTGGGCCGGCTCAGCAGCGTGCGGCTCATGATGGCCACTTGCTGTTCCACGTTGGGCACGCTGGTCATGCCGGCCAGCAGCGGCTTCAGGATGCTCTGGGTGTCGACGAACACGCGCGCCGTGGTCTGGTAGTCATCGGGCAGGCTGGCCACCTTGGCCCAGCCCAGCAAGGCCACCAGCCACATGATGACCAACGCCTGCCAGCGATATTTCCATATCCCCTTCAGGCTGGATAGCAGCTGGCTGATCAATTCCTGCATGGTCCAGACTCTCCACGGCGGGTTCGCTTAGGTAAGCGCGGCAAGGCCTTGCTCTTGAGAGCGAATTATAGGGTTGACCCCGCGGCCTGATTTTCGAACCTGCGCCGTGCTTGAGGCACATCAACGGCACAGGGCGGTGTTTTCTGAATCATAGACACGGTGGGGGCGCCGGCTGGTCGGCGCCCCGTCATGAGGAGAAAACTGATGTCCATACGTCTACGCGGCGCCGGCTGGGCGCTGCCGCTTGTGCTGGCCAGCGTGCTCGTCTCGGGCGGCTGCGCGCACCGCCCGCCCGCGCCGCCGGCGGCCGCGCCGGCACTGGGCGACTACGTGATCGGCGCCGGGGACATGCTGAACATCAATGTGTGGCGCAATCCGGAAGTGTCGCTCAGCGTGCCGGTGCGCCCGGACGGCAAGGTCACCACGCCGCTGGTGGAGGACATGCAGGCGGCGGGCAAGACCTCGACCCAGCTGGCGCGCGACGTGGAAAAGGCGCTGGAGAAATACATCCAGCAGCCGATGGTGACCGTCATCGTCACCGGCTTCGTCGGGCCGTACTCGCAGCAGATACGGGTGATAGGACAGGCGGCCAGGCCGCAGGCCTTGCCCTACCGCCAGGGCATGTCGCTGATGGACGTGCTGATCGCCGTCGGCGGCGTGACGGACTTTGCCGCCGGCAACAAGGCCAGCATCATCCGCGTGGTGGATGGGCGACAGACGAGCCTGCCTGTGCGCCTGCAGGACCTGGTGCGCGATGGCGACATCTCGGCCAACGTGGCCATGCGCCCCGGCGACGTGCTGGTGATCCCCGAAAGCCTGTTCTAGGGGGCAATGGGCGCAAGCAAGGATAGAGCGGCGCAGAAATTATTTTGCAGTAGTTGCGGAACTTTTCTTTTGCACAGGCGGTCAGAAGTGTACGAGCCCCCGCTCCACGGACGGGGGCGCACTGACCAAGGGGGATGCCATCGTGCAAGAAGACGACACCATTATTTCCTTCGACGCCATATCCGGTCTGCGTGACCTGGTGGTGGGCGAGGGCCGCGCCAGCGACGCGCCGGACAACCAGATCGACCAGCAGACGTTCCATATCCGCATGGCCAATTCACAGGGCCGGCGCGAAGCGGCCAGCCTGCTATTGCGCAAGATGTACGGATGGCGCGGCTACGCCGTCGATCCTGGCGCCAGCCATGCGCTCAACAAGATCACGCTGTTCGCGGAGACGGAGGGCCAGACGGTGGGCACGATGTCGCTGTGCCTGGACTGCGCCGAGGTCGGGCTGCCCGCCGACGAGAATTTTGGCGATGTGCTCGATGAACTGCGCGCCCAGCAACGGCGCCTGTGCGAACCGTCGCGGCTGGCGATCGACAAAGGGGTGTCCAAGCGCGTGTTCGCCGCGCTGATCCACATCTCCTACATCTACGCCCACAATATCCACGGCTATACCGACTACGTCATCGAAGTCAATCCGCGCCACGTGATGTTCTACAAGCGCATGCTCGGCTTTCGCGATTTTGGCGGCGAACGGCCGTGCACGCGGGTGGGCGCCCCGGCCGTGCTGCTGCGGCTGGATCTGGCCCACATGGGCGAACAGATCCGCAAGTTCGGCGGGCTGATGGAGCAGCCGACCAGCGAGCGCTCGTTCTATCCCTATTTCTTCCCCACCGGGGACGAGCCCGGGATCACGGCCCGCCTCATCCAGGGACGGACCTGATGGCTAGCGATGCGGGCCCGGCCCGCGCAGGTAGTTGACGGGGATGGCATACGTGATCCCGCTCGGCGCCGTGATGGCCGTCTCCTTCAGCCCTTTCACAAACACCATGTTGATGACGCCATAGACGAGGCCCGTCTCGGTGTCGTACAGCGGACTGCCGCTGTTGCCGGGGTAGGCCGTGCCGTCGAGCTGAAAGATCGGGTAGGCTTGCCGTTGCAGATGGCTGGCCAGGCGCGCGTCCAGCTTGCCGGAACTGACGGGCGGCGTGGCCACGGGCGTGATGGCGGACACCATGCCCCGGTGCGTGACGGGATGCAAGCCCAGCACCATGCCCAGCGGGAAGCCGGTGAAGGCAAGCTGCTTCCCCTCCGACACCGTGCTGGAGTCGCCGAGCCGCATGGCCGGCAGCGGCGGGCCGGCCATGCGGAGCTGGGCCAGGTCATGTTCCTGGTCGAGCGTCGTGACGGTGGCGGCGCGGAACTGGGCGCTGTCCGCCTGGCCGACCAGCACGCCCAGGACCTGGCCGGCTTCGGGGTCGCGTAATTCCTGCAGCACGTGGGCCGCCGTGACGACGGTGAGGCCGTCGCCGATCACAAAGCCGGTGCCGACGAAGGTGACGGGCGGCGTGCGCAGCCTGCGGTAGCTGCCGATGCCGACGATGGACGGCTTGGCCTGGGCAATCACTTGCTCCAGTCCCACGCCGCGCGCGCCGGCACAGGCCAGCACCAGACAGACCGACAGCAGCCACCGTCTCATATCGCCCCCAAGGCCGGCTGAGCCGGCCGCAATACCGATGCGCACATGAGCAGCATCGACAACAGCGCGATCCGGGGCACGTCGAGCAGGCTGTCGAACAGGCCGACGGCGTGGAAGGCTGTCAGCGACGCCAGCCAGACCGCCGCCGCGCGCTCGCCCTGCAACATGCGCCGCAGCAAGTCCGCCGCCACCGCCAGCGTCAAAGCGGCGTAGGCGGTCATGCCCAGCGCGCCCAGTTCAAAGTACAGGTTGAGTGCCATATTCTTGATGTGCCAGGGTAGATGGTGGCGGTCGCTGCTGAAGAACCAGTAATCGTTGCCTTCGGTGAAGGAGCCGTTGCGCACTTGCTCGCGCTCGGTGATGGCGTCGCGCACGCTGACGTTGTCGACGTCCAGCGTGCCGTCCTGGCCTTCGGCGGCGATCTCCAGTTGCACCGGCGCGCGCCAATAGGGCGGGCCACGCCCCAGCGGGGCGGAGTTGACGACGAATTGATAATGGCGCCAGCGGTCGCCATGCGGCAGCATGGGCAAGGGCGTGGCCGTGCACTGTTGCGGATACAGCAATTGACGTGCGCACAGGTTGACGTGCAGGTAGGCCGGCGATCCCGGATTGCGCACGTCCAGCTGCACCGCGTACGGGGTCCACGGCTGGACCGCGACCCGTTGCAATATCCGCAGGCGCTCGCCATAGCCATGCGCATAGGCCGGCGCGCGCAATTGCAGGTAGCGGTTGTTGCGCTCGTCCACGTAGCGGTAGCTGGGCGGCTGCTCGCGGCCGGGATTGTGCCAGAAGTAAGTGGCCGGAAAGGTCCCCAGGCCCATCCCGATCCACGGCGCCCATGGATCGGCTTCCATCATGAGCAAGGTGTGGTGCCAGTGCAGCAAGCGCCGCTGGAAATCCCCGCCCGTGCTGCTGAAGCGCGCGCGCACATAGTCGCTGTTAAAGATGGGAACGGCCAATCCGATCAACAGCAGGCCGGCGAGCGCCTGACGCGGCTGAAACGGCGGCATCCGCCGGGCCGGTGCCGGCGCCGCCGGCATGGTCTGCATGCGCGTCAGGCCGGGGTGGCAAGACAGCGCGGTGCCGGCGGCCGCGGCCGCCAACATCAGCGCCAGTCCGCGATAACCGTGTGACAGGAATAGCAGCTGGCACACGCACACCAGCGCGCCCGCGCCGGCCAGCGTGAGGACGAGCCCGCGCCGGCCCAGGGTGCCGCCGCGGCGTGGCGGCCCGGCCAACAATATCAACAGGGCCAGCGCCAGCGCCGCGTACAGGCCGCGCGAAAACGTCGTCAGGCTCGTGTAGGCGGTGCCGGCCAGCAGCGGCAGTGCGATCCACCACGCCTGCCGTCCCCACCGTCGACCAAGGGGGAAGGCGAGCAAGGGCGCGCACATGGCCAGATAGCCATCGAGCGCGGCGCCGCCCGTGTGCATGGCGGAGAACGGCGCGGTGATCCGGTAGTCGCTGGAGAAGTCGGTCAGCCCGGGAAACCACGCGCGCTCGCGCACGGCGGCCAGCACCACGCACGACAGGCCCGCCAGCATGCCCGGAATCAGGTACCGCGTCAGGCCTTGCAAGCGGGCGCCGGCCGTGCGCCGCAACGGCATCCAGAGCAGCAGCGCCCAGCCCCAAGCCTTACCGACACGCACGGCATTGTAGGGGCTGAGGTAGTTATTGAACGCGTTCACGTCCGGCGCAGGCCACGGACGGGCGCCGCGCCAGACGCCAACTGCCCAGGCCAGCGCCAACAGCAGCAGGCAGGCGGTGACACCTGCGGGCAGGCGCGGAAGTGCCCGACGCGTCATGTCGTCCGTTCCAAGGCGTTCGACGCTCGCGTAGCTGACCATGACGGTCAGCAGCAGCAGCAGGTCGCTTTCGTCGAGGAAGAACCAGCCGGTGACGGGCGCCAGATCGACGGCCGGCAGCAGCATCGGCAACAACAGCAGCCACAGGCGGGGACGCCAGCAGAGCGCGGCGCCGTAGCCCAGCAAGATGGGCGCCAGCCAGCTGCGTTCAAGCGGAAAGACGGCGAGCGCCGCCGCCAGGCCGGCACCGGCCAACGCGGCGACCATCCAGTGGGGCCGGAGGCGCACGGGCTACCACCTGGCCAGCAAGGCCTGGACTTCCGGCCTGCGACCGAAGTCCTTGTGGGCCAGCAGCTGCTCAAATTGCGCCCGCGCCTCCTGCCGTCTGCCTGCGCCCGCCAGCACGACCGCATAGTGATAGCGTATCTCGAGCGACGCGGGGGCCGCCGCGGTGGCCTGTTCCAGCAGTGTCAGCGCGCGGGCGGACTGTCCCTGGTCTTTCAGTATCCAGGCCAGCGTATCGAGGACGGCGGCGTTGTGCGGGGCCAGCCGGAAGGCGCGTTCCGCGAACACGGCAGCGCGCGGGTCACGCTGCTGCTGGCAAACCCATGCCAGATTGTTCAGGGCCAGAATGTTGCCGGGGTCTTGCTGGACGACCTGATCGAACTGGGTGAGGGCGCCGGCGTAGTCCTTGTCCGCCAACAAGCCCAGTGCCAGGCGCATGCGCACGGCCTGGTCGCGCGGATGGTCGCGCAGCCAGCTGGTCATGCCGGCCAGGGCTGCGGCCGTGTGGCCGGCCAGGCGTTGGGCGTCGTGGATGGCGATCACCAGCGCGCCCGATGGCGCAAGCGCAAAGCCGCGCTGATAGGCGCGCAAGGCGGCGGCCGCCTGCTTTTGCTGCATCAGCATGTCCCCTTCGAGCCGATAGGACAGGGCCGAGTCGGGATGTTGTCGCCGCATGGCATGGACGACGTCGAGCGCGGCGCCATAGGCTTGCTCACGGATGTGCAGCCCGGCCAGCATGGCCTGGGCCTGCGGAAAGTCCGGTTGCAGTGCGATGGCCCGTTGCAGGCTGCGTATGGCCGGGGCCGTGTGTTGGAGGCCCAGCTCCGCGCTGGCGATGCTGACTTGCACGGCCGCGTTGCGCGGTTGCAGCAGCGCCAGCTTGTTCCAGTTGTCGAGCGCGGCCTGGCCGTCGCCCGCCGCCGCCTGCGCGTCGGCCAGCAAGCGCAGCACGTCGGGCTGGTCGGGAAAGGTGGCCTGCAGCTTCTGCGCGATGAGCAAGCCTTGCTGCGCCGCGCCATATTGCAGATGAAACCGGGCCAGCACGATCGCCGCTTGCGGCCCGTCCGGGGTGGCGCCGGCGGCCCGCTCGAACCAGCCTCGCGCCGCCGCCAGCTGCCCCTCCACCAGCGCCAGCCTGCCCAGCGCCGTCATCAGTCCGGCGTTGTTCTTGTCGCTGGCCAGGGCCGCCTCCAGACGCCGCCGTGCCTGCCCGGGTTGATGCTCATATAAGTCCAGCTGCGTCAGGTTGTCGAGCGCCGCCTGGCTGTGCGGGTCGTGCGACAGGGCGTGCGTGAAGCTGGCGCGCGCGCCCGCCATGTCCTTCCTCGCGAGCAGGACGCCGCCCCTGAGGTTGTCGATCAGCACATTGTCGCCCTGGTGTTGTTCCATCCTCGCGATGGCGGCCAGGGCCAGATCCGTCTTGCCGTCGCGCAGTTGCGCCAGCACCAGCAACAGGCCCGGCCGGGGATTGGCCGCCTCCATGGTGGCAGCACGCTCCAGTTCGCCGAGCGCGGCGGCCGTGTCGCCCTGCGCCATGCGGCTCAGGCCCAGCGCCGCGTGCAATTGCGCGGATTCGGGCGCTAGGGCGCTGGCCCGTTCGTACAAGGCGCTCGCCTTCCCATATTGCTTGAGCTGCGCGTACGCCTCGCCCGCCACGGCCAGCGTAGCCGGATCGTCCTGCGCGGCGCTCAGCACGGGGGCGAGCAGGCGCAGCGCCTCGTCGGCACGGCCGTTGCGCACCGCGATGCCGGCCAGCAGACGCGTCGCGTAGCGCTGGCCGGGATAGGCGTCGAGGAAGCGCCGCAGATGTTGTTCGGCCTGGGGCAGGGCGCCCCGCGCCAGTTCGATCGCGCCCATCAGCAGGATGCTGGGCATGTGGTCGGGCGCTGCGCGCAACACCAGCTGCAACTGCTCCTGGGCCGCGGCCAGCTTACGCTCCCGGAAGTCCAGCAGCGCTTGCTGGTAGGCCAGTTGGGGGCTGCCGGGCGCCATCTTGCGGGCGGCCGCCAGCTCCGTGCGGGCCTGCGCCAGCTGCCCGGATTGCAGGTGGAGCGCGGCGATGTCGATGCGCGCCTGCACCAATTGCGGCCGCAGCTTCGCGGCCTGACGCAAGGCCGTCAGGGCGGCGTCGAAGTTGCCCTGCGCCTGTAGCAGCTCGCCGCGCACGCGGTAGGCATCGGGTTCGTCCGGCGCGGCGGCGATCGCGCGGTCGGCCAGTGACAGGGCCGCCTCGGGCCGGTGTTCGCGCTGGGCGATCCGGGCCAGGCCGAGCAGCGCGGCCGGGTCGGACGGCTGGCGCACCAGCAGTTGTTCGAACACCGCGCGCGCCGGGTCCAGCCGTTGCAGGCCCAGCAAGGCGTCGCCGCGCACCGCCTGCTGGCGTGGCCGCCCCGGCTCGTCGGGCACGCGTTGCAGCGCCTCCTCGTAATGCCCCTGGCCGACCATCGCACGGCCCAGCAGTGGCAACACGTCGCCCGGTGGCATCCGCAGTTGCGCCGCGCGCTGCAATTCCTTCTCGGCGGAGACGGGATCGCCCACTTCCAGATACAAACGCCCCAGCTGCAGGCGGGCCGCGCCGTTGCGCGGATCGTGCTGCAACACGTTCTTAAGCTGGATGATGGCCGACCTGGGTTCGCCCTTAGCCTGGTAGGCGCGGGCCTCCGCCAGCAACGCGGCATCGTCCTTCAGCCGGCCACAGCCGGCCAGGACGGCCGGCAACAGCAGCAGCGCCAGCGGCACAAGCGACACCGCGGCCGCTTTCCTCAGGCGGGATGGCAAACCGGACATGACGATCTCCTGCGGACGTGTCCAGCTAGGGTAGAAAGTTTGACCGCGGCGGTCCTTGAGTGCGCGCAAACGTGCGCGCGATGACGGCGGGCGGCGCCCCCTTGTGCTAGCTCAACGGCAGGTCCGGCCGCGTCCGTACAATCGGAACGTCGCGGCCAATGCCCGCCAAGCGGGCAGGCGGCCGCATCCAGCCCGAGCGGGCGCCGGAGAAGGGGGAAGTCCATGGACGTTGTGGCAGTGGTGGGACTGGGCTATGTGGGCTTGTCGCTGGCCGTCTCGTTCGGCGCGCACCGGCGCACCATCGGCTACGACCTGTCGGAGCGCAAGGTGGCGAGCTACCGCAGCGGTGTCGATCCGGCCGGCGAGGTGTCGCCGGCGCAATTCGCGGCCGCCGAGCGGCTCGAGATGGGATGCGATCCGGCCCGGCTGGCCGCCGCCGACTATATCGTGGTCGCCGTGCCAACGCCGGTCGACACCGCCCATAGCCCCGACTTCAGCGCGCTGGCCGGCGCCAGCGAGAGCGTGGGCCGCCACATGAAGCCGGGCGCGATCGTCATCTATGAGTCGACCGTCTATCCCGGCGCGACCGAGGAGATCTGCATTCCCATCCTCGAACGCTGCTCGGGCATGCGCTGGCGGCGCGACTTCCACGTGGGTTTCTCGCCCGAGCGCATCAATCCCGGCGACCGCGAGCACACGCTCGCCTCGATCCGCAAGGTGGTGGCCGGCGACGACGGCCCGACGCTGGAGCGGGTGGCGGCGTTGTACGAGCTGGTGGTGGCGGCCGGCGTGCACCGCGCGTCGAGCATCAAGGTGGCGGAGGCCGCCAAGGTGATCGAGAACACCCAGCGCGACCTCAACATCGCGCTGATGAATGAGCTGGCCATCATCTTCGACCGGCTCGGCATCGACACGCTGGAAGTGTTGCAGGCGGCGGGCACCAAATGGAATTTCCTGCCGTTCCGTCCCGGCCTTGTCGGTGGCCACTGCATCGGGGTCGATCCCTACTATCTGACGCACAAGGCCGAGATGGTCGGCTACCACCCCCAGGTGATCCTGGCGGGGCGGCGCATCAACGATGGCATGGCCAAGTTCGTCGCGGAGAAGGCGGTCAAGGAGATGGTCCGGGCCGGCTTCAAGCTGAAGGGCTCGTGCGTCAACGTGCTGGGCCTGACCTTCAAGGAGAACTGCCCGGATCTGCGCAACTCCAAGGTGGTGGACATGATCCGCGAGCTGGAGTCGTACGGCCTGCGCGTGCACGTGCACGATCCCGTGGCGGACCCCGAGGAGGCCTTGCACGAATATGGCCTGGAGCTGGAGAGCTGGGAACAGCTGCCGCGCGCGGACGCCCTGATCAGCGCCGTCGCCCACCGCGCGCTGCTGGCCCGGCCGCTGTCCCACTACCGGGACAAGGTCATCGAGGCCGGCTGCTTCATCGACATCAAAGCCCATTTCGACCCGCGCAGCCTGCGCGATAGCGGCCTGAACGTATGGAGACTGTAGGCATCGGCGGCGGCGACGACGGTCTGCCCGAATCGGCATACCAGCGCGCCAGGGAACGGCTGGAGAACGAGCGCCACCACTGGCTGATCACGGGCGTGGCCGGCTTCATCGGATCGCACCTGCTGGAAGCCCTGCTGGAACTGGGCCAGCAGGTGACGGGCATGGACAACTTCCTGACCGGCCACGCGGACAACCTGGAGCAGGTGCGCGACAACGTCGGCCCGCAGGCGTGGCAGCGTTTCCGCTTCCTGCAGGCCGACATCCGCGACGCGCCCGCCTGCCAGCGGGCCTGCGCCGACGTCGATTTCGTGCTGCACCAGGCGGCGCTGGGCTCGGTGCAACGGTCGATAGAACAACCGCAGTTGTGCAACGACATCAACGTCGGCGGCTTCCTGCAGGTGCTCGCGGCGGCCCGCGCGGCGCGCGTGCGGCGCGTGGTGTACGCGGCGTCGAGCGCCACCTATGGCGACCATCCGGCCTTGCCCAAGGTCGAGCACGCCATCGGCCAGCCGCTGTCGCCGTACGCGGTCAGCAAATACGTCAACGAACTGTATGCGGGCGTGTGCGCCCGCTGCTATGGCCAGGAAAGCATCGGACTGCGCTATTTCAACGTCTACGGCCCGCGTCAGGACCCGGCCGGCGCCTACGCCGCCGTGATACCGCAGTGGATCACGGCCATGCTCGCCTGCCGCCCCGTCCGCATCAACGGCGACGGCGAGAGCAGCCGGGACTTCTGCTACGTGGGCAATGTGGTGCAGGCCAACTTGCTGGCCGCCCTGGCCGGCAACGATGCCGCCGTCAACCAGGTCTACAACGTGGCGGTCAACGCCCGCACCAGTCTGAACGAGTTGCACGGCCTGCTGGCCGAACTGCTCGCCGAGCGCCGCCCGGATCTGCCGTCGCTGGCGCCGCTGTACGGACCGTTCCGCGCCGGCGACGTGCGCCATTCGCACGCCGACATCGACAAGGCGGCCCGCCTGCTCGGCTACGTGCCCACGCACGACCTGCGGCGCGGCTTGCGGCTCGCCCTGCGCTGGTATATGCGCCGCTGTCCCGCCCCCGTGTGAAGCCACCCCCGCCGCGCCGCGGCCCGCCGCTATGGACTGTCGGCGCGGTCCCACGGCGGGGTGCCCTGGAGATGCTGGGCCAGAAAGTCGATCAGCACCCGCACCTTCGCGCTCAGATGGCGCCGGCTGGGGTAGACGGCCAGGATGTCGATGTCGGCGACGCGGTAATCGGGCAGCACGGTTTGCAGGCGGCCCGCGCGCACGTCGGCGCCCACCAGGAAGCTGGGCTGGCAGATGATGCCCATGCCGCCGAGCGCTGCCGCGCGCGCCGTGTCGCCGTTATTGGTGTGCATGACGCAGCGCACCTTGACCGTATGCGCGCTGCCGGCCGCGTCGAGCAAGGACCATTGGTCGGCCATCGCCGCGTAGCTGTAGCCGATGCACTGGTGCTGTTGCAGGTCGGCCGGTGTGGCCGGCGCGCCGAACCGGCGCAGGTAGGCCGGCGACGCGCACACGATGTTGCGGCAGGTGGCGAGCTTGCGCGCCACGTGCGTGCCCGAACCGGCGCCGGAGATGCGGATCGCCACGTCGTAGCCCTCATCGACGATGTCGACCACGCGGTCGATCAGCGCCACCTCAAGCTGGACCTCGGGATATTGCTGGTGAAACAGCGGCCACAACGGCGCCAGCTGGAGCACGCCGAAGCTGAGCGGGGCGTTGATGCGCAGCAAGCCGTGCGGCCGCAGCGTGGCGGCCGACACGATCGCTTCCGCCTCGGCCACGTCGTCGAGGATGGACCTGGCCCGCTCGTACAACGCTTCGCCACTGGAGGTCAGCGACATCTTGCGCGAACTGCGATTGAGCAGCCGGGTCCCCAAATGGGCTTCAAGGTCGCCGATATAGCGGGTGACGTTGGCGGGCGAGGTGTCGAGCGCGTCGGCGGCCCGCGCAAAGCCCTCGCGGCGCACCACTTCGACAAACACCTCCAGTGCCCGTAAGCGATCCATCTTCCCACTCCCGTTCACAAATTATGCACGATGGCGCTGTTTGCGACGCCAAACCATTGGGAAGTATAAGGGATAACGCCCTGGAAGGACGCCGGGGCGGCGTCAGGGCAGGGGATCAGTGCAGCGTGTAGTTATTGTTGGTGGCTTCCTTGAGCAGGCGCAGACCGCCCAGTTCGCCGAGGTGGGAAGCGCCGCTCAGCGTCACGCCGTCGGCGTAGGCGTCGTTGAGGCCGCGCACGGCCTGCGCGTCGCCGGCGCGGGCGGCCTGCGTGAGCAGGCGGATGGCTTCGCCTTGCTTGGCGGGATTGGACAGGTAGCGCAGCGCCAGCTCGCGCTGGGCCACCGGCGAACCTTGCGCGGCCCATTCCTCGAGGCGGCGGTTGGCGGCGCCGTCGGTGCCCGGCCCCATGGACTGGACCGCCTGTTCAACCACGGTCGGTGATGGCATGGCATCCTCCTTGGCCTGGCAGGCGATCAGCACGCCCACCAGTACCAACACCGATGCCACCAACACTCCCGACTTGTTGAATAATTCCATGAATAACTACCCTTGATCGAAGCAGGGCCGTTTGGGGCCGATGCTGAAAGTTGATAACGATGCAGTGCACAATTATAACCTACCGGAAACTAATTATCTAATAAATAATATTCCGGCGGTGTCGGCGGCTGCGGTCGTCACCTCGTGTCAGTCTGACACAATGTATTTCGGGCATACTAGCACGAACGGCAAGGCGCACCCGCCGCGGGCCGGAACTTGGCTGTAACAAGTGTAACTATCTGTTAGGCGCTTATCATCGATCACAGGCGGTGCGGCTTTTTCGCAACGCAACATGCCGTCGACCTAGTCTTCCGGCGGTCGTGACGGCAAGTTCCGTTCGATCACGGCCCATAGGATCAGGCCATAGGAGACGAGGCGGACCAGATAGTGGTACGGCGAGTCCTCATGCGCCGCGCCGTCCCACGCCGCGTAGCCGCGATGGACCGCTTCGATCAGGAACGACAGCGAAAAATAGAGGAAGAAGTGCTGCCCCGTGCTGCGCCAGAACCGCAGGAAGAACAGGGCGATCGCGGTGGACGCCATCACAATGGCCCCGGTCAGAAACAGGATCATTCCAACCTCACTTGGTTTCGTAAATCAGACCGAACAGGAGCAGCGACAAGGCGACGAGCGCGCTCAGCAGCCGTAGCGGCAGCAAGTCGATATCGGGAAACACCAGCTTGTCCAGCACCAGCAGCAGGTTGTTGATCGACAACCCGATGAAGCACAAGCCGCTCCAGAAGAGCAGGCGCACCCGCTTGCGCCGGTAAGAGCTGAGCAGCATCCAGGCGCAGGCCAGGGAGGTCAGCGTGCACAATCCGTAGATCAATTGCGGCATCTCAGACGTCCTTTTTCCAGGTGAAGGCGTCGGCAAACTGCTGCGCTTGCCGGTCCATTTGCGAGTGTATCAGCGTGGTGACGGCCACCAGGTTGGTGGAGTACGCCTGCGCCAGACGCTCGATCAGCCGGCCGAGCTCCTCCGGCGCGGGCGCGTAGCGGTAGCGGACCGTGGCACCGGCGTGGATGGCGCTAAGCGCGCCTATCGCGCTCAACTCCTCAAGCACCTTGCGCGCCAGGCGCTCGACGATATAGAGCCGGCGCGCCACGGCGTCGCTGTCCCAATCCTCATCGGGGGCGGCGCGCAACAACAACAGCGCCTCCAGATGGGGCACCGAGGCGATGCTGGTCAAGATGAACCGCCGCAGCTCGTCGGGAACGGGCGCCGCGGCCATCACTTGACCCCGGCGTAGCCTGGCAGCCGCGGCGACTGCTGGCTGAACAGTTCGCTGGCGTGCCTGGCCAGGTCGTTCATGCCATAGCCGGCCGCCAGCTGCGCGGTCAGCCAGCGGGCCTGGCCGCCGTCGCGCAGCAGCTGTTCGATCTGCGCGCGCGCCTTGCCGAAGCCCGGATCATCGGAGACCGGCGCCAGGCGCGCCATGTCGGCGCTGACGACCTCGGCGATGGTGCGGCGCTCGCCCGTCTCGGGGTCGATCCAGGTGCCGGCGACGCCGTCCCGGGCCGCGTTGAAGCGGTTCCACGTGTACAGCTCGGGACCGTCGTTGGTCGGCCAGCGTCCCGGTTGTCCGCTGGCCTCGACGCACAGGGCGCGGGCATAGCAGGCCAGCGCTGCCGCGTAGGAGGGATGGAGGGGGGTGTCGAGCACGCGCAGCTCGATCGTGCCGTACTCCGGTTTCGGCCGCACATCCCAGTAGAAATCCTTGATGCTGCTGACGATGCCCAGCGCCGCCAGCCGCGCGAAGTGCTGTTCGAACTGCTGCCATGAACGGATGTGCGCGGGCATCGTGCCGCTCATGGGAAAGGCGCCGACGACGTTGCTGCGGGCGCTGCAGAATCCCGAGTTCTCGCCCTGCCAGCACGGCGAATTGGCGGACAGCGCGATGAACAAGGGGGCGCGCTGCGTCAGCCAGGCGCACAGCCGCACCGCCTCGTCGCCGCTGGGAACGCCGACATGGACGTGCATGCCGAACACGGTGAACAACTTGGCGAGATAGCCGAATTTCCGGGCCGAGGCGCGATAGCGTTCCTTCGGATAGATGCGCTGATCGCTCCATTGCTGGAACGGATGCGCGCCGCCGCCCGAGATCACGGCCCCCACCTCGAACGCCGCGCGCTCGACGCTGACACGGATCTCCTCGAGTTGCTCGGCGGCCTGATCGTAGTCCTCCAGGATGGCGGTGGCCACCTCCAGCATGGAGGTCGTGATCTCGGGCGTCGCCACCCAGCTTTTCTTTTGCCGGTCCAGCAGCCGCAGGATATCGGGCGCGGCGGGCAACAGGTCGAACGTCAGGCGGTCGAGCACCATCAGTTCGAGCTCGATGCCCATGGTGCCCAGACGCGCCTGGCTGAAGGGCGGCAGATAGGCCGCGCCGGTGCCGGCGACGGCCGCGGCCTGCGCGTCGGCGGAGAGCATGGTGGGCTCAGCCATGGGGATCCTCCTCGTGGTTCTCGCCGGCCAGCCGCAGACCGTACCAGGTCAGGCCGGGGGCGACCAGCACATTCAGGGCCAGCAGCGCCGCCATGATCTGCTGCGCCGGCTCGCTCAGGCCGGGATAGCCGAGCATCGAATTGTCCACCATCAGCGAGCCGAAACTGACGAGCGAACACATCGACAAAGCCAGCGCGTGTTTCTTCTCGCCGGCCCAGGCGGTGGCCGCGACCAGCGCCGCGCGGGTCACCAGCATCCTGGCGGCAAACAAGATCAGCGCCACGACCAAGGCGTGCCAATACAACAGTTGCTGGATCTGCACCAATGAGGCCGACATCATGAACAGCAGCGCGTAACCGATATCCTGCCCGGTGCGCAGCTCGGCCTGGAACACGTTGTCGCGCTTTTCGGCGTTGCGCAGCAGCACCCCCATCAGCAGCAGCGACAACAGGGCGCTGGCCGCGCTCACCGAACACAGGCCAAGGTCCATCAGCAACGCCGCCAGCAGCATGCCGGGGCGCAGGCGCGCGCGCGCGCGGCTGAGGCGCGTCGCCAGCGCGTACAGGCCGTAGCACAGCACCGCGATCAGCAGGCCCCATGCCAGCCGGCTCAATTGCTTGAGCAATTCGGCGCCGTAGTTGCTCAGCTCGCCGTCGGCGCGGGTACGCAGCCATGCGACTGTCGGCACCAGCACGAGCAGGGCGGCGACGTTGGCCAGGCCGATGAAATTGGCCCCCGCGAACACGGTCACACCGCTGGCCTGGGAATCGGACACCATGGACGAATAGATGATCGGACTGGACGCGATCAGCAGCGCCGCCATGAAGCCGGCCTCGGCGGAACTGAGGCCGCTGGCGGCCAGCACGCCCCACACGACCGCCGCCCGCAGCAGGCAGGCGAGCAACAGGCTGGCGCCTTGGCGACGGCTGCGCCACAACCAGGCGAGGTCCATCTTGCGGCCGACCTCGAACAGCACCAGCGCGGTGGCGGCATTGAACAACTCCTGGAACTGGGCGGCCACGGCGGTGTCGATGAGGCCGAGCCCGCTCACGCCGAGCACCAGGCCGGCCGCGACCGCGCCATAGAGTTTCGGCAAGCCACGGCTTTCGAGGATGAGGCCGAGCAGCTGGGCGAGCAACAGGCCGGCGCCCAGCAGCGCCAGCGGCGAGTACAGCCACAGGGGCCACGCGAGCATGTCAGCGTTCATGATCGACCACCCACAGCGCGGCGATGCCGGCCAGTTCACGGTCCAGCGCGGAGAGCGCACGCGCCTCGGCGGGCGAGCCGGGCGCGGCGCTCAGCATGGATTCGATGTGCAGGTGCAGCGCCTTATCGTCCTTCGCCGGCAGCCAGATGTGCCCGATCAGTTGCTGGCCCCGGCGCGCAACGGCGGCATAGGTGGCGCTGCGCTGATGGGGCAGCACGGGGGGCATCAGGTGGAACGCCGCGGGCCAGCTCTGCGCGGCATCGGTGCGCGCCAGCTGAACCTGCATCGCCGCCCGCTGCTCCAGGCGGCTGTCCTCGCGCACATAGGGCAGCGGAATGTCCGGCGCCGCGGACGCTGGCGCCAGCACCAGCTGCATGCACTGGCTGTCTGTCTGCCATACCAGTCCGGTGGCCGATCGTTCGGCCGGCCGATCGCGCAGGTTGCGGTATCCCAGGCCCAGCGGCGAGCGGGGCGCCACGCTGCTGTCGGCGTCGGCCACTGACAGCAGCGCTTGTTTGAGCTGGGTCCAGCGCTGTTGCTCCCAGGCGCGCGTGGCGCGCCGCTCGGGGGCGTCCCAGCGCCAGGTGGTGGCGGTCCAGGCGCCGTCCGGCTCCTGCGCGATGAGCGTGAACACCTCGCTCCGGCCATGGTCGGCCTCGGTTTGCAGGATGACCTGGCGTCGCCAGGCCGCGTCCCATACCGGCGCATTGCCGGCGCCGGGATTGTGCTGCTGTTGCCAATGCCACCAGGCAGCTTGCGGACTCACGCAAGCCGGCGTGGCGCCGTGTTCGAGCACCCATCGTCGCATCGTCAGGCGCCGATGCCAGGCGCATTGCGCGGGGCCGGCGACCGGGCCGGCGGGGGCGGACACCGCCGGCGCGTCGCACGGGACCGGACGGTGACGACTCAGCGCCGCGAACGATCGGACAACGGCAGGCAAAGCGGGGAGGGGCGCCGGCGTGGCGGCCAGCGCCACATCGACCGCGCTGCAGCAGAGCAGGACGGCCGGGATATTGCGCCGCCATACCGCGCCGCTCATCAGGGGAGTAGGTCGATACATTCGGCGAATTATAGGGCATCAAACTGCATTTGTACAAATGTATCAGGCGATGCCGATACGACAACAAGCCTCCCGGGCGCCGGGTCCGGACCGGCCAGGGCGCCGGCGCCGAACCATGCCGGCGGCCGAATGTCAGGGCGATGCGGGGGCGGCGCCGGCGCGCGCCCGGTCGCCATCGTCGCGGGCCAGCCAGTCGCCGGCCTGCTCCAGCACCAGCCGGTATTCCGCCTCGACGGCGGCCAGCAGCGCGCCGATATCGGCCGTGCGTTGTTCGGCCAACGCCTGTTCCAGCGCCAGCGAGGCCGTCACCAGCCGCCGGGCGCCGAGGTTGCCCACCGAGCCCCGCAAACTGTGGAAAATACGGCCGGCGTCGGCCAGCCGCCGCTCGTCGATCGCCCGCCCCGCTTGCAGCAGCGGCGTCATGGCCGGCGCGCAGGCGTCGCGCACGATCTTGGCGACCACGGCGCGCGCCTTGTCGTCGTCGCCCATGTATTTGAGCAGGGTGTCGACGGAAAAAATGGTGTCGGACGAACCGGGAGGGACCAGGGCGGACATACTGTACTCCGAAGCAAAAGACCAGGCAGGGCCTATCATACTCCGCCTGACGGCGCGCTGTCTGTCCGTCCCGCCAACGCGAACGGTCCCCGGTCGCCTATTGCTTGACCAGGTCGATCTGCCAGAAGCCGTTCTTGCCATCGGTCTTGTGGTCGAGGATGGACTGCGGCAATTGCACGCCCAGGCTGGCCACCCGTTGCGGGTCGATCAGGACGGTCGGGTTCTCCTGGCGCAGGATGGGCAGCACGTCCGGCTTGACGCGCCGTTTGAGGATCTTGGCCGCCTGCACGCCGGCCAGACTGCCGACCAGCCCGAAATCGGCGCCCACGTACAGCGCCGCGCCCGGCACGCGCACCATGGCCAGCGTGACGACGGGGATCTTGTGCTCGGTGCCGAAGTCGCCCAGGTCGACGGCCGCCTCGTAATGGCGCAGGCCGTAGTAGGTGTCGAGCGGCACGGCGTACATCTGCACGCCCTTGCCGTCGTCGTACAGTTCCTTCAGCGCGGGGATGATGCTGTCGGTCTTGGCCACCAGGCGCGAGGCGACGCTCATGTTCATGGTGCGCGCGCTGGCCGCCGCCGCCGCCACGTTGGCCACGCCGTTCTCATCGTCCGTGTGGACCATGCCGATCCGGCTCACGTGGGGGAAGATGTCGTGCACCACCTTGAGCGAATGGCCCATGTCCGCGTACAGCGTGGAACCGGTGGCGCCGGGGCCGGCGTCCTCCAGCGACAGGCAACCGACGTCCTCGGGATTGGCGACGGCCGTGAACACCAGCGGGATGTGGGCGTCGGCCAGCATGCCACGGGCGAATTTGGTGGCCGGCGTGCCGATGGTCAGCACCAGGTCCGGTTTGGCCGCCACGATGCGCGCGGCTTCCTGGCGGATGCGCATCAGCACGCCGAGCCGGCTCCAGAAGCCGCCGTTTTCTATGTCGAAGTCGATCTTGACCCGGTTCACCTCCAGGTTCTTGCCCGCCACCAGGTCGTTGCGCTGCAGGGCGGACAGGAAGCCCGCATAGGCCTCCTGGTAGGGCTCGATGTCGGTCACTTGCAGCACTTCCACCCGGAACGTGTGGGTTTCATCCATGGTTTCCGGCGGCAGCGGTTCAAAGGCGAGGGCGGAGCGGCTGAGCAGGCTCAGCGCGAAGACGAGGACGGCATAGGTTTTTGGCATTGTCGATGGCAAGCTGGGCAAAGTCGGACAGGCGGGACGGCGAACCACGCCCGCGAGCGGGCGCGCGCCGCGCCCTTGACAGCCATTAAACCAGAACAACATGCAACTTAGGCAATGAATCGCTAGCCTTGGCGAGCCAAATTGCTCACCTTCCGGGCCAGCCGGGAGCGCTCAGGGCTGGCGCGCCGCCTCGGCGGGATAGCTCGCCCAGCGGGCCATCGCCTCGAAGTCGAGGTGCAGGCTGAGCAGGGCGGCCTTCCATTGCGGGTCGGTGGCCAGCGCCTCGATGGCCAGGTCCAGCGCCTTGAGCAAGCCGGGATTGGCCCGGGAGACGAGGATGTGGCGTGTGAAACACTGCAAGGGCCGGGGTGCGACATGCAGCAAGGGCGCCAGCGCCTGCTCCCCCACGGCGTAGCTGTAGATGGTGTAGGGCACCACGGTCACGTCCACGCGGTGGCGGGCGACCTTGTTCAAGCCGCTGATCTCATCCTGGCTGTCCTCCCGCACCAGTCGGCCCGCGCGGGCCAGGTCGTCGAACACGCTGTAGCGGTAGCCGCGCACGCCGCCAAAGCGCAGACCTTCGAGGTTGGCCGGCCCCTGGTACTCGACCGGGGCGTCGTGCGGCGAGACGACCAGATTGCAGTCCGTGAACAGGGGCCGGGACCACAGGAAGCGGACCCGGGCCGCGTCATCGACGAAGCGCGGGTTGATGAACAGCACCGTGCCGGCGAACGCGTCTCCCTTGCTCAACTCGCTCAAATCGAGCCGGATGCGGGGAATCTGCCGTAGGGCCAGGTGGTAACGCGGCGCCAGCCTGGCGTTGAGGCGCTCCACCAGCGCGCGCGCCAAGCCATGGTCGGCGTCGACGAAGTAGGGCGCCGCGGCATAACTGTTGAAGGCGGTGATGGTCTCCACCGCCACCACCGGCGCCGGCGCCGCCCACAGGCAGGCTGCCGCCGCGACGCAAACCGGCGCCAGGCGCTTCATGACGCGGGGCAGATGCCCGGGCGGGTGTCCATCTCAGTCGAGCCCGTATTTGGTCAGCACCGCCTTCCATGCCGGGTCGCTGTTCATGGCGCCAGCGCCGACCACGAACGGCACCGCCTGGTATGTGTCGTAGGCAGGCGCCGCCAGCTCGGCGGACATGGCGGCGCCGGACCGCAGGGCGGCGAACACGAAGACCGGCAATTTCGACATAAGGGCTCCTCTAGGTCGGCAAGCGGCAAGCCGCGCGGCTCCGGGGCGCCACGATTGTTGCCCCAGGTCACAAATATAGAGCATGGAGGTTGCTCCGCGAACATCGAAACACGCGCGGCACACCGTTTTGCAACATTTCCCGCCGCGGAAGCCGGCTTCACGCCACCGTCGGCTGCGTCTTGCTGGCGTACATGGCGTTGTCCGCGTGGCGCAGCAGTTGCGACGCGTCGGCCCCATGTTCGGGATAATGGGCCATGCCGATGCTGGCCTCCACGCGCAGGCTGCCCCGGTCCGCCAGCGGCACGGGCACGGCCAGCGCCTGGTGGATCTTGTCCCTGACCAGCAGCGCGTGGTCGGGCAGGCCGACGTTCTCCAGGATCACGACGAATTCATCGCCGCCGATGCGCGCCACCGTGTCGCTCTCGCGCACGCACGCCTGGAGTCGCCACGCCACTTCCTTGAGCAGCAAGTCGCCGCAGTCGTGGCCATACTCGTCGTTGATCAGCTTGAATTTGTCGAGGTCGATGAACAGCAGCGACAGCCGGCCCTGCTGCCGCTGGGCGCGCGCGAACGCCGTCTCCAGACGGTCGTGGAACAGACGGCGGTTGGGCAGGCGGGTCAGTTCATCGTGCTGGGCCATGTAGCGCAACTGGGCGTGCATGCGCTTGCGCTGGATCGCCGTCGCCACCTGGGCCGACACGAACAGCAGCAGGTCGCGGTCGGCATCGGTGTAGCCGCATTCGGACAAGCCCTGCAACATCAGCACGCCGATCGTGCCTTGCGAGGTGGTCAGCGGAACGCCCAGCCAGCATGCCGGCGCCAGGCCGGCCGCCGCCCGCAAGGCCTCCGGCAGACCGGCCAGCGTGGCCGCATCGAGCAGCAGCGGGCGCCCGAGCCGGCGCACCTCGTCGCCCAACATGCGTGCCAGCAAGGTCTGGGGCAGCGGGCCTTGCTGGTCGGCGTGGTAGGCGAAGCGCAGCTGCGCGTCGCCCTCGTCGGACAGCGCGACGGCGAAACAGGCGGCCGGCAGCAGGCCGCCGATGATCTGGTGGATGCGCTGGAACAACTGCGGCAAATCCTCGGTCGCGTGGGCCGCCTCGGAGATCGCGTACAAGGCGGCCTGGGTCGCTTCCGCCTGCTTGGCGGCGGTGATGTCGCGCGCCACGGCCACGCGCAATTGATACTGCTCGGACCAGCGCGCCGACCACAGCAGGTGCACCAAGGTGCCATCCTTGCGCACGTAGCGGTTCTCGAAGTGCTGGTTGGGCTGGCCGCGCATGATGTCGTGCGCCGCCGCCAGCGTGCGTTCCCGGTCTTCCGGCGCCACCATGTCGATCATGGCCCGGCCCTGCATCTCCTGCGGCGTGTAGCCGAAGATGCGCTCGCAGGCGGCGCTGGCGAACACGAAGCGGCCCGCCGCGTCCACCATGCAGACCGCGTCGAGCAGCAGGTCGGCGAAATTGGCCACCGGGGCGGGGAAGAATTTTTCCATGTTGCAAATTTCCTGGGTGGGAATGTCGATGCCGCCTACTGTACTACCAAGTGCATCAGACACAAAGCACAAGCTCAGGCGTGGCCCTGCGCGTCGAATTCGCCGCACAGGGCGAGCATGGCCGAGGGTCAGCCGGGATAAGGCCAGTAATAGCACATAAGCGTAAAAGTAATAAACGCGGTAGATTTTCTGCTGAATCGCACATAAAGAAACGTTCAGCCTTTTTGCCGTTGGCAATCAGTGACGCGGCTCTAACTTCAGCAGTGGCTCCAACCTGGCAATCCATGTACGCATTCGCGTGACCGTATCCCTCATGTCGTCCACTATTGTGTCTGCCAGCTCCGGCAGCGTTTCAGCGCCCGTACCCACGGACATACCAGCGCCGTTGATCACCGTATGCGACATCGCGTGCAGACGTAGCACCATCTCCCGCAGACTGTTCTCCCCTCTTGCCGCCGATGCTGCGGCATCGATTTCGTCGACCATGCGCAGCAGCATGCTTGTATCAAAACTGGCCTGCAGTTCATCGAGGGCAGCACTATCGACGAGCCCGTATGCGGTTGAGATCGTATTGGACGCGTTAGTCATGAGGTGTTTCCTGGTTGGTCATTTCGCTTTTTCTCGGATGCTGCGGCCTTAGCCTGTTTCGCCGCCCGCCTGAACTGCGACTCCTTCAGCCACGGCTCAGGTGGACGCTTCATGTCCAGGTGGTAATTGCCGAACCGTTTGACGCCGAAGGTCCCGTACGGACTCATGTATTCGACATCGGCCGCTGAAACGGGCTCGCCGGCGGCGTGCATTTCCTGCATGATCCTCATCATGTCGACCGTATTCTGCAGGATCACGGCCGAGGCGACCAGGTCGATATAGCGCAGCCGCTTCTGCTGCTCGTTAAATTCGTTTTCAGCGATGACGTCGCCGCCAAAATCGAGCCATTTTGTGAAGGCGTGGTAAGACTCGATTTTATTCGTTGTCGCGGTCACTTCCTGCCGCATTTCCTTGCTGGAGATCCAGCGCAACAAGTACACCGTGCGCAGCACCCGGCCCAGTTCGCGCGTCGCCGCAAACAGGCGATTATGCCGGCCTTCGTAACTCAGTTTGCGCAGCAGCATGGGTGACGAAATACGGCCGGTCTGGATCGATATCGCGACCTGCATCAGATCCTGCCAGTGATCGGCGATCCGGTCCCAGTCCACAACATCGGTGAACAGCCGATCGATGTGCTGATATGAGGCGGACTTCGTCGGCCGGTAGAATTTCAAGTCCTTCCAATTACGGATGCGGGGCATCAGCTGGATGCCCAACAAATGCGTGAAGGCAAAGACGGTCTCCGACTGGCCGTGGGTGTCCGAATACACCGTATCGGCCTGCACACTCAATCCCGCCTTCATCAAGCCTTCGATAACGTACAACGCTTCGAACACCCCCGGCGGTATAAAGCTCCTGAAGTTGGCGATGTAGTTGTCCGCCACATGGCGGTAGGCCACGGCGCCTTTTTTCCGGTACCGGAAATGCATGCCGACCAGCATATTCTGCTCGTAGAATTCGTATTGCGTGCCGTCGGCGGCCACCTTCTTGCCTTCGCCCCACAGCTTTGGCAACTCCAGGCGCAGGTATAGCTCGGTGAGGTCGCGACAGGCGTTGTCGAGTTGTTCGAGGCCCATGTGGCGCTGGTTCGAGTAGGACAGCTGGTGGGGTGTCACGCCGTTGGAGAGGTGCCGTGCCGCCTGGGTCGGCCCCAGATTGCAACCCATCGCAAAGACGGTGAGCAAGTAGCGTTCGCGCGCGTTGCGCAGCTTGGGTTCGTCGCCGGAGAGCGGTCCAAAATTGCGCGTAAAGGCGGTCCAATGTTCAATATTGGCCAGGATATCGAGCAGGTTGCGCGGGACGGTGCGAGCCTCGATCGCCGCCTGCAGCGCGATAGCCGAGGCAGGCACTTCGCGCGCGGTGCTGCGTCGCACGGTGGGCTCGCCGTTGCTGCCGATGGTGAAATCTCCGATGTTGGCGGGGAAGCCCTTGTCGACGTCGCCTGCGGTATCCGTCAGCATTTTCTTGAGGCCGTCGACGAAGTCCTTCGCGTTGTCGGTGATGCCGACGCGATCGCAGTATGCGGGCAGCAACACCTGGCACTCGTCCCATGGTAACAACTGCTTGCGGTAATCGGCGAAAGAGCCCGAGCCGTCGATGCACACGTCGCCTGAGCGCAGGTCGCTGCTCAAATGGCTGAATACGCAGACTTCAAGATGGCGGCGGTTCGTGGGATTACCCAAGCCGTGCGACCGCCGCACCAGCTTGCGCCAGCGTTCGGAGGCAAAGCTCAAGGACACTTCGGCCGCAATCCACTCGGTCTTTTTGTGCTCGTTTTCCAGCACGATATCGAGGGCGTCGAGCAGGCTGCGGTCCGCCGTCGCCGCCTGAAAGCGCAAGACCTTGGCCATCCTGAACATGCCGGCCCGCCAGCTGCTGTAAGGCTTCCACAGTAGCGACAAATGATTTCCGCCACTCCAAATCCGAATCGCTTCGCAGTCCGCGCTGAGTTTTTCCAGGTCGCCATTGGGTGCTAACAATTCGCGCACGCGCACACCGGTGGCCGCATCGTCAAGCCCTTCGGCCAGAATCTCCAGCACATGTTCGAGTGTCGCCACCAACTCTTCGCTCATCTCACGCTGGCGGGCCTGTATCGATTGCAATTCCTCGCGTGCGCTTTTGTGCATGGTGCCCACGCGGCGGATGAACATCTCGGCAATATCGTCGCGCGCGCTCACGCGCATCTGGCGAATCAGCGCCAGGATGAATGTGTGGCGCTTGTCGGGCGTGAAGTCCTTCATGTCGCCAGCGTCGAGCGCCGAGGCCATGTCGGCGATATGCTTGAGTTTGGTCGTCGGTACACCATCGAGCAGTACGTCGCTGTCGGGCAGCGATTCGAGCCAGTCGAGCTGGTCCAGTACGGCGTCGAGGTGCTTGCGCGACGTTTTCTTGGCGGACCGCTTGATCTTGTTGTACAGGGTCCTGCGTACAGGCAGCTCCGCATTCAGCAATGAATCGAGCCATTTTCGCTGATCTTCGGAGAGCCGTTTGGCAATGCGCGCATGTAGTTCCAGTTCGGCCGCCGCATATGCCTGCTCTGCGATTTCGTCGATCGTGCGGTACACGGGCAGCTCGTAACCTAGCCGCACCAGCTCGTCGATCGTAATGTTGATGATGTCGGTGCGTGTATCGACCACGGCGGCGGCGGTCTTCGCGATACCGATGGCCAAGGGCCGGGTATGAGCGTCGGTATACGATTTCACACCAAGCAGCGTGCGAATCGCCTTGTGATGACGGTATAGCGCCGTAGGGCTGGGATAGTCGATGGCCTGCGCCGGCGGCATCGCCAAGGTGGCGGACACGTGCTCCACTACATCCGGTGGTATCTCCTCCAGGGCGGGAAAATACCGCAGGAACTGGAAGCACTTGAGCAATACCAACAGCGCTAGGCGCCTATCGGGACTTCGGGAATTTCCTTGCGCCCACTCCGTCTCGTCGGGGCGCGGAGAGAATGATGTCTGGAGATCCTTCAGTGTCAGGGTACGCGGAAATTGCGGATATGCGGTTCTTTCGATGCTCGCCATAGGATCTCACTCCATGAAGGTGCGTTCGCGGGATGTGTCGCACAACAGCAGCAGCTGAGCTGCGCAAGGGGGATTTGGCTCAGCCGATATGAAGCCTTGTGCAGCATCGGAAAGAGCGCGCGGCGTGGATACCGCAAATGCAGTGGTGGGAGGTGCCTCAATTGCCAGCGCTGTCGTCGATGCATCCCTGGAATGGAAAGCTCCAGGCATGGGTAGACGGTTTCAAGCGCGTTCGTCATCGCAAATAAGTCGGCAACGGCCCTGTGAGAAAGTTGTTAAAAATAATGCATCACTTGCAAGTTTTTTGTCAAGCCAAAATCACGGGATTGGACTAATATCGGTGGTGAAAAAATGACAATGGAAATCCGGATGAGTTACGACCCAAACGACGGTGCGATGGACGACATGTACGAGCGGATCTCGGATGAACTCTATCCCGAGCACAAGAGCCAGGCCATCGGCGAGTTTACCGCTGAACGACTTTGTTCTTTTTATGTGGACAATCCCGGCGTCATGCGGCCGGCAGTCGAGGCGTTGCTGGAGGCACAGCGCCTGGCGGACGATGGCCATTTCGCTGCCGCCGTGGTCTTTGCGGTTTCCAGTACCGAACTGCTGCTCAAGGCCGCTATTCTCACGCCGGTGGTCCACGGCCTGGTCCATATCGAAAGCTTGGCCGACGTGGTGGTGGAAAACACGCTCTCGGGACCAGGATACACACGCTATGCGAAGCTGCTTGCCCGCTTGTTCACAGAGTTTGTCGGTATCGACATCCGTTCGCTGCGGCGCCCCGAATCGGCGGCAAAGCTGCTGGCCGAATGCGACACGCAGCGCGGGCTGCGCAACCGGATTGTGCATTCGGGCGCATCCGCCAGCGAGGCGCAGGCGCGCACTGGCGTGGACATCGCCACGGCGGTGCTCAACCTGATCGTCGATCCGATGCTGCATCGGCTGGGATTGACGGTCGTGGACGGCGGCCAGATCCTCTTGCGACAGCTAGGCAATTAAACCCCGCCCACGGTTTCCAACGTTGGAAATTAGCCCGGTACGCCCCTGAGAAGTGGCGCCGATGGACCTGGCATCAGATGCGCTGGATCTGACGGTCGATTGCCTGCCGCGCCTGTTCGTTGCGCTCACTATAGCGGTCAGTGAGATAGGCCGTGCGGCCACGCAGCAGCAGCGTCATTTTGAAAAGCTCCTCCATGACGTCGACCACGCGGTCGTAGTAGCCGGACTGTCGCATGTGGCCGGCCTCATCGAATTCCTTGTAGGCCATCGGCACCGAGGACTGGTTCGGGATCGTGAACATCCGCATCCAGCGTCCCAGCAGGCGGAGCGTGTTGACCACGTTGAAAGACTGCGAACCGCCACAGACCTGCATCACCGCCAGTGTGCGGCCCTGGCTTGGGCGGATCGCCCCCATCTCCAGCGGTATCCAGTCGATCTGGTTTTTCATGACGGCGGTGACGGCGCCATGGCGCTCCGGGCTGCACCAGACTTGGCCTTCAGACCACAGGCACAGCTCACGCAGCGCGACCACCTTCGGGTGGTCCTCCGGCGCGCTGCCAGCCATCGGGAGCTCCATGGGGTTAAAGATTTTGACTTCGGCGCCCAGGTGCTCCAAGATGCGGGCCGCTTCCTCGGTCAGGAAGCGGCTGAACGAGCGCTCGCGCAACGAACCGTAGAGCATCAAAATGCGTGGTGGATGGCTCAAGTCACCCACGGGATCCAGTTTCCCGATCGTGGGGATATCCAGCAACTCGGTCTTGATATTGGGAAGATTCGGAATGGACATGCAATTTCCTTTTACTGTTCCGGTTTAACGGCGAAATCGCCCGGAGGTACGGTGCCGGCCACCGTGGCGTTGGCGGGAATGGCTGGATACAGCCAGCAGAACACGGCCGTCGCTGCGGCCGCGCCCACCAGCTGCGCGACAATAAATCCTGGCGCATCGACAGGACGAATGCCGGCGAAGGTGTTGGTCGCGCTGCGGGCCAGGGTCACGGCTGGATTGGCAAACGATGTAGATGAGGTAAACCAGTACGCCGCCGTGATGTAGGCAGCCACCGCGAACGGCGTGACGGCCGGCCGGCTGCGCGAGCAACCGATGATCACAGCGATCAGGCCGAACGTGGCCACGCACTCGCTCCACCATTGCGCAGCGCCGGTCCTGACGTGCTCCGACGCAAAGAACAGCGGCTCGCCGAACATGCCGTGTGCCGCCGCGACGCCAGCGAAGGCGCCGACGACCTGGATGGCGATGTAGGGGAGCACCTCCCGGCCGGGCAGATTGCCCTGCACGGCCTCAGACAGTGTTACGACGGGGTTGAAGTGCGCGCCTGAGATGGTACCGAACATCAGGATCAGCGCGATCAAGCCGGCGCCGGTGGCGATCGCATTGGCCAGCAGCGCAATCGCTACGTTGCCCCCGGCCAGCCACGGCGGCGAGCACGAAGTATTCTTCGCGCAGGAGCACCCGCCGGGCCGGCTCGGCCTGTCCGACTTCACGCACGCCGCCGTGCTGCAGGTGACGGTGGCCGGGGTGGCGCTGATGCACCTGCTGTATCAGTTCGTGCTGGCCTACTCGGGCTGGCGCTACGTTGAGGTGGTGCTTGGCGGCGAGAGCTTCGCCGCGCTGTCCTCGGGCCTGCAGAACGCGGCATGGATGATGGGCGGCGTGCCGGAAGAGCACCGCACCGACAGCCTGGCGGCGGCGTATAAAAACAAGACGGAGCAGGAATTGCTGACGCGGCGTTATGCGGCGCTGTGCGCCCACTACGGAATGCGGCCGAGCCGAAACAACCTTGGTGTGAGCCATGAGAACGGCTCGATTGAAGCGCGCCAGGGCACGCTCAAGCGCACCATGGAGCAAGCGCTGTTGCTGCGCGGGCACCGCGACTTCAGCGACCTTGACGCCTACCGGCAATTCGTCGCAGAGGTGTTCGGACGGCTCAACGCCCGGGTGGCGCGCAAATTCAACGAAGAGCGCAAGCTGCTCAGAGCCTTGCCGGCGCGGCGCAGCAGCGATTACGAGGAGGTCGACGCCCGCGTCACCAAGTACGGCACGATGACGGTCAAGAAAGTGCTCTACACGGCGCCGTCGCGGTTGGTGGGACACCGCCTGAAGGTGCGCGTCTTCAGCGACAAGCTTGAGTGCTGGCTGGGCAATGTGTGCGTGCTGGAACTGACGCGCGGCCAACCCGACGCGGCAACCGGGCGCGGCAAGGTCGTCGACTACCGTCACCTGCTGCCGGCGCTCAAACGCAAACCCGGCGCGCTGGCGCGCTCTGTGCTGCGCGACGCGCTGTTTCCGCGCACCGAATACCGCCTGATGTGGGCTCAGATCAAGGAGCAACTGCCGGAAGCTCGCGCGTGCCGGCTGATGGTGGGCTTGCTGGACTTGGCCGGCAACGGCGGCTGCGAGGCGGTACTGGCCCAGCGTCTGGCGCTGCTGCTCGCCAGCGGACAATTGCCGGACCTGGAGCAGTTGCGGCTGGAACTGGCGCCGCGCCCCGCGCACTATCAGGACGTGGCCGTGATGCTGCCCGACTTGGCCACCTACGATCAACTGCTGGAGGCCGCGTGACGGACGTGGCGGCGCGCCTGCCGCTGATCCTCACGGAACTGCGCCTGCCCACCATCAAGCGGCTGTGGGGTGCGCTGGCGGCCCAGTCGAACAAGGAAGGATGGCCCGCCGAACGGTTCCTCGCCGCCGTGATGGAGCATGAGCTGGCCGAACGGGAAACGCGGCGCTTGGAGCGGCACCGGCTGGAGTCGCAACTGCTGCCCGGCAAGCTGCTGTCGAGCTTCGACTTCACGACCGTGCCCACCGTGTCGAAAGCCCATGTCACGGCACTGGTCGAGAGTGACGGCTGGATCGAACAAGGCGCGAACTTGCTGCTGTTCGGGCCGCCAGGCGTGGGCAAGAGCCACCTCGTGTGCGCTATCGGCAATGGCCTGATTGATCGCGGCTACCGCGTGCACTTCACGCGCACCAGCGACCTCGTGCAGCGGCTTCAGGTGGCGCGCCGCGAGATGCGGTTGCCAGCCGAGATCGCGAAGCTGGATCGCTTTGACCTGCTGATCCTCGACGACCTGAGCTATGTTCGACGCGACCAGGCAGAAACGTCGGTGCTATTTGAATTGATCGCGGCGCGCTATGAACGCAAGAGCCTGGCCATCACCGCCAACCAACCGTTCTCGGGCTGGGATCAGGTGTTTCCGGAGGTGGCGATGACGCTGGCGGCGGTTGACCGGCTGGTGCATCACTCGACCATCTTCGAGCTCAACGTGGAGAGTTACCGACGGCGCGTAGCCAAGTCCGGGCAGGCCCCGGCCAGTGAAAAATCGACGACCAAGAAGGATTAACAACAACTCGCTTCACCGGCCAAGATAATTGACGCCGACCGGCCAAGATAGTTGACGCGAACCAATTCGCTGCGCCGGGGGTTTGCAAACTGGGCGGCGTCTGATGGCTGGGACGTAAAGAGCCTCATGGAATATGTCGGTTGGCGGGACATCAAGTCGGCGATAAGATATCTGGATGCGTCAGTCTCGTATGCAAGGGGCCGGATGGAGCACAGCATGAGCAGCCGCCCCCACGAGTTAGACAGGTCGTCATCCCAGCGCCCCTGGTTGCCGCCCAAGTCTCTTTTGAGGATATCCGCTATGCCACCTGCAGGCACCAACGCACGCACCTTTTGCTTGCAAACTCCGGCAGACCTATTTCGCAAAATGCAGTTCGAAGCGCACACACTTCGACAGGCGCCGCCCGACGATCTGTCGGAGCGCGCCTATGCCGTGATGAACGCCGTGACCAGCGCGTGGCAGATGAAGGACTGGGTCTATGAGGCCATACGCCAGGCAAGCCAGCTTGACGTGCTGCATCGAGTCGCCGGCCGCAGAATTGCCGGGACGAGGGATTTTGGCAATTTTCTTACGGCGAACAGCCCGTGGATGAACATGAGCTTTCAGCTCGCTACGGCCGCCAAGCATTTTGTGGTGAATGCGGATGCGGGCCCCGAAGTGATCACCATGATCGACTTTCAAATCGACCCCGCATTTGCTGGGCAGCAGCCTGTCGCCGTTCAGGAAATCATGGTCAGGACGCGAAATAATAGTATTTCTGGCCCCGACCTTGTGCTTATGCTGGTATTCGTTTGGGGGCGGCTGCTTTTGGATCTCGGCCTGATCACGGCAGAAGAAGCGACCTAGCCCGCCGGTCGCTGGAACACACCATCCAGGATGCGAAGTTTCAGGATGGGACAGCGGGTGATGTCCCGAGCAAAATAGTAGCGGCAGGAGCCATGGACCGCCCGGCCGTTGATATCGGCGACCTAGTGGAAACCGATCTGCAGGTCCGCGTGTCCCTCCACGAGAGCGATCGTAGGCGATAGCGGAAGGACGCTGTATGCCGAAAAATTGTCTGGGACCAGAAATTCTGCGTCGACTGCCTTCAATATGCCCCATCTCTTGCCCGCCATTCGTTGCCGCTCCCTGCCCATCTCGATCGTAAAGCGCAATCCAGTCATGAAACGGCTAGCGAGAGTATTGTCCGGCGAAGCGAACACATACCCGCGAGCACCGGGTGGGCATCGAGTTTCGCGCCATCACAAAGGGAGGCAGTAGGTTTTTGCGAAATAACCTGGCTCAACGAATCCTGGACCGGTTCAATTTTGTGTCACTGCCAACGTATAACGCCACATTTGTTGTTTTTTTTTAAAATAGTGACATTTTGATAGATTCTTTTCTGTCTTTATTGCTAATATATGATAGTTGTTAAATAATCACATTTAAATAATACTCGATGCTCATTTCACAAATAAAGCAATTGATTTGTTACCAGAGCTCGTTTCGAGCAGACAAGGCAATAATTTGTTTACGGCATTTCGTGAAATATGACGTTTCAGCGAAGATATTTCAAAATTTACTTAAATAACCTTGGTGAATGCAATGAAGATACTCTGCATTAAAATTGCGTTAGCTTTTTTTGTTGTAAAATCGTCCATTTGTTGTGCGAAAGATGTCCTGCGGGCGAATGAGATTTTGCAGAATGATGCATTTATTATCTCGCCAAATGGAATATATTTTTTAGCCATGCAATCAGATGGAAGTTTGGTTATGTACCGCAACGATGGATCTATTCGCTATTCCATGGCTAAACACGGAACCGTTGCGATAATGCAAGGCGACGGGAATTTTGTAGAATATGCGGGAACTACTCCGCTCTGGAATTCAAACACCGCCAATTGCTGTCCATACCCGGCATATTTGCAAATTTATGACAATGGAGATCTTGCAATTAACTGGTCTAATTCCACTGGTAGCTTCTCGGGTAGTGTTTGGGGTATCGGCCCTGATCCTGCACCAAGCGGAACCGGGCCAAGTGGCGTAGATAGTCTTGTTTTAGCAGGTACTCCACCGTCAAGTGTGCCAAATCCATATCTGCCAAACTCCTATGCCAATTGAATTATTAATTGAAACGCTATCTTAGGCAAACTATGAAACGAGTATACTATTTTATTATTATCGGTTGTTTCTATTGCTTGCAATCATCTATGGCTCAGGCGGCTGTCTTCGGTGTGGGAAAATTTAGTCGCGCTTGTAGGTTTGATCAGATTCCGTTTGGAACAAAATACATCGCTGCTAAATTTTTTGTGAAGATGGGTGCAAATCCGGAATTTGGCGACCTTGCCAGCAAATCAGGCGACGAACAAGCGATGTATTGGGTCAATGAAGCATTGACGACTGACTATTTTCAAGTTCGCTATTTTTTGTTTGCAAAGGCAAATGTCTATGCTACAGGCCCCTACGGTAATGCCGACCCCAATCTCTACAATTTGCGGTTTTCGTACGCTAGCAAGTGGTCGGTAGAAGAAGTGAAAAAGGCAATACAGAGCGATCCGCTTTTTGCTCCCAGCTACGCCAATCGAGGCCCAGCTCCTTGGTATAGTGCTCGGGCCGGCGAGTCGGGAATACTCCAGAGATGGTACCTTACGAACTTTCCCAATACCCCCGCCCCGCTAAACACTATTCTTGTTGTCGGGCGACATTTTTATTATGATCCAGTCAATAAAAGTACGGTTGATCTAGGTGAAACAAGAGCCAAAGATTGCAATTTGACAAATCTTGGATTTGGGATATTTGATCGATAATTATGAAAAAAATTTCCGTTACGATATTTCTTGTTTTCTTTGCGTTGGACGGGTATGCTCAGTCTTATAGCAGTGAGCGCAAAATAAACTCGACGAAGTATCCTCTTGAAACGCCTATGTTACGCGAGGATCGGGTGATCAAGAAAGATGATTTGAGCGACGAACAAACTAAATACCTTTGGGAAGGGACTACTGCGGATCGAGATGGCTATATTCGCGTCAAAAGTTCAATTTCCTACATCGAGTTGCTTGATGCATTTATATCCCATCCAGGATTCAAGAAGGGCGAGTCAAGCGAAATTCCGCAAGATCGCAAATATAGTCCACTTCACTTGATAGGTATGTTGCAAGAGGACGAATTTCGATCCAGCAATGTCTACTATTATGGGGATGAAAAAGCAGTGTTTACTATTTGGAGATACAAAAATGCTGGCGCGACTGTTACGACAGAGGAGGAGTTTTTCAATCAAACTGTAGATGGCGTACCAGCTATTTTGGGCTCTATGCCGTTTCCAGTGGAAATTGACATCGGGTACCATGTCGGGTAACGCCATTTCATAGGTTCCAGAATCC
>NZ_JBXANP010000011.1:0-190539 GCF_058801745.1 Rugamonas sp. GW822-FHT03B10 | reverse complement strand
AGGATTCTGGAACCTATGAAATGGCGTTACCCGACATGGTACCCGATGTCAATTTCCACTGGAAACGGCATAGAGCCTTAAATGGGAGGCTACGCTGAGTCCCAAAAATCACTGAATTGGCAAGAAACAGTACGGGACGCTGTTCTTTTTTGTATAAATGCTCAAGGGTGTGATTAAAGACTTCGAATGCCTTAATTAAATCAGTTCGATCTATCCGCGCGGGAAGCATATTAAATCGCACGATAGGAGTTCTGGGAATTCGAGCATTTATATCCGGCGTATTTTTAAGTTGGTGTGAATCTGGTATCAGCTTCGATTGTTGGTGAGTCCGTCCTCCACTATCGGGAATCTTGTACTCTATTTCCCACATGTGGTTATGTGCAACGGAGTTTCGCAAGTCAAAAAACTCTCGCACCCGTGAGTGACGGCGATAACCTAGGCTTTCCTTTAAATATTTTGCCGAATCTTTACTCAATCTGCCCCCGGGTTTGGCCTTCTGCAGAAAGTACCTATCACGTTGAAGCATAGATTCCATCATCGCAGCAAGTAACAGAATCGCACTGATGGAATATCCATTTTCGTAGAAATTGGCACTCACTCTATCTGTAGAGCAGAATCCATTTTTTATGAGCTTTTCGACGAGATCCGCCACAGGTTGCTGTAGGTGCGGTGCTACAACTGAAATAATAAGATCCGATTGCGATTTATTCGATTTCATAATCAGATATCTATATTTATCTAAAGGCTTCGGCAGCTTCTGGCCGTTAGCGTGTGCAGTGCTATCTATTACGCATACGGCGTAATTGCTTTCCGGGTACTCCAATGTATCGGTCGATTGATCTACGTCCTACGCCATTCTCTACGGTCACTGTGAAATGTCGGCCATACGCGGCGTCTGTGCCAAATCTGGCCTGTAGAACTCTAATATCCTTAGAGCTAAAACTATGTCGTTCACAGAACTCCGGCAAAACATCTCGATAGAGTTGGACTGCGCGTTGCAAACTTTCTGAAGCAGGCGAGCCCGAAGTTGTTCCATTTATAAAATCTACGATCAAATGACCCTCATCAGCCGCCGACGCCTCGGCGAATACGTCCATTGCATAATATCCGATCATCAACCCGATTCCGCTCGCAAAAGAATCTGCGAAATTGTGTCCTATAGCCTTAAGCGTGCTAAGTTTCATAAACGAGAGTGATTACAAAAAAGCTTCTGCAGAGCAGCCATGTCCGTTCCTGGCCGGCTACGGTCACGCAAGGACAAGGTGCTACGCAATGTAGGTCTCACAAAGAACAAAGCGACTTGCCATCATGTTCCACGCATCTGCTCGCCTCTGAAGAAAAATGAGCTGTCCATACTCGTCCATGGTTGATTCCCGGCCTGATTTGCGAAGCCATTCATCATAGAGCTTGTCAAAGTCCTCTTTGCTCAATTGTGGCAATCGTTGCGCAGAATAATCGAACACCGAACTAAAATCATTGCTCGGTGTCAGAGAAGTCTCTTTCAGGCGATTCACGCCTAATAGTTCCATCAGCATTTTCAGTTCGTCATCGCCATCTAGAACGACCGAATAGTATTCCTCGCAATTTTCACACATCGCTTCAAGCGAAGTGCAGACTGCCGTGATCGGGCTATTGGACACCGCGAATACATAACTCTTCATTCAATTTCCTGATATCGTGGCACTTCCGCTTTTGGCCGGATTCGGAAATCAAACCCTTGCCTCATATGCTTCTGTCAGTTGCTGGAGATGGGCTCGCTCGTCACCTGAAACAGCATTCCCCTGATCAATCAGGACACCGTGGATGAGGTAGTATTCCGTATCGCTCCTAATGACTCCTCGCTTAATTATGCGTCTGTAGTTCGCTGAGTACCGGCGCGTAATCTCTGACACGGTAACGATACCCGCTGATCTAAACGCCGCGTCAGCATCAGACATGGCCTCTAGGCTCCAGTTATTCGTATCTTCAATAGTGTCGTTTGCTGCTTGACGCAAACCTGCAAGAACTTTGGATTTTCCGAACTGTTCGACGGCTCGCTGAATAGTTTTTGCAGGATGGATTTCTGCTGCTGCGTCGACCTTCCAAACAACAGTGGCGAAGTGTCCCACGTAGGCCAGCAGTTCTTCAAACTCCCTTTCACGCTCAGGTGTCATCGCTGTCTTCATTTTCAAAGGTCTGCTGTTGGCCGTTTGCAGTCAAACAGAACTGCGAGAACGATTGCTCAGACGCTTGAAAGATACTATTTCGAATGCAGCGCCCACTACAAATAGGATGCCAGAGCTTGTTTCTAGCCCGAAGTAGTACGCCGTGAGCGCAGCTGCAAAACATCCAGCCGTAACCAAATGACGCATGGAGCTCTCCCTTCTTAGTAAATCGAGTGCTTTCGAATGCTTGCTGATTCGAGAGTAGTCGATTGGCAAGCAAATTGTCCTCAAGTTCCTACGGCGACTATTGGCCGGACCCGGCAAAAAGGACCAGCATAGCATGTTGCAAAGATGAAAAAATCACAAATTCTCACTACTACCACCCGGCATTGGGCCTATTTACCGGGTGGTTAGAAAGCGCGAAATTTAGTGCGGCTGTAACGTAGCCATCGCCGCGCGGATGAAATCGCGCATCGCAGCAGTGACAAAGCCGGCATCGGTCAGTTCCGGTTCATTGGTGAGCGCGTCGCGAATTTTTTGCTGGGTTGATGGATTATCACCCGCGAACGAACGGAACAGCTCGAACCAGTGGCGCGCCAGCACCTGCACTTCCGGCGCGTTCGGGGCACAGCCCTTATCCATTGCGCTCTGCACTTGAGCGATGAGCGCCGGCCATTCCGAGGCGCGCTTGCCAATATTGGCGCGTAGAAAAGCGAACTCATCGTCCGAAAGATACTTGCGATAGATGGCAAGCTTGCGCTGGCCGGAGGCCGCGATGACGAACTGCATCATTGCAGGCGTGATGCCGGTCTGCTCCTGCACTAACGGCTCCTGCTCGTGCATCGTGTTCAGTTTAGCGAACAGAACAGGGTTGGCGGCCGTATCGCGCACCACCATCGTCATCCACTGGCTTGCGAGTGCCTGGGCCTGCGGGTGGTCTGGTCCGGCGCCTGACTCCATCAGCTCGCGGACCGACTCTACCAACGTGGTCCATTCCGCCTTCAAACCGTCGGCGGCGTTGTAGAGGGGCAATTGCTTGAGTTCGTCTTGCGAGAAATATTTATCGTACATGGTCATGAGCTCCAGAGTGGTTAGCCAATCGGCCAGCTCAGGTTCCTGTCCTTGTGCCAGTTGCTGATGTAAATCGGACAAGCGTGCGCGCAAGGTGTTCGCTTGGTCGATTTGCCGCGTGAGCATGGCTATTTGCTGGGCAACGACTGTGGCAAGGGGCAGGCTCGGTCTGGCCAGGTAAGCGCCGATGTCGGCTAGCGACAAGCCGAACTTACGCAACGCCTGGATGTGATGCAGGCGAGCGATGTCGGTTCGGTTGTAGAGCCGGTAGCCGGCATCGGAGCGCGCGGAAGGCGTGAGCAGGCCGATGGCGTCATAGTGGTGCAGCGCGCGCACCGTCAAACCTGTGTGCTTGCCAAGTTCGCCTATTTTCAACAGCATCGGATTGGTCCTTTCTTCATGCGTACAGCTAGGTTGAAGCCTGACGTTGGGTGAGGGTCAAGTGGGATTTCAAACAATTTTCCGGTCAGCTTCGAGGAACGCGCCAAGCCATTGCGTATTCAGAGGCTCCGCGTGGCCTCCCACCTGTGGGTCTGACAAATTGGAGGTCTTCGAAGTGGCCATCTTTGCCATTGCACGGATGCCGATTCCGGTATCGGGCAGCGCTGATGGTCCGAGATGGTTACGGTCTATAGATGTCGCAGAAGCAGGTCTGCGCGACCGTGTTGCCTGGAGCTATGAGATCAGGTCGCGTCGGTCGCGTGCGTATTCACTCAACGGTGTATCACCACCAACAATGCCTTTGCTTCGGTCTTGCCCGCATTGCGGATTGCATGCGGCACGTCGGCCGCATAGCGCGCCGTGCCGCCCAGTTTCACTTTCTTCTTGTGCGCACCGGCTTCCACCTCCACCGACCCATGCAGCAACGTCAGGTGTTCGCTCGCGCCCGGATCGTGCGGTTGCGATACCAGCTCGCCGCCCGGCGCCAGCGTCAGTTCATACCACTCATATTTTCCCGCCAGTTCCATCGGGCCCAGGATGCGCAGCACGTAGCCGGCGTGCTGGCCGGGCAAGGTGGGGATCTCGTGCGCGTCCACCACGCGGATCGGGTCCGTTTCCTTGTTGTCGCCGCTGGCCAGCAGTTCACCGATCTGCACGCCCAGCGCGTTGGCCAGGCGCCAGGTGATGGCGATGGTGGGGTTGGCTTTCTCGCGCTCGATCTGCGAGAGCATGGACTTCGATACGCCCGCGATGCGGGACAGATCCTCTAGGGTCAGGCCTCGGGCCAGACGCAGGCGCTGCAGCGCGGCGCCGACTTCCGGTGGTGCGTTCGTGGAAACGGGTGTTTTCATGGTTTTATTCGGCCGAAGGGGGGAATTGTGCGTAAGTCTGTCGGAAAAGGGCGGCTAGAACCGCACGTGTGCGTATTGCCAAGTTCACTGGCCTTCGGTAGTATTCAATATATTGAATTTCGGTTCGAGATAGCGAATTTCGATGGCGATCCGGGAATGAGAGTAGACTTTATTCCGGAGCGACGCCTTGGGAAACACGGTACAACATAGCGCATGGACAGGTCAAGCGACCGGCCGCGCCACCACACGAGGATCATCATGAGCGACCAAGCAAAGAACGCCTTCTTCAATGGCCTGCAGCAGAACCTGGATCAGCTGCGCGAGCAGGGGCTGTACAAACCGGAGCGGGTGCTGTCGTCGCGTCAGGGTGCCGAAGTGGTTGGCCAGGATGGCCGCAAGCTGATTAATATGTGCGCCAACAATTACCTGGGCCTGTCGGGCGAGGAGTGGGTGGCGCAGGCGTCCATCGCCGCCACCGAGCGGTATGGCTATGGCCTGTCGTCGGTGCGCTTCATCTGCGGCACGCAGACCGTGCACAAGCAGCTGGAACAGGCGATCTCGAAGTTCCTCGGCACCGAGGACACCATCCTGTACGCGGCCGCGTTCGACGCCAACGGCGGCGTGTTCGAGCCGCTGTTCGATGAGAACGACGCCATCATCTCGGATGCGCTGAACCATGCTTCCATCATCGACGGCATCCGCCTGTGCAAGGCGGCCCGGTTCCGTTACGCCCACAACGACATGGCCGATCTGGAGGCGCAGCTGCAGGCGGCCGCCGGCAAGCGCCACAAGCTGATCGTCACCGATGGCGTGTTCTCGATGGACGGCACCATCGCTCAACTGGACAAGATCTGCGACCTGGCCGACAAGTACGGCGCGCTGGTCATGATCGACGAATGCCATGCGTCCGGCTTCATGGGCGCCACCGGCCGCGGCACGCACGAGCACCACAACGTGATGGGCCGTATCGACATCATCACCGGCACGCTGGGCAAGGCGCTGGGCGGCGCCATGGGCGGCTTCACCTCGGCGCGCAAGGAAGTGATCGACATGCTGCGCCAGAAGTCGCGGCCTTACCTGTTCTCAAACACGCTGGCGCCTTCGATCGCCGGCGCCTCGCTGGCCGTGCTGGAGCGCCTGTCGGCATCGACCGAGCTGCGCGACCGCCTGCACGAAAACACCGCCTACTTCCGCAAGGAGATCGAACGTATCGGCTTCACCATCAAGCCGGGCACCCATCCGGTGGTGCCGGTGATGCTGTTCGATGCGCCGGTCGCGCAGAAATTCGCTGCCCGCATGTACGAGCTGGGCGTGCTGCTCAGCGGCTTCTTCTACCCGGTGGTGCCCATGGGGCAGGCGCGCGTGCGCGTGCAGCTGTCCGCTGCCCACACCCGCGAGCAGCTTGACACTGTACTCAAAGCATTCGAACAGGCCGGCCGCGAACTGGGCCTGCTGCCGACGCAAGCACAATGAAAATCGTCAGGAACAACAACATGGAACGCATACTCGTCATCGGCGCCAACGGTCAGATCGGCAGTGAACTGGTGGAAGCGCTGGCCGCCCAGCACGGCGCCTGCAACGTGATCGCCAGCGATGTCAGCCCTACCAACGTGCACAAGGCCGAACGCTACATCCAGCTCAACGTGCTCGATAAGGACACCTTGGCCAGCCTGGTGGCGGAACACGGTATCACGCAGGTCTACCAGCTGGCGGCCATGCTGTCGGCCACCGGCGAGGCGGCGCCGCTGAAGGCGTGGACGCTGAACATGGACGGGTTGCTCAACATCCTTGAAGTGGCGCGTGAGCGCAACGCCGTCGGCAAGCCGCTGCGCATCTTCTGGCCGTCGTCGATCGCCGCCTTCGGCCCGAACACGCCGGCCGACCAGACCCCGCAGCTGACGGTGATGGACCCGACCACGATCTACGGCATCAGCAAGCTGGCCGGCGAGCGCCTGTGCGAGTACTACTTTCTCAAGTATGGCGTGGACGTGCGCAGCATCCGTTACCCCGGCATCATCAGCTACAAATCGCCCCCGGGCGGCGGCACCACCGACTACGCGATCTCGATCTTCCATTCGGCCCTGCGCGGCGAGTGCTATGAATGCTTCCTCGGCCCGCAATCGACGCTGCCGATGATCTACATGCCAGACGCCATCCGCGCCACCATCGAGCTGATGGACGCGCCGGCCGCGCAGATCAAGGTGCGTTCGGCCTACAACGTGGCCGGCGTGTCCTTCAACCCGGAGGAATTGGCCGCCGCCATCGCGCGCAAGGTGCCCAACTTCCGCATCGCCTACAAGCCCGACAGCCGCCAGGCCATCGCCGACACCTGGCCCAAGAGCCTGGACGACAGCGCCGCCACGGCCGACTGGGGCTGGACCGCGCGCATCGGCATCGAGCAGATGGTGGAAGACATGCTGGCCAACGTGGACGTGAATCTGGGCAAAGCCGCCTGAGCACGTGAAACGATACAAAACATATAAAACAAAGCGAGACAAACGATGGACATGAGCGTATTTGACCTGTTTAAGATCGGCATCGGGCCGTCGAGTTCCCACACGGTGGGGCCGATGGTGGCGGCGCGCCGGTTCCTGGTCGAATGCGGCGCGCTCGATGACGTGGTGTCCGTCGAAGCTTCGCTGTATGGCTCGCTGGCCCTGACCGGCGTGGGCCACGCCACCGACAAGGCGGTCATCCTGGGCCTGATGGGGGAGACGCCGCAGGGCGTGGACCCGGGCCGGGTGGATGCCCTGCTGGCCGCCGCCGAGGAGGCGGGCGAACTGGCGCTGCTGGGTCATCACAAGGTGCCGTTCAAGATGGCCACCGGCCTGCTGTTCCACAAGAGCGAATCGCTGCCCGAGCATCCCAACGGCATGTGCTTCACGGTGAAGCGGGCCGACGGCAGCTCGGTCAGCAAGGTCTATTACTCGGTCGGTGGCGGCTTTATCCGCGAGCAGGGCGAAGGGCAGGAAGCGGCCGCCGACCGGCCGGCCAGCGCCATTCCCTACCGTTTCGACACCATGGCCCAGTTGCTCGAACACGGCAAGGCCAGTGGCTTGACCATCCCGCAGATGTTGCGCGCCAACGAGTGCGTCAAGCTCGGCAACGATGAACTGGACGCCGGCGTGGACCGCATCTGGCAGGTGATGCGCGACTGTATCGCCCGTGGCCTCGACACCTCCGGTCAGCTGCCGGGCGGCTTGCACGTGAAGCGCCGCGCCGCCAACCTGTGGCGCCAGGCCCATGATCCCAAGGCACTGGTCAACCACGCCAACGAGCTGCCGCACGACGCGCTGCACCAGGTGTCGCTGTACGCGATGGCCGTCAACGAGGAAAACGCGGCCGGCGGGCGCGTGGTGACGGCGCCCACCAACGGCGCGGCCGGCATCATCCCGGCCGTGCTGCGCTATTACGCGGAAGACTGCCGGCCCAGCGATCCGGTCAAGGGCGTGCGCGATTTCCTGCTGACGGCGGCCGCCATCGGCATGCTGTGCAAGCGCAACGCGTCGATCTCCGGCGCCGAAATCGGTTGTCAGGGCGAGGTGGGCGTGGCCTGCGCGATGGCGGCGGCCGGGCTGGTGGCGGCGCTGGGCGGCACCAACCAGCAGATCGAGAACGCGGCCGAAATCGGCATCGAACACCACCTGGGCATGACCTGCGACCCGATCGGGGGGCTGGTGCAGATCCCCTGCATCGAGCGCAACGGCATGGGCGCGGTCAAGGCCATCACGGCCGCCTCGCTGGCGTTGAAGGGCGATGGCACGCACTTCGTCAGCCTGGACGAGGTGATCGAGACCATGCGCCAGACGGGCGCCGACATGCAGGTCAAGTACAAGGAGACGTCGCTGGGCGGCCTGGCGATCCACGTCATCACGGTCAACCACGCCGCATGTTGATGGATTTTTAATACCCGTAAAACAACGCGAATTTCACGGGAAAGGTCCGGCCGCACTATAATATGAGCCCATCGCTTCGTTTCGCCACACGCTGTTCGCTCAACTGGACCTTTCTACTCTATGCAATACGTGTCTACCCGCGCCGCCGCATCGGCCGCTTCCTCGACTCCCCAACAATTTTCCGACATCCTGCTGGGCGGCCTCGCGCCTGACGGCGGCCTGTATCTGCCGACCGAATATCCGCAAGTGACGGGCGCCGAGCTCGATAAATGGCGCCAGCTGTCCTACGCCGACCTGGCCTACGAAATTTTGCGGAAATTCGCGACCGACATTCCCGAGGAGGACCTGCGCGCGCTGACGGCCAAGACCTACACCAAGGAAGTCTATTGCAACGCCCGCAAAGGCGAGAAGGCCAGCCAGATCACGCCGCTGCGCGTGCTGGAAGAGCGCGAGGACGGTTCGCGTCTGGTGCTGCAAGCGCTGTCGAACGGCCCCACGCTGGCGTTCAAGGACATGGCCATGCAGTTGCTGGGCAACCTGTTCGAATACACGCTGGCCAAGCATGACGCGCAGCTCAACATCTTCGGCGCCACCTCGGGCGACACCGGCAGCGCGGCCGAATACGCGATGCGCGGCAAGAAGGGCATCCGCGTGTTCATGCTGTCGCCGCACAAGAAGATGAGCGCGTTCCAGACGGCGCAGATGTTCAGCCTGCAGGACCCCAACATCTTCAACATCGCCGTCGAAGGCGTGTTCGATGACTGCCAGGACATGGTCAAGGCCGTGTCCAACGACCTGCCGTTCAAGGCCAAACAGAAGATCGGCACCGTCAACTCGATCAACTGGGCCCGCGTCGTGGCGCAGGTGGTGTACTACTTCCGTGGCTACCTGTCGGCCACCACCAGCAACGACCAGAAAGTGTCGTTCACCGTCCCATCGGGTAACTTCGGCAACATCTGCGCCGGCCACATCGCCCGCATGATGGGCCTGCCGATCGACAAGCTGGTGGCCGCCACCAACGAGAACGACGTGCTGGACGAATTCTTCCGCACCGGCGTGTACCGCGTGCGCAAGTCGGCCGAGACCTACCACACCAGCAGCCCGTCGATGGACATCTCCAAGGCGTCCAATTTCGAGCGCTTCGTGTTCGACCTGGTGGGCCGCGACGCCGACCGCACCCGCGCGCTGTTCCAGAAGGTGGAAACCCACGGCGGCTTCGACCTGTCGGGCAAGCCGGGCAGCGATGGCGATGAATTCAAGCTGGTGGCCAAATACGGCTTCAAGTCCGGCAAATCGACCCACGCGGACCGCCTGAACACGATCCGCGACGTGGCCGACGACTTCGACATCACCATCGACACCCACACGGCCGACGGCATCAAGGTCGCGCGCGAGAACATGGAGCCGGGCATGACGATGATCGTGCTGGAGACGGCGCTGGCCGCCAAGTTCAACGAAACCATCCTCGAAGCGCTGGGTGTGGACGCCGAACGTCCGGCCGGCTTCGAGAACATCGAAGCGCTGCCGCAGAAGTTCGTCGTCATGCCGGCCGACGTGGAGAAGATGAAAGCCTACATCGCCGCCAACACCGGCCTGTAAGCGAGCGCGAAGGAGTACGCCAACCATGAGCGAATACAAGCCCAAACCGATGCTGGCGGTGAGCGAGGCGCTGGCCTTCATGCTGTCGGCCGCGCGTCCCGTGGCCGACGTCGAAACCATCCCCACGCTGGAAGCCAATGGCCGGGTGCTGGCCAAGGCCCAGTTGTCGGAGATGAACGTGCCGGGGCAGGACAATACGCAAATGGACGGCTACGCCGTGCGCTCGGCCGATTGCGCCGATGGCGCGGCCACGCTGACGGTGTCGCAGCGCATCCCGGCCGGCCATGTCGGCCAGCCGCTGCTGCCCGGCACGGCGGCCCGCATCTTCACCGGCGCGCTGATTCCGGAAGGGGCGGACGCCGTCGTCATGCAGGAGCAGTGCGAAGCGACCGGCAACCTGGTGACCGTGCGTCATGCGCCCAAGCCGGGCGAGTGGATACGCCGCGCCGGCGAGGACATCACCAACGGCAGCATCATCCTGCCGGCCGGCACCCGGCTGCGCAGCCAGGAGCTGGGCCTGGCCGCTTCCGTCGGTCTGGCGCAACTGCCGGTGCGGCGTAAGCTGAAGGTCGCCGTGTTCTTCACCGGCGACGAGCTGACCATGCCGGGCGAACCGCTGGCGCCGGGCGCGATCTACAATTCCAACCGCTTCACGCTGCGCGCGCTGCTGGAGAACCTTGGCTGCGAGATCAGCGATCACGGCATCGTGCCCGATTCGCTGGAAGCCACCCGCGCCGTGCTGCGCGACTGCGCACAGCAGAATGACCTGATCATCACCTCGGGCGGCGTGTCCGTCGGCGAGGAAGACCACATCAAGCCGGCCGTGGAAGCGGAAGGCAAGCTCAATATGTGGCAGATCGCCGTCAAGCCGGGCAAGCCGCTGGCCTTCGGCGAGGTGCAGAACGCCTTCTTCGTCGGCCTGCCGGGCAATCCCGTGTCGAGCTACATCACCTTCCTGATGTTCGTGCGTCCTTTCATCCTGCGCCTGCAAGGTGTGGAGGACAGCCGCGCCCTCACGCCGCGCGCCTATCCGCTGCGGGCCGATTTCGACTGGACCAAGCCGGACCGCCGCAACGAATTCCTGCGCGCCCGCTTCAACGACAAGGGTGGCCTCGATCTGTTCACCAACCAGAGTTCCGGTGTGCTGACGTCGACCGTCTGGGGCGACGGCGTGATCGACAATCCGCCCGGCCGCAGCATCATGGCCGGCGACACGGTACGATTTATACCGTTTAGCGAATTATTGAATTAGTTCAATATTGAACCATTTTTTAAGATAGACACGACGATGAATATTACGCTGCGATTCTTTGCCAGCGTGCGCGAAACCCTCGGCACTTCCAATGAAACGCTGGCGTTGCCCGCCGGCGCCACCACCGTGGGCGACGTGCGCGCGCACCTGGTCGCGCGTGGCGGCAAATGGGCCGCGGCTCTGGGCGAAGGCCGCGCCTTGCGCATGGCCTGCAACCAGGTGATGTGCGCGGCCGACACGGCCCTGAGCGAAGGCTGCGAAGTGGCCTTCTTCCCGCCGGTGACGGGCGGCTGAACGCCGCACCTATCCGATCCGGCGCAGCCGCGTTTCAAAAGGGTCTGACCCTGGTTTTCTCTTTTGACATTCAGACGCCGCCCCAAAAAGTAAAAGGCCGAGGGTCAGCCCCCAGGTCCGATCCCGCCACAGATTTCAGAACGGCGCCATGCAGCCCAGTACCCCACAATTTCGTGTCGCCGTGATCGGCGGCGGCCCCGCCGGCCTGATGGCGGCCCAGACCCTCGCGCAGGGCGGGGCGCAGGTCGACCTGTACGACGCCATGCCATCCGTCGGCCGCAAATTCCTGCTGGCCGGGCGCGGCGGCATGAACATCACGCACGCTGAACCTTATCCCGAATTCGTCACCCGCTACGGCAAGGCCGCCGACGCGCTGCGCCCCATGCTCGACGCATTCGGCCCGCAGCACGTGCGCGACTGGGTGCACGGGCTGGGCGTGGACACCTTCGTCGGCACCTCCGGCCGCGTGTTCCCGACCGATATGAAGGCGGCGCCGCTGCTGCGCGCGTGGCTGCACCGGCTGCGCGAGCAGGGCGTGCACTTCCACATGCGCCACCGCTGGCTGGGCTGGCGCGACGGCGCGCTGCTGCTGGCCGGGCCCGATGGCGAACTGACGGCGCAGGCCGATGCCGCCATCCTCGCCCTGGGTGGCGGCAGCTGGGCCAGGCTTGGCTCGGACGGTACCTGGCTGCCCTTGCTGGCCGCGCGCGGGGTCGAACTGGCGCCGCTGGCGCCGGCCAACTGCGGCTTCGACGTGGCGTGGAGCGAGCATTTCAGCACCCGCTTCGCGGGCCACCCGTTGACGACGGTGGCGATCCTGTCGACCGACGCCCAAGGCCGGCCGCTGCGCAAGCAGGGCCAGTTCGTGGTCACGGCGGGCGGCGTGGAAGGCAGTTTGATCTACGCGCTGTCGGCCGCGTTGCGCGACCAGATCGCGGCCACCGGCAGCACCACCATCTTCCTTGATCTGTTGCCGGACCTGACTCCGCAGCGGGTACTTGACGAGGTGCTGCGTCCACGCGGTGCGCGTTCCATGTCCAGCCATCTGCAAAGTCGCTTGGGCATCAAAGGTGTGAAGGCGGGCCTGCTGCGCGAATGTATGAGCGCGGAGGAATACGCGGACCCGGAACGGCTGGCGAGCGCCATCAAGGCGCTGCCCGTGCGTCTGCTGCGCCCGCGTCCCATCGACGAGGCGATCAGCAGCGCCGGCGGCGTGCGTTTCGATGCGCTCGACGGGGCCATGCTGAAGGCCGTGCCGGGCGTGTTCGTGGCTGGCGAAATGGTCGATTGGGAAGCGCCAACGGGCGGCTATCTGTTGACGGCCTGCCTGGCCGGAGGACTGGCGGCGGGTCATCAAGCGCTTGCCTGGCTGCGCGCCACGCATTGAGGGCAATTCAAACTACTCCGTCTTTCCCGCCTGCGCGGGAACGACGCTGTTTGGCAGGCGCCGGCGCCCGAACCCATTTGCATTCAGGCGATCACTGATCCCACGTCACCTCGCCCGATCCGGTGCGGCTCACGTTGCGGTTGTCCGGATTGCCATGCACGCGGATGTCGCCGCTGCCGCGCAGGGTCAGGTCGGCTTTCTGTTTGGCGAAGACGGCGGTCGTGCCCGAGCCGTTCAGGTTCACGCTAACCTGGTCCGAGGCCAGGTGCTGGGCATCGAGGTCGCCCGATCCCGTCAGCTCCGCGTTGAGCGTCTTGCAGCTGCCACTGGACGTGATCTGCCCCGAGCCCACCATTTCCAACGCCACGTTCTCGCTGTTGCCCGCGTTCAGATTCAGGTCGCCTGTGCCATGCACGCCGGCCGCCAGATTCTTGTAACGGCCGTTGAAGGTCACATTGCCCGAGCCGTGCAGCGCCAATTTGAATTTCTCGCCACTGAAGCCATTGACGGTGGCGTCGCCGCTGCCGTGCACATTAAGTTCGCGCAGCTCGGGCAGCACCATCACCACCTGCAACGGCAGGCGGTGATGCAGCAGCATGCCTTTGGGGCCGATGTGGATCGTGTTGCCGTCCAGCGCAGTCTCCACGTTGCCCAGCAGGCGCTGTTCGCCGCGCACCTTCAGGTAGGGCGTGTCGCCCTGGGTCAGCGTGAGGTCGATCGGGCCATTCAGTTCGACGGCGTTGATCTCCGGGCCGATCTTGCGCATCTCGCTGCCCGGCGCGCGGCCGGCGGCGCTGGACGGATTGCTGCGTCCATACGAGCGCAGCATGCTGTACGACACCCCGATCAACAGGAACGCCAGCAACAGCAGGGTGGTGGCGACTTTCAATAATCCGCGCGTCATAGCGTCACCGTCCCCGCAGCAGCGACATATTCATTTGCGCGTAGCGTTTCAGCCCCACCACCGTGAAGCGGGTGGCGACCAGGCTGAGCAGGCTCAGCGCGATGCCGGCCAGCACCATGCCCAGCCCCACCAGTGTCTGGGTGGTGCGCGCGCCCTTGTCGAAGTCCGTCGTCACATGCAGGTCGCCGTTGGCCACGGCTTCGGCGCGGTCCAGCAAGCGGGGCGCGTGACGCGGTTCATCGTTATCCTCGGCCGGCGGCGGGTCGACGAACATGTGGATGCCCATCTTGCTGATCGCCATGCGCGCCTCCATGCCCGGGTCGTCCGGGCCGTCGTGGTCGATGATGGCCAGGTGGCGCAGCGGGCCTTCCAGCGCCAGTTCGTTCTGGCCCGACAGGCCGCTGGCCGTGACGGCGATGCCGCAAATGTAGAAGCCGAACGCGCTGGCATAGACGGCCATCAGCAGCGAGGCGTAGACCATTGCCGGAATCACCATGAACAGGTTGAACAGGGCCAGGCCGGCGAACGACATCGCCATCCGCAGCAGCGTGGCCGGATTTTTGCTCTGCTCGTAGGCGTGCAGATGCCGGTTGGCGCGCAGCGTCATGGCGATCTTGCGCGGCTCGTCGAGCTCGCGCGCGATCTCCGCTTCGCCTCGGCCCGCCACCAGCCCGTCGATGAAACGCTGCTCGTAATAAGCCAGGGTCTTGGCCACCGTGTCCGGCGGCAGACCCGTCATGGCCCGTTTGAGGGCGTCCAGATATTCCTGTTTGTTCATCTTGTTGCTGCTTCACTTATCGGTTATGCAATTGCGCGCCGTTCTGCGCCGCCGCTACCTGTTCCATTTGCACGATGGCCGCCGTGCTGGCCACCACGAGCGCCAGCACGGCGATGATTTTGACGCTGAGCACGATGTTCATTCCAGTTCCCGACCAGGCATGACTGCCGATGATGCGACTGTACGCAAGCGTGGCCGCGCCAGCCAGCGCCGTGCGACAGGATGCGCATTTGGCGGGGCAGGCGACCGAAACCGGGGATCAGGCCGGGTCGCGCCACAGGCTGGCTGCCGCCCCCACACCGCTGCGCACGGCCGATTCCAGCGTGGCCGGGTAGTCGCTGGCCGTGTAATCGCCGGCGATGGCCAGCCGCGCCAGCCCAGTGGCATTGCCGGGGCGCTCCAGTCCCGGCGTGCAGGCGAACGTGGCGCGCTTTTCCGTGATCACCTGGAACCATTGCGGTTGGCCGAGCTCGGGACGCTGGAACACGTCGGCCAGTTGCACGGCGACGGCTTCGGCCAGCAGGGCGTGGCCCTGTTCGGCGGCGGCCCCGGACGCGCTGACCACGACGGCCAGCAGGCCCGCATTGCGCGCATCGAGCTGGCCACGGTCGAACACGAACTGGCCCCATTGATAACGTTCCGGCGCGTCGAGCAGGGCGAAGAACGGCAAGTCCAGCCGCACGTCTTTGCCGTATTGCAGGTAGCAGGTGGTGATGGCTTCCGATTCGAAGGCCGTGAGACGGGCGCACAGCGGGTTCAGGTCGGCGTCCGGTATGCCGTGCAGCAGCACGGCCGCCTGGCTGGCCGAAGTGGCCAGCACCACGCCGTCGAACGGCGCGTTCCATTGCCCGCCCACGGCGTCGCCGCTGGCGCTCACTTGCCAGCTGCCATCGTGCAGACGGGCCAGGCCATGGACCTTGGCGCCCGTGCGCACCGCGCCGCCGCGCGCTTGCAGCCAGTTTTCCGCCGCGGCCGGGAACAAGGTCGTCAGGTCGGCGCGCGGCAGCAGCATGTCCGAGGCGCTGCGGCGCGCGCCCAGGCTGTCGCGCAGCACGTTCAGGAACACCTGGGCCGAAGCCCGCTCCGGCGGCGTGTTGAGCGCGGCCAGGCACAACGGCCGCCACATCAGCTGGATCAGGCGCTCGGTCTGGTCGAAGCGCGCCAGCAGTTCGGACACGGTGCAATCCTGGTGCAGGCGCCAGCCCATCCAGCGCGCCGTGGTGGAGAAGCGCGCCAGGCTCAGTTTGTCTTCACGACGCAGGCCTTGGGCCCGCAGCAGGGCGCCCAGCAGGTGCAGCGGGGCCGGCAGGCGCGGGGCGAGGAAATCCATGCCGCCGCTGCCGGCCGGATAACGCATCTGCAGCGGCAGCTTGAGCAGTGCCTGCTGTTTGGGCACGCCCACCGTCTTCAGCAGGCGCAGCGTTTCGTTGTAGGCGCCCAGCATGATGTGCTGGCCGTTGTCGAGCAGCGCGCGGTCGGTGATGACGCGGCGGGCACGGCCGCCGAGCACGCGGGCCGCTTCGAACACGGTGACTTTGCAGCCCTGGCGCGCCAGCTCCACGGCGGCCGCGCAGCCGGCCCAGCCGCCGCCGACGACGGCCACGCTGCGCACGGCCAGCCCCGGTTCCTGCTTAGCCACGGATATAGGTCTTCCAGGCAAGCCACAGCTTGCGGATCGGCGTCAGCGAGATGCGTTGCTTGAGCACCTGATAGCCATCTGCCTCGACCTCGGTCAGCAAGGTGCGGTAGATGGCGGCCATCATCAGGCCGGGGCGTTGCGCGCGCCGGTCTTCCTTGGGCAGCAGGGCGAACGCTTCGTCGTAGGCGGCTTGCGCGCGCGCGATCTGGAACTTCATCAACTGTTCGAAGTTTTCAGAGTGCTTGGCGTTGAGCAGGTCGGCCGCCGTCACGTTGAATTGCTGCAGTTCGTTGATCGGCAGGTAGATGCGGCCTTTGCGCGCATCCTCGCCCACGTCGCGGATGATGTTGGTCAGCTGGAAGGCGTGACCGAGCTTCTCGGCGTATTGCAGCGTTTCCGGCCGGGTGACGCCGAAGATGCTGGCCGACAGGATACCCACCACGCTGGCCACGTGCCAGCAATAGCGCTGCAGGGCCTTGTAGTCGAGGTAACGGCTCTGGTTCAGGTCCATCTCCATGCCGTCGATGATGGCTTGCAGGTGTTGTTCTTCCAGTTTGTAGGGCGTCAGGTGCGGCTGCAGGGCCTGCGTGACGGGGTGCGACTGCTTGCCCTCGTACATGCCCGAGATCTCCTTGCGCCACCACGCGAGCTTAATGCGCGCCACGGACTCGTCCGTGCATTCATCGACCGTGTCGTCCACTTCGCGGCAGAACGCGTACAGCGCCGTGATGGCGCGGCGCCGTTCCGGCGGCAGGAACAGGAAACTGTAGTAGAAACTGGAGCCGCTCTGGGCGGTCTTTTGTTGGCAGTATTCGTCGGGGGACATGGTCGTTGTTGCAAGGTGTGGCTGTCAAAGGCGCTATTCTATAGGGACGGCGCCCGTTGCGAAGGCTGTTGGCGCAGATTATTAGGCGAGCGCCAGGGTTTTCATCTCTTTTTTCATGCGCACGGCGCGCCAGAAGATGGCCAGCCAGTCGCGTTTGACCAGTTGCGGCCGGCGGCGGAACACGTCGTATTCGACTTCCTCGATGGCGTCGAGGATGCGCAGGCCACCTTGCACCACCATGCGCAATTCAAAACCGATGCGGCCCCGCAGCCGCAGCGCCAGCGGCGCGCCACTGAGCATCATCGCGCGTGCGCGGTCCACCTCCATTTTCATCATGGCGCGCCAGCGGGGGCGGGCGTCCGGATGGTCGAGCGCGGCCGGCGAGATGGCGAAACGGCTCAAGTCCTCCAGCGGGATATAAATACGCTCCTTGTGCGTGTCGATCGCCACGTCCTGCAGGAAGTTAATCAATTGCAAAGCCGTGCAGATGGCGTCCGAGTCGCGCACGTTCTCCTCGTCGGCCTGGCCGTACAGGCTCAGCATCAGCAAGCCGACCGGGTTGGCCGAGCGCGCGCAGTAGTCGAGCAGCGCATCGTAACTGGCGTAGCGGCTGACCGTCACATCCTGTTTAAAGGCCGACAACAGGTCGTAGAACGGCCGCATCGGCAAATCGTGCTGGCGGATGGTGGCCGCCAGCCGGGCAAACATGGGCTCGTGCGTCTCGCTTCCCTGTTCTATGCGGGCCAGCGCCGCCTCGTAGGCGGTCAGCGCGGCCAGGCGTTGCTCCGGCGCGGCCTCGCCCTCGTCGGCCAGGTCGTCGGCGCTGCGGGCGAAAGCGTAAATGGCTTCCACGGCCGGACGCAGCCGGCGCGGCAGCAGGACCGACGCGACGGGGAAATTTTCGTAATGTTCTACAGGCATAGAGGGACTATTCAAATAAATGACGCGAAAGTCATTTGCAAACGGAAGAGAGCGGTTTATAATTACTTAACGGATAGTCATTAATTTTTCAACGTGTAATAGTAGTGGCATCTTGAATCCACAGCAAGTTTTTGGCTGGCCGGTCATGCGCCGAAGAGACAGGATCGACAACGTGTTGCCGTGAGACAAAATCGAACAGCCCGCATAGTAAAGGAAAACCCCGTGCCCGCCCTGAAATACCTGCGATTGCAGCCTTCCATATCGATCGCCACGCTGATGGTCTTGTCCGTCGCGCTGAGCGCCTGTTCCAAACCAGCCGCGAAGACGGAGGATATCCGTCCCGTGCGCGTCATGGTCCTCGCCAGCAGCGATGTCGACGTGAACGCCGAATTCTCCGGCGAGGTGCGGGCGCGGGTCGAATCGCGCCTGGGCTTCCGCGTCGGCGGCAAGATCGTCAGCCGCAAGGTCGACGTGGGCACGCTGGTCAAACACGGCCAGGTGCTGATGGAGCTCGATCCGCAAGATCTGCGACTGGCGCAGGCCCAGGCGCTCGCGGGCCTGCGCGCGGCCGAGACCAGCCGCGACCTGGCCAGCGCCGAGCTGAAGCGCTATCAGGAGTTGCGCGCCAAGAACTTCGTCAGCCAGGCCGTGCTCGACGCCAAGGATTCCGCGTTCAAGGCGGCCCAGGCCAGCGTGGACTCGGCCAACGCCGCTTATCGCGGCCAGACCAACCAGGCCGGCTACGCCAACCTCGTCTCCGATATCGACGGCGTGGTGACGGCGGTGGACGCGGAAGTGGGGCAGGTGGTGGCGCCCGGCACGCCCGTGGTGCGGGTGGCCAAGGCCGGCGAGAAGGAGATCGTGATCGGCCTGCCGGAAGATAAGGTGGAGACGCTGCGCCACGTGCCCGACGTGCAAGTGCGCCTGTGGGCCGACCCCGGCAAGTCCGTGGCCGGCACGATCCGCGAGATTTCGCCGGTGGCCGACCCGTCCACCCGCACCTACACGGTCAAGGTGAAGATTCCCGACAGCCTGACCGAAGCCAAGCTGGGCATGACCGCCGTGGTGCAGTTCGCCTCGAAGACGCCGGTGCCCCAGATCAAGGTGCCGCTGACGGCGCTGTTCTACGAAAAATCGGCCACCTCCGTGTGGGTGGTGGAGAACGGCGCCGTCAAGCTGGTGCCGGTCGCCATTGGCGGCGTGGCCGGCAATGAACTGGTGCTGACCAAGGGTGTGGCGGCCGGCCAGACCGTTGTCACGGCCGGCGTGAACCTGCTCAAGCCTGGCCAGAAAGTCAAGATTCTCGGTGACGACCTGCCGGCCAAGCCGGCCCGTCCGGCTGGCGCCAGCGCCAGCGCCGCACCCGGCAACGCTGAGGCGGCCATATGATGAAGGGCGGCTTCAACCTGTCGCGCTGGGCGCTCGAACACATCCCGCTCACGCGCTACCTGATCGCCGTGCTGCTGATCGGCGGCATGCTCAGCTACTCCAACCTCGGCCAGGACGAGGACCCGCCGTTCACGTTCCGCGCGATGGTGGTGCGCGCCATGTGGCCGGGCGCCACGTCGCTGCAGATGGCCGAGCAGGTCACGGACAAGCTGGAGAAGAAACTCCAGGAAACCCCCGACATCGACGAGATTTCCAGCTATTCCAAGCCGGGCGAGACGGTGATCATCCTCAAGCTGCGCGAATCGGCGTCGCCCAAGGATACCAACGCGTCCTGGTACCAGGTGCGCAAGAAGATCGGCGACATCCGCGGCACGCTGCCGCCCGGCGTGATCGGCCCGTTCTTCAATGACGAATTCGGCGACACCTTCGGCTCCATCTTCGCCCTGTCCGGCGACGGCTTCACCTATGCCGAGATGAAGGACTACGCCGACTTCGTGCGCCAGCAACTGCTGGGCGTGCCGCTGGTGTCGAAGGTCGAACTGTTCGGCGTGCAGGATGAGAAGATCAACATCGAGTTCTCGCACAAGAAGTTCGCGCAGCTCGGCATCCCGTTCGAGGCCATCGTCAACCAGATCGCCACCCAGAACTCGGTGGAATCGACCGGCGTGCTGGTGACGCCGACCGACAACCTGCAAGTGCGCGTTACCGGCGCCCTGAAGACCGTCAAGGATCTGGAGGAGCTGGAACTGCGCGCCAACGGCACCACGTTCCGCCTGGGCGACTTCGCCACCGTCAAGCGCGTCTACCAGGATCCGCCGCAGGACAAGATGCGCTTCAACGGCAAGGAAGTGATCGGCCTGGGCGTGTCGATGGAGAAGGGCGGCAACATCATCCGCATGGGCGAAGGCTTGCAGAAGGTCGTGGACCAGCTCAAGGCCAAGCTGCCCGTCGGCATCGAACTTGAGCGCGTGTCGAACCAGCCGGCGGCCGTGACGGCCTCCGTGGGCGAGTTCGTGCACACGCTGATCGAAGCCGTGCTGATCGTGCTGGCCGTCAGTTTCCTGTCGCTGGGGCTGCACAGCAAACCGTTCCGGCTCGACGCGCGCCCCGGCCTCGTGGTGGCCCTGACCATCCCGCTGGTGCTGTCGGTCACCTTCCTGTTCATGCGCATGCTCGACATCGACTTGCACAAGATCTCGCTGGGCGCCCTGATCATCGCGCTGGGCCTGCTGGTCGATGACGCGATCATCGCCGTGGAGATGATGGTGCGCAAGATGGAGGAGGGCATGTCGCGCTTCGAGGCGGCCACCTTCGCCTACACGTCCACGGCGCTGCCCATGCTGACGGGCACGCTGATCACGGTGGCCGGCTTCCTGCCGATCGGCCTGGCCAAATCGGCGGCAGGCGAATACACGTTCTCCCTGTTCTCGGTCAACGCGCTGGCCCTCGTCATCTCGTGGGTGGTGGCGGTCGTGTTCACGCCTTACCTCGGCTACGTGCTGCTCAAGGTCAAGCCGCATGCGAACGGCGACCATGAGCTGTTCGATACGCCGGGCTTCCGCAAGTTCCGCGCCGTCGTCAACTGGTGCGTGGAATACCGCAAGACCACCATCGTCGCCACCCTGGCGGTGTTCGCGCTGGGCGTGTATGGCTTCAACTTCATCGAGAAGCAATTCTTCCCCGATTCCAGCCGGCCGGAACTGATGGTCGAGATGTGGACGCCGGAAGGCACGACCTTCGCGGCGAACGAGGCGCAGGTGAAGAAATTCGAAGCGTTCATGTCCAAGCAGGAAGGCGTGGTCAGCGTGACCAGCTATGTGGGCACGGGCAGCCCCCGTTTCTACCTGCCGCTCGATCAGATCTTCCCGCAGACCAACGTGTCGCAAATCGTCGTGCTGCCCAAGGACCTGCAGGCGCGCGAAGTCTTGCGCAACAAGATCGTCGATATCTTCAAGAACGATTTCCCGGAAGTGCGCGGCCGCGTCAAGCTGTTGCCCAATGGCCCGCCCGTGCCCTATCCGGTGCAGTTCCGCGTGACCGGCGAGCAGGTGGAGAAGGTGCGCGCCATCGCCGACGAGGTCAAGGACATCATGCGCGCCAATCCCAATACGGTGGGCGTGAACGATAACTGGAACGAGTCGATCAAGGTGCTGCGCCTCGACCTCGATCAGGACAAGATGCGCGCGCTGGGCGTGACCTCGCAAACGGTGATGCGTGCCGCCAACACCATCCTGTCGGGCACGACGGTCGGCCAGTTCCGCGAGAACAACAAGCTGATCGACATCCAGGTGCGTCAGCCGTTGGAGGAGCGCAACACGATCTCCGTGCTCAACGACACCAATATCCCGACGGCCAATGGCAAATCCGTCACCATCAGCCAGCTGGCGCGCGCCCATTTCGTGTGGGAGCCCGGTGTCGTGTGGCGCGAGGGCAGGGAATGGGCGATCACCGTGCAGACCGACGTGGTCGACGGCATCCAGGGGCCGACCGTGTCGGGCCAGATCAATCCCAAGCTCGATGCGCTGCGCGCGCGCCTGCCGGCCGGTTACGCCATCACGGTGAAGGGCGCGGCGGCCGACAGCGGGGCGGCGGAGGCGTCGATCGCGGCCAACCTGCCGCTGGCGATCTTCATCATCTTCACGCTGCTGATGCTGCAATTGCATAGCTTCTCGCGGGCCTTGCTGGTGTTCCTGACCGGGCCGCTGGGCGTGGCCGGCGCGGCCATGGCCTTGCTGGCGCTGCATCGTCCGCTGGGCTTCGTGGCCAACCTCGGCATCATCGCGCTGTTCGGCATGATCATCCGCAATTCGGTGATCCTGGTCGACCAGATCGAGCAGGACATCGCGGCCGGCCATGAACCGTGGGATGCCGTGGTGGAATCGGCCGTGCGCCGTTGCCGCCCCATCATCCTGACGGCCGCCGCCGCCGCGCTGGCCATGATCCCCCTGTCGCGCTCCGTGTTCTGGGGCCCGATGGCGGTGGCCATCATGGGCGGCCTGGTGCTGGCCACGGCCTTGACCTTGCTGTTCCTGCCGGCGCTGTACGCGGCCTGGTTCCGGGTGAAAGAGCCGGTGCGCGGCGCCGATCATTTAGTCGTAAATAAAGCGTAATTAAACGAAAGTAGGCGGGGTGTTGGCGATAAGTTAAAAAACGCCACATTTCGCCGAAAAACCCGTTAGAATACCGCGTTGAAGTTGAAAGCTCCCACTGCGAGGCGGGATAGGGCGACCGTTTTCACTTACGGGTCGCCCTTTGCTTTTGTGCAAACATGCCGCGAGGATGGCGAAATTGGTAGACGCACCAGGTTTAGGTCCTGACGCCAGCAATGGTGTGGGGGTTCGAGTCCCCCTCCTCGCACCAACTGTACTCATAAATTTTTTGGACGATTTTTAAACATGGCAACTGCAGTCGAAACCTTGGGCAAACTCGAACGTCGTATCACGATCTCCTTCCCGCTGACTGATGTCCGCACGGAAGTGGAGAAGCGCCTGAAAGTGCAAGCCAAGTCGGCTAAGGCACCAGGCTTCCGTCCGGGCAAAGTTCCTTTAAAAATGGTCGCAGCACAATACGGTTATCAGATCGAAACCGAAGTGCTGAATGACAAAGTGGGCCGCGCGTTCAACGACGCCGCCAACGAAAATAACCTGCGCGTTGCCGGCTACCCACGCATCGAGCCTAAGGCCGACGCACCGGAAGGCGTGCTGACCTTCGACGCCACGTTCGAAGTGTACCCAGAAGTGGTGATCGGCGATCTGACCGCCGTGGAAATCGAAACCGTGAAGTCGGAAGTCACCGACGCCGAAATCGACAAGACCATCGAAATCCTGCGCAAGCAGCGCGTGCACTACCACACCAAGGGTGAAGCCGGTGAGCACGGCGACGGCGGCGCGCCGATCGCTGCCAACGGCGACCGCGTGACCGTGGACTTCGTCGGCTCGATCGACGGCGTCGAATTCCCAGGCGGCAAGGCTGACGACTACGCCTTCGTGCTGGGCGAAGGCCGCATGCTGCCTGAGTTCGAAGCCGCCACCGTCGGCCTGAAAGTGGGCGAGGCCAAGACCTTCCCGCTGGCTTTCCCTGAGGACTACCATGGCAAGGACGTGGCCGGCAAAACCGCCTCGTTCACCATCACCCTGAAGAAACTGGAATGGGCGCACCTGCCGGAAGTCGATGCCGAGTTCGCCAAGTCGCTGGGCGTGCCTGATGGCGACGTCGCCAAGATGCGCGAAGACATCAAGGTCAACCTGGAACGCGAAGTGGCCGGCCGCATCAAGGCCCGCAACAAGGAAGCCGTGATGGAGACCCTGGTCAAGACCGCCACCCTGGACGTGCCACAGGCACTGATCGCCCAGGACACCGAGCGTCTGGCCGAGATGACCCGCCAGGACATGGCGCAGCGCGGCATGAACGTCAAGGACGTGCCATTCCCACCAGAACTGTTCAAGGACAAGGCTGAGCGCCGCGTGCGCCTGGGCCTGATCCTGTCGCAACTGGTTGGCGAGCAGAAGCTGCAAGCGACCCCTGAGCAAGTCAAGGCCCAGGTCGAAGATTTCGCCCAGAGCTACGAAGATCCACGCGAAGTGCTGAAGTACTACTACAGCGATCGTCGCCGTCTGGCCGAAGTGGAAGCCCTTGTATTGGAAGAAAACGTCGTCAACTACGTCCTGGGCCTGTCGAAAAACGCGTCCAAGGCGATCGCCTTCGACGAACTGATGGGAAGCAACGCTCAAGCGTAATCCAGCTCAGGCTGGCCGTCCGCGGCCGGCCTGTCTGCTTCACAAGGAAAAGGAATGACTGGAATGAACCGAAACCCGGCGTTGGACACTGAAATGCTCGGCCTGGTGCCGATGGTGGTGGAACAGAGCGGTCGTGGCGAGCGCTCATACGACATCTACTCGCGCCTGCTCAAGGAGCGCGTGGTGTTCATGGTGGGCCCTGTCAACGACCAGATGGCCAACCTGATCGTCGCCCAGTTGCTGTTCCTGGAAAGTGAAAATCCTGACAAGGATATTTCCCTGTACATCAACTCTCCTGGCGGTTCCGTCTCGGCCGGCCTGGCGATCTTCGACACGATGCAGTTCATCAAGCCCGACGTCTCGACGCTGTGCACCGGCATGGCCGCCTCCATGGGCGCCTTCCTGCTGGCCGCCGGCGCCAAGGGCAAACGTTTCTCGCTGCCCAACTCGCGCATCATGATCCACCAGCCGTCCGGTGGCTCGCAGGGCCAGGCGTCCGACATCGAGATCCAGGCCAAGGAAATCCTCTACCTGCGCCACCGCCTGAACAGCATCCTGGCGGAACGCACGGGTCAGACGATAGAGCAGATCGCCAAGGACACCGACCGCGACCGCTTCCTGTCCGCCGAAGAGGCCACCGAGTACGGGTTGATCGACAAAGTGTTGACTTCCCGCGCTTGATGCGTCCCAAGCGCAATTGCTGAAAAAACGCCCGGACGCTCAAACGTTCGGGCGTTTCGTTTTTATTTCGGGTAGCATGTAGTGGTGGGCGGATTTTTTCCGGGCCGCACACACTAGCACCGGACACAACCTGGAAAACCTAAGAAAACTGCCCCATGTCAGACAAAAAATCCTCCAGCGGCGAAAAATTACTGTACTGCTCGTTTTGCGGCAAGAGCCAGCACGAGGTGAAGAAGCTCATCGCCGGCCCGTCGGTCTTCATCTGCGATGAATGCATCGACCTGTGCAATGACATCATCCGCGACGAGACGTCGGCCATCGAGTCCGTCACGGGCGCCAAGTCGGACCTGCCCACGCCCCAGGAAATCAAGGACCTGCTGGATCAGTACGTGATCGGCCAGCAGACGGCCAAGCGCATCCTGTCGGTGGCGGTGTACAACCACTACAAGCGGCTCAAGCACTTGGGCAAGAAGGACGATGTCGAACTGGCCAAGAGCAACATCCTGCTGGTCGGCCCCACCGGCTCGGGCAAGACGCTGCTGGCCCAGACCCTGGCCCGCATGCTCAACGTGCCGTTCGTGATCGCCGACGCCACCACGCTGACCGAAGCCGGCTACGTGGGCGAGGACGTCGAGAACATCATCCAGAAGCTGTTGCAAAGCTGCAACTACGATGTGGACAAGGCCCAGCGCGGCATCGTCTACATCGACGAGATCGACAAGATCTCGCGCAAGTCCGACAACCCGTCCATCACGCGCGACGTGTCGGGCGAGGGCGTGCAGCAGGCGCTGCTGAAGCTGATCGAGGGCACCATGGCGTCCGTGCCGCCGCAGGGCGGGCGCAAGCACCCGAACCAGGACTTCGTGCAGATCGACACCACCAACATCATGTTCATCTGCGGCGGCGCCTTCGACGGCCTGGCCAAGGTGATCTCGAACCGTTCGGAGAAGAGCGGCATCGGCTTCTCGGCCAGCGTCAAGAGCAAGTCCGAGCGTTCGGCCAGCGACGTGCTGCAGGAAGCGGAACCGGAAGACCTGATCAAGTTCGGCCTGATCCCCGAGCTGGTCGGCCGCCTGCCCGTGGTCGCCACGCTGTCGGAGCTGACCGAGGAGGCGCTGATCCAGATCCTGATCGAGCCGAAGAACGCGCTGGTCAAGCAATACTCGAAGCTGCTGGACATGGAAGGCGCCGAGCTGGAGATCCGTCCCGCCGCCTTGCACGCCATCGCCCGCAAGGCGCTGGCCCGCAAGACCGGCGCGCGTGGCCTGCGCTCGATCCTGGAACACGCGTTGCTGGATGTGATGTATGAACTGCCCAATCAGCAAAACGTGACCAAGGTGGTGATTGATGAAAACACCATCACCAGCGGCGCCAAACCATTATTGATTTATCAGGAACCTGCAAAAGTTTCTGGCGAAAATTAATTTAACTCAATCCCCTGGAGACACAAATGCGAAAAAAGGGTTTCGCATCTCCGGGGCGAGGCGGTACAATTTAAATCAATAAAAGATGCAGGCTTCATTCGAAAAGCCACTCGCGACATCGACGCCGCGCGTGGCTTTTTTATTTGAAACGCAAGCTTTTAGAGCACGGCCTCCAGTTTCCCGGCCGAATAGTGAACGCCTGGAATTTTTTCTGGACGCCGGTCTTGTGATTAGGCCACACCGCGCCCACATCATAAACACGCTTTCACATAAGGTACGCCATGACAACTTCCAAATTAACTGAGCAAACCCAGCTGCCGTTATTGCCGTTGCGGGACGTCGTCGTTTTCCCGCATATGGTGATACCGCTGTTCGTGGGGCGCCCAAAATCAATCAAAGCACTGGAAGCCGCGATGGAGCAAGGCAAGAGCATCATGCTTGCCGCGCAAAAAGCCGCTGCCAAGGACGAACCTTCTGCCTCCGATATCTATGAGATCGGCTGCGTGGCCAATATTCTGCAAATGCTGAAACTGCCCGACGGCACCGTCAAGGTGCTGGTCGAAGGCGCTCAGCGTGCGCGCATCAACCGCATCACCGATACGCCGTCGCACTTCGTGGCCGACCTGACGCCGCTCGAATCCGAGCTGGGCGACGAGTCGGAGCTGGAAGCCATGCGCCGCGCCATCGTTCAGCAGTTCGACCAGTACGTCAAGCTGAACAAGAAAATCCCGCCCGAGATCCTCGCTTCGCTGTCGGGCATCGACGACGCCGGCCGCCTGGCCGACACCGTGGCCGCCCACTTGCCGCTCAAGCTTGAGCAGAAGCAGGTGATCCTGGAGATCTTCAGCGTGTCCAAGCGCCTCGAGCACCTGCTGGGCCAGCTCGAAGGCGAGCTCGACATTCTGCAGGTGGAGAAGCGCATCCGTGGCCGCGTCAAGCGCCAGATGGAGAAGTCGCAGCGCGAGTACTACCTGAACGAACAGGTCAAGGCCATCCAGAAGGAACTGGGCGAGGGCGAAGAGGGCGCCGACCTGGACGAGCTGGAGAAGAAGGTCGCGTCCGCCAAGATGCCGAAGGAAGCGCTGGACAAGGCCACGGCCGAGCTGAAGAAGCTCAAGCTGATGTCGCCGATGTCGGCCGAGGCCACCGTCGTGCGCAACTACATCGACACGCTGGTCAGCCTGCCATGGAAGAAAAAGTCCAAGGTCAACAACGACCTCAGCAACGCCGAGAAGGTGCTGGAAGGCGACCACTATGGCCTCGAGAAGGTCAAGGAACGCATCCTGGAATACCTCGCGGTGCAACAGCGCGTCGACAAGCTGAAGGCGCCCATCCTGTGCTTCGTCGGTCCTCCGGGTGTCGGTAAGACCTCGCTGGGCCAGTCGATCGCGCGCGCGACCAACCGCAAGTTCGTGCGCATGGCGCTCGGCGGCGTGCGCGACGAGGCCGAGATCCGTGGCCACCGCCGCACCTACATCGGCTCCATGCCGGGCAAGATCCTGCAATCGCTGGCCAAGGTCGGCGTGCGCAACCCCTTGTTCCTGCTGGACGAGGTCGACAAGATGGGCGCGGACTTCCGCGGCGACCCGTCGTCGGCCCTGCTGGAGGTGCTCGATCCGGAACAGAACCACACGTTCTCCGACCACTACATCGAGGTCGATTTCGACCTGTCCGATGTGATGTTCGTGGCCACGTCGAACTCGTACAACATCCCGCCGGCGCTGCTGGACCGGATGGAGGTGATCCGCCTGTCCGGCTACACGGAGGACGAGAAGACCAGCATCGCGCAGCGCTACCTGCTGCCGAAACAGATCAAGAACAACGGTCTGAAGGAAGAGGAAATCTCGGTGGCCGAGTCGGCCCTGCGCGACATCATCCGCTACTACACGCGGGAGGCGGGCGTGCGTTCGCTCGAGCGTGAAGTGTCGAAGATCTGCCGCAAGGTGGTCAAGATGCTGCTGCTCAAGAAGTCGGACAAGAAAGTGGCCGTCACCAGCAAGAACCTCGACAAGTTCCTCGGTGTGCGCCGCTACGACTTCGGCGTGGCCGAGAAGGACAACCAGATCGGCCAGGTGGTCGGCCTGGCATGGACCGAGGTGGGCGGCGACCTGCTGACCATCGAGGCCGTGCAGATGCCGGGCAAGGGCAACGTGATCCGCACCGGCACGCTGGGCGACGTGATGAAGGAATCGATCGAGGCGGCCCGCACCGTGGTGCGCAGCCGGGCGGCGCGGCTGGGCATCAAGGCCGAGGTGTTCGAGAAGAGCGACATCCACATCCACGTGCCCGAAGGCGCCACGCCCAAGGACGGTCCGTCCGCCGGCGCGGCCATGACGGTGGCGATGGTGTCGGTGTTCACGGGCATCCCCGTGCGTGCCGATGTGGCGATGACGGGCGAGATCACGCTGCGCGGCGAAGTGTTGCCGATCGGCGGCTTGAAGGAGAAACTGCTGGCGGCCCAGCGCGGTGGCATCAAGACCGTGCTGATCCCCGAGCAGAACGTCAAGGATCTGGCCGATATTCCGGACAATGTGAAGAACAAGCTGGAAATCGTGCCCGTGCGCTGGATCGACAAGGTGCTGGAAGTGGCCCTCGAACGCCAACCCGTGGCGCTGACGGAAACGGCCGCCGTGGAAGCGGTGGCGGCGGCGGCGACCAAGGTCGATGGTCAGGCGGAAGTGGTAAAACATTAACTTTCCGTCGTCCGCAATGAACAAACAAGCGCCCGCGAGGCGCTTGTTTGTTATTTAAACCGTCATTCCTGGCTTAAAGTCTTGACATAAAGTGAGTGTGGCTTGTTTAATACGGCCTGAGATTTTTCTCTGCCGCAATTAGCGCGCCATTCGACTGGCGATTAATTGCCGGTGCAACGATATAACCTTTGTGACGGGGAAGCTAGTGAATAAGACTGAATTGATCGACCATATTGCCCAATCCGCCGATATTTCGAAAGCGGCTGCGGCGCGCGCACTCGATGCGGTGATCGACGGTGTAACGACAACCTTGCAGAAGAACGACAGCGTCACCCTGGTCGGCTTTGGCACCTTCTCCGTGAGCGAACGCGCCGCCCGTACCGGCCGCAATCCGCGCACCAAGGAAGAGATCACCATCGACGCGGCGAAAGTGCCGAAATTTAAAGCTGGTAAAGCTTTGAAAGATGCTGTAAACTAACGGACTTCGGTGAGTGGACGCTCACCGATTTGTTTGTCAGTAGGCAGTATCAGCATTTGCAGGAGCGGTAGTTCAGTTGGTTAGAATACCGGCCTGTCACGCCGGGGGTCGCGGGTTCGAGTCCCGTCCGCTCCGCCAGCAAATGCGCGATGAAACATCCAGTCCAGGAGTGGTAGTTCAGTTGGTTAGAATACCGGCCTGTCACGCCGGGGGTCGCGGGTTCGAGTCCCGTCCGCTCCGCCAGAACAAGAAACCCCGCAGCCGTCACCGGCTGCGGGGTTTTTCTTTTGTCGCGCGGTATTTGTTGGTCCCGTATATGGCTTCCGTTGCAATTGATTTACTCTTGCTATCGACTGAGGCTCACTGTAAAATCGCGTGATACCGATTTATTCGGCAGGTTTTTCGTTCACTGTGCCGTATAACTCGTTGAATTTAAAGGCGAAGTGGGCCGGAGTCAGTCGCTCCAAACCACCCCGCCCGACATAGAAGAGGCGAACGGGAGTTCGCCTTTTTTTGTATGTGCACGTTCCACTAATCCGAATTGGCTGACCATGTTTGAATTTATACGCACCCATCAACGCTTGATGCAGTTTTTCCTGATGCTGCTCATCATTCCGTCATTCGCGCTGGTCGGTATCAGCGGCTACAAGAGCTTTGGTGACGACGCCAACACGATCGCCAAGATCGACGGCCGCGCGCTGACCCAGCAAGAGTTCGATGCGGCCCTGCGCAACCAGCTCGAGAGCTATCGCCAGCGGCTCGGCGCCCAGTTCGACCAGAAGCTGTTCGACACCCCGGAATTCAAGCAAAACATCCTGGACCAGATGATCGCCGAGCGCGCGCTGAGCGCGGAAGTGGCGCGCGACCACCTGACCGTGACCGACGCCGCCCTGCAGAAGGCCATCCTGGAAGTGTTCGGTGGCGACGGCAAATTCGACATGGAGCGCTACAAGGCCATCCTGGCCGCGCAAGGCATGACGCCCGCCATGAACGATGCGCGCATGCGCCGCGACATGGCCTTCCAGCAACTGACCGGCGCCATCCAGAACACCGGCTTCGCCCCGCGCACGGTGGCCAAGACCGTGTCCGACATCGGCGCGCAGGAGCGTGAAGTGCAGGAGCTGGTGCTGCCGATCAGTGAATTCGCGGCCCAGGTCAAGGTCACGGACGACATGGTCAAAGCGTTCTACGACAAGAACGCCAAGATGTTCGAAGTGCCAGAGCAGGCCAAGATCGAATACGTGGTCTTCAGCAGCGACGCCGTGCTGTCGCAAGTGAGCGTGAGCGACGCCGACATCGCGGCCTACTACCAGCAGAATCAGCAGCGCTACACAACGCCGGAAACCCGTCGCGCCAGCCACATCCTGGTGGCCGTGAAGAAGGACGCCAGCGCCGCCGACAAGGCAGCCGCCAAGGCCAAGGCCGAAGCCATCCTGGCCGAAGTGCGCAAGGCGCCCGGCGATTTCGCCAAGATCGCCAAGGCCAAGTCGGAAGACCCCGGTTCGGCCCCGCAGGGCGGCGACCTGGACGTGATCGAAAAAGGCACGATGACCAAGCCGGTCGAGGATGCGATCTACAAGCTCAAGCAGGGCGAGATCAGCGACCTGGTGCAGTCGGAATTCGGCTACCACATCCTGACCGTGACCGCGCTCAAGCCGGCCACCGTCAAGCCGCTGGACGACGTGAAGAACGACATCGCGGCCGAACTGAAGAAGCAGAAGGCGGCCAAGAAGTATTCGGAAATGGCCGAGACGTTCACCAACACCGTGTACGAGCAAGCTGAAAGCCTGAAACCCGTGGCCGACAAGCTGGGCCTGAAGATCGAAACGGCGGCCAACGTCTCGCGTCAGCCATCGCCGGCCGCCGGCGCCGCGCCGTACAACAACGCCAAGTTCCTGGCGGCCCTGTTCACCAACGACTCGCTGCAGAACAAGCGCAACACGGAAGCGGTGGAAGTGGCGCCGAGCACCCTGATCGCCGGCCGCATCGTCGAGTTCAAGCCCGCCACCAAGCGTCCGCTGGCCGAGGTCGATGCCGCCATCCGTCAGCGCGTGACGATGGAAGAAGCGCTCAAGCTGGCCAAGAAGACGGGCGACGAGAAGCTGGCCGCCCTGCAGAAGTCGGGCGACGCCACCGGCTTCGGCGCCGCCAAGCTGGTGTCGCGTTCCAAGGCCGATGGCATCAACGGCAAGGCCATGGGCGCGATCATGCGTGCCGACACGAGCAAGCTGCCGGCCTATGTGGGCGTGGAACTGCCGGGCATGGGTTATGGCATCTACCGCATCGGCAAGGTGCAGCATCCTGCCGAGCAGGATGAGGCGCGCCGCAAGACGGAAGCCGAGCAGATCGCCAACATCGTATCGCAGCAGGAGATGTTCGATTACGTGGAAGCGCTGAAGCAGAAGGCCAAAGTGAAGATCGTCAAGCCGCTGGCTGCCGCCGCCGGCGCCGCCAAGACGGACGCCGACGCCAAGTAAGCCCGGCACCGCCCATAAAACAAAAGCCGCTTCGAGCGGCTTTTGTTTTTTCCAATGGGGTACGTAACGCAGTGAAGGAATCGTGTTACGTCCCCAATTCGCTAGGCGGTCGCTTGCAGGTGGCGGGCGGCGGCGAGGAAGGCGGCGGGAGTGATGTCGTCCAGTTCCAGCAGCTGTGCGTGGTCGAACTGGACGAAATTGCGGTCGATCGAACGCAGGTAGGCCGGGTCGTAATGCTCGGCCAGCAGTTCCTCCACCAGCAGCTCCATCTGACCGGAATTGGCCAATTCGTGCCAGCGCTTGATCTTCTCGTGGCCGTGCAGGCTCACCAGGCAATCGAGTTGGGTGTTCAGGGTGGCCGGGTCTTGCGTGAAGTGGGCGTAGTCCTCCATCAGCAGCCGCACCCGGTTGGCGCGCGACAGCTGGAGCGAGATGCACGGCGCGGCGCGCATGGTGTCCATCAGCGCGGCCGGCACGCGCAGCTGGCCGACCTTCTTGCTTTCCGATTCCACGAACACGGGCCGGGCCGGATCGAACCTGCGCAGCCGTTCCCAGAGCATCGTTTCGAACGCTTTCTGGGTCGGCTGCGGTTGGCTGGGCAGGTTGCCCAGCACCGAGCCGCGGTGGGCGGCCAGTTGTTCCAGGTCCAGCACCTGCGCGCCGTCCGCGTGCAGCACTTCCAGCAAGCGGCTCTTGCCGCTGCCCGTGGTGCCGCAGATCACGCGGAACGACAGCGCCGGCGCCACTTCCAGCGCGCCGTTCACATAGTTGCGATACGCCTTGTAGCCGCCATCGAGCTGCACGACGGGCCAGCCTATCTTGGCCAGGATGTGGGCCATGGCGCCGCTTCGGTTGCCGCCGCGCCAGCAGTAGACCAGCGGCTTCCAATCGCGCGGCTTGTCGAGGAACTGGGTTTCGATGTGTTGCGCGATGTTGCGCGCCACCAGCGCCGCGCCCACTTTCTTGGCTTCGAAGGCGTTGACCTGCTTGTACATGGTGCCGACCTTGATGCGCTGTTCGTCGTCAAGCACCGGACAGTTGATGGCGCCGGGCAGGTGGTCGAGCGCGAATTCGGACGGGCTGCGCACGTCGATGAGGGTGTCAAACTGGTCCAGCCGGGGCAGTGCATCTTCAAAGCGCAGTAGTTCTGGGTACTTCATCGTGTTTTGATTATTTTCTGTAGAGAGGGCCAGATGTTGGCCAGGATGGTGGGATGGGCCTCGGCGGTCGGGTGCAGCCGGTCGGCCTGGAATAATTGGGGCTGGTCGGCCACGCCTTCGAGCATGAACGGCACCAGCGGCGCCTTGATCTCCTTGCTCAACGTGCCGTACATGGCGTAGAACTGATCGGCGTACTGGCGGCCGTAATTGGGCGGCATGCGCATGCCCACCAGCAGCACGCGGGCGTTGGCCGCGTGGGCGGCGGCGGCCATGGCGCGCAGGTTGGCTTCGGCGGCGGCCACCGGCAGGCCGCGCAAGCCGTCGTTGGCGCCCAGCTCGATCACGAGGACTGCGGGATGGTATTTCTCCAGCAGGGCCGGCAGGCGGGTGCGGCCGCCGCTGGTCGTCTCGCCGCTTACGCTGGCGTTGACGATGTCGGCGGCGATCTTCTGGTCCTTGAGCTTCTGCTCGGCCAGCGCCACCCAGCCGCTGCCCCGGCTCAGGCCATATTCGGCCGACAGGCTGTCGCCGAGCACGAGGATGGTTTTTGGTGCAGAATAGGCGCTCGCGGCGCAGCACAGCAGGAGCAGGGCGGCGAACGCCAGCCGGCTTGTCCGTCCCGTGTCACGACTTATTCTTACAAAATTCAGCATGCCCGATCTTCCCTCGACGCCTTCCATTCCATTGACTCCCGCCCCGGCCAACGCCGCCGCGGGGACGGCCGCCATCGAAGTGACGGGCCTGACCAAGCGCGTGGCGGACGCCGGCGGCGAGCTGACGATATTGCACCACGTGGATTTTACCGTGCAAAGTGGCGAAACGCTCGCTATTGTAGGCGCTTCCGGCTCGGGCAAGTCCACTTTGCTCGGTTTGCTGGCCGGCCTCGATACGCCCAGCGGCGGCAAGGTGCTGCTCGATGGCGTCGACATCTACGCGCTCGACGAGGATGGCCGCGCCGCGCTGCGCATGGCCAAGCTGGGTTTCGTGTTCCAGTCGTTCCAGTTGCTGCCCCATCTGACGGCGCTGGAGAACGTGATGCTGCCGCTGGAATTGCGCGGCGAGGCGGGCGCGCGCGACAAGGCCGAGGCCATGCTGCGCCGCGTGGGATTGGGCGAACGCCTGCGCCATTACCCCAAATATTTGTCGGGCGGTGAACAGCAACGCGTCGCGCTGGCGCGGGCCTTCGTCACGGAGCCGCCGCTGCTGCTGGCCGACGAACCCACGGGCAGCCTCGATGCGGCCACCGGCGACGCGGTGATCCGGCTGATGTTCGAGCTCAATCGCGAACATGGCTCGACGCTGGTGCTGGTCACGCACGACGCCACCATCGCGGCCCAATGCGGCCGCATCATCACGATCGCGGCGGGCCGGCTGGTGTGAAGCGCCTCAGCGCGCGTGCTGCTGCACCAGGCGGTTGAGGGCGGTGCGGATGGCGGGCACCAGTTCGCCGGCCGTCAGCCCGATCGGTCCCACGCCATCGTTGACCAGCACGTCGGCCGCCATGCCATGCAGCCAGACGGCGGCCAGTGCCGCCTCCCATTGCGGCCAGCCTTGCGCCAGCAGGCTGCCGCACAGGCCGGCCAGCACGTCGCCCGTGCCGGCGGTGGCCAGCGCGGGATTGCCGGTCGTGTTGATGACGGCGTCGCCGCCGGGCGCGGCGATCACGGTGCCCGAGCCCTTCAGTACCACCGTCGCCCGCAGCCGCGCCGCCAGCGTGCGCGCCGCCGTCACGCGGTCCGCCTGCACGGTGCCGATGGGGCGGCCCAGCAGGCGCGCGGCCTCCAGTGGATGGGGCGTGATGATGCAGCCGGCGGCGCGCTGCGCCATGGCCGCCTGCAGCAAGGCGTCGGCCGCCAGCAGGTTGAGGGCATCGGCATCGGCCACCAGCGCGCTGGCGCTGGCCACGGCGCGCGTGAGCAGATCCACCGACTGCGGCGCCGTGCCCAGGCCCGGGCCCAGCACCAGCACGGCGCCATCGAGGTCGAAACCGGCCGCCGCGCGGCACATCAATTCGGGCTGGCCGCTGTCGTAGGCGGGCGCATCGTCCGCGAACACGGCGAACACGCGGCCCGCGCCCGCGTGCAGCGCGCTGCGCGCGGCCAGGATGGGCGCGCCGGCCATGCCGCGCGCGCCGCCCACCACGGCCACGTTGCCATAACTGCCCTTGTGGCTGTTCTGCCGCCGCGCCTGCAATTTTCGCGCGAAGAAGCGCACGTCGTTCAGGTGCAGCCGCACGGCGGGGAACTGGCGCGGCTCCAGGTCCAGCGCGGCGACGCTGACCTGGCCCGCATGGTCGCGTCCATCGCAGGTATGCAAGCCAGGCTTGTCGCCGATGAAGGTGATGGTGTGCGTGGCGCGTATGGCCACGCCATCGGGGCCGACGATGGCGCCCGTGTCGGCATCGAGGCCGCTGGGAACGTCGAGCGCCAGCACCGGGCAGTGGAGGTTGTTGACCGTCTCGACCAGCGTGCGCAAGGCGCCGCTCACGGGCCGGGCCAGGCCGATGCCGAACAGGCCGTCGATCACCAGGTTCCAGTCCGTGTCGGCCAGCACGCTGCCGCCGATGTCGTTGAAGCTGGCGTCGCTGTTCTCGGCGCGGCGCTGGGCGGCGGCCCGTTCCGCAGATTGCGCGCCGGCGGGCGGGAAATGCAGCACGTCCACGTGCGCGCCCGAATAGGTCAGGTGCGCCGCCGCCTCCAGCGCGTCGCCGCCGTTGTTGCCTGGCCCGGCCAGCACCAGCACCCTGGCGTGGTTGGTGGAGAAGGGCAGCATGTCGAGCGCCGCGTTGGCCGTGGCCTGGCCGGCCCGCTGCATGAGGGTGCCGGCCGGCAGGGCCGCGGCGGCCTGCTGTTCGATGGCGCGGATCCCGGCGACGGAATAGAGTGGGTGCATAGACGTGTCCGATCAAGAGTGTGGAACGGCGGTTCCGTCCCGCGCGTCGTGCGCGGCGCGCGCTGGCGATTGATGTTCATTCAATTTTAGCATCGAATTAATCCGTTCAAGTGTGTCGCCCTGATGGCGGGCCACGCACTACAATATGCGCTTCTTGTTTCGCATTGAGGTTGGCATGGATTGGCAATTCTGGATAGATCGCGGCGGCACGTTCACGGACATCGTGGCGCGCCAGCCCGACGGGCGGCTACGCACGCACAAGCTGCTGTCGGAAAATCCGGAACAGTACCGCGACGCCGCCATCGCCGGCATCCGCCACCTGATGGGCCTGGGGCCGCGCACGGCCATCCCGGTGGCGCAGATCGAAGCGGTCAAGATGGGCACCACGGTGGCCACCAACGCGCTGCTCGAACGCAAGGGCGAGCCGACGGCGCTGGCCATCACGCGCGGCTTCGGCGACGCGCTGCGCATCGCCTACCAGAACCGTCCGCGCCTGTTCGCGCGCCACATCGTGCTGCCCGAGCTGCTCTACGGCCATGTGGTCGAAATCGACGAGCGCATGGGCGCGCACGGCGACGTGGTGCTGCCGCTCGACGAGCAGGGCGCCCGCGCCGGCCTGCAGGCGGCCTACGACCGGGGTTTGCGCGCGCTGGCCATCGTCTTCATGCACGGCTACCGCTACCACGACCATGAACAGCGCGTGGCGCGGATGGCGCGCGAGATCGGTTTCACCCAGGTGTCGGTGTCGCACGAGGTCAGTCCCATGATGAAACTGGTGGCGCGCGGCGACACGACGGTGGTCGACGCCTACCTGTCGCCCATCCTGCGCCGCTACGTGGAGCAGGTGGCCGGCGACCTGCCGGGCGTGAACCTGCAATTCATGCAATCGAACGGCGGCCTGACGGATGCGCGCGCGTTCCAGGGCAAGGACAGCATCCTGAGCGGCCCGGCCGGCGGCATCGTCGGCATGGTGCGCGCCAGCCGGCTGGCCGGTTTCGATCGCGTGATCGGCTTCGACATGGGCGGCACGTCCACCGACGTGTCCCATTACTCGGGCGAGTTCGAGCGCGTGTTCGAAACGCAGGTGGCCGGCGTGCGCATGCGCGCGCCCATGATGAGCATCCATACCGTGGCCGCCGGCGGCGGCTCCATCCTCCATTTCGACGGCAGCCGCTTGCGCGTGGGGCCCGACAGCGCGGGCGCCAACCCGGGCCCGGCCAGCTACCGGCGCGGCGGCCCGTTGGCCGTTACCGACTGCAACGTCATGCTGGGCAAGATCCAGCCCGCCCATTTCCCGCAGCTGTTCGGCGCCGACGGCAAGCAGGCGCTCGACGCCCAGGCCGTGCGCGCGCAGTTCACCGACATGGCCGCGCGCATCGCGGCGGCCACCGGCAAGCAGGCCACGCCGGAGCAGGTGGCCGAAGGCTTCATCGACATCGCGGTCGGCAACATGGCCAACGCCATCAAGCAGATCTCGGTGCAGCGCGGCCACGACGTGACCGAATACACGCTGACCAGCTTCGGCGGCGCCGGCGGCCAGCATGCCTGCCTGGTGGCCGATGCGCTGGGCATGAAGACGGTGTTCATCCATGCGCTGGCCGGCGTGATGTCCGCCTACGGCATGGGGCTGGCCGATCAGAGCGCGATGCGCGAAGCGGCGGTGGAGGAAAGGCTGGCGCACGACGGCGTCGCCGGCCTCGACGCGCGCCTGCGCGCGCTGGGCGAACAGGCGCGCGCGGAGCTGGAGCGCCAGGGTGTAGCGGCGCAGCGCATCACCCTGCTGCGCCGCGTGCACCTGCGTTACGAAGGCACCGATTCGGCGTTGATCGTGCTGTTCGATACGGCGGAAGCCATGCAGGCCCAGTTCGAGTCGGCCTACCGGAAGCGCTTCTCCTTCCTCATGCCGGGCAAGGCGCTGATCGTGGAGGCGGTGTCGGTGGAGGCCCTGGGCCGCTCGGATGCGCCGGCCGAAACGGTCACGCCGGCGCCACGGCGCGTGTCCGGCCTCACGCCGCAGGCGGTGGTGCGCATGTACAGCGGCGGCCAATGGCGCAACACCAAACTGTATCAGCGCACGGCGACGCGCATCGGCGACATCATCAAGGGCCCGGCCATCATCGCCGAGGCCAACGCCACCACGGTGGTGGAGCCGGGCTGGCAGGCCGAGGTCACGCCGAGCGACCACCTGGTGCTCACGCGCGTGGAAGCATTGCCGCAGCGACGCGCCATCGGCACCACGGCCGATCCGGTCATGCTGGAGATTTTCAACAACCTGTTCATGTCGATCGCCGAGCAGATGGGCCTGCGGCTGCAGAACACGGCCTACTCGGTCAACATCAAGGAGCGGCTCGACTTCAGCTGCGCGATCTTCGACGCCGACGGCAACCTGATCGCCAACGCGCCCCACATGCCGGTGCATCTGGGCTCCATGGGCGAGAGCATCAAGACCGTCATGCAGGCCAACGCGGGCCGCATGCGGGCGGGCGACGTCTACATGCTCAACGATCCCTACCACGGCGGCACCCATCTGCCCGACGTGACCGTGATCACGCCCGTGTTCGACGAGGCGGACGAGCATATCCTGTTCTACGTGGGCTCGCGCGGCCACCATGCCGACATCGGCGGCACCACGCCCGGTTCGATGCCGCCCGATTCGCGCAGCATCGAGGAGGAGGGCGTCCTGATCGACAACTTCAAACTGGTGGACGGCGCGGCCGGCGGCCAGTTGCGCGATGCCGAGGCGCGCGCGCTGCTGACCGGCGCCACCTGGCCGGCCCGCAATCCCGACCAGAACATGGCCGACCTGCGGGCCCAGGTGGCGGCCAACCAGAAAGGCGTGGACGAGCTGCGCAAGATGGTGGCGCACTTCGGCCTGGACGTGGTGCAGGCCTACATGGGCCACGTGCAGGACAACGCCGAGGAAGCCGTTCGGCGCGTGATCAGCGCGCTGCGCGACGGCAGCTACACGGTCGATCTGGACAACGGCGCCCGCATCCAGGTGGCGGTGCGCGTCGATCACGCCAGCCGCTGTGCGGAGATCGACTTCGCCGGCACGTCGGCCCAGCTTGAGAACAACTTCAACGCGCCGTCGGCGGTCTGCATGGCGGCCGTGCTGTACGTGTTCCGCACGCTGGTGGACGACGACATCCCGCTCAACGCCGGTTGCCTCAAGCCGCTCAAGGTGCTGATCCCGCCGGGCTCCATGCTCAATCCGCACTACCCGGCCTCGGTCGTGTCGGGCAACGTGGAGACGTCGACTTGCATCACCAACGCGCTGTATGGCGCGCTGGGCGTGATGGCGGCCGCGCAGGGCACGATGAACAATTTCACGTTCGGGAACGCGCGCTACCAGTACTACGAAACCATCAGCGGCGGTTCCGGCGCGGGGCCGGGCTTCGACGGCACCAGCGTGGTCCAGACCAATATGACCAACTCGCGGCTGACGGACCCGGAGATTCTTGAATTCCGCTTCCCGGTGCGCTTGGACAGTTACGCCATCCGTCATGGATCGGGTGGCGCGGGACGCTGGCACGGCGGCGATGGCGGGGTGCGCAAAGTGCGTTTCCTGGAGCCGATGACGGCCGCCATCCTGTCCAACAACCGCATCCACGCGCCGTTCGGCATGGCGGGCGGCGCGCCCGGCGCCGTGGGCCGCAACAGCGTGGTGCGGGCCGACGGCAGCGTGGAGCAACTGGGCCACATCGGCAAGACGGCGATGGCGGCCGGCGACGTGTTCGTGGTGGAGACGCCGGGCGGCGGCGGTTACGGCCGGCCGGAATAACGCCGGCGGCCGCGCGCCCGCGCCGTCAGGCCGTGGTGGAGATACCGTACTTGCGCTGCGTGGCCGTGTACTGGTTGAGCAGGATGGGCAGGGCCGGGTGGTTCGGGTCCAGCCTGCGGATGCGCTCGAGCAGATGGCTGCACTGCTCGGCCACGGGCGCTTCCCAGCCCAGGTCGTCCAGCTGCTTGAGCATGGCCGACGCGGCGGCCGGCAGCAGCGCCATGTTGGACGGCGCCTTGCGCAGCGCGCCATTGAGCGTGTCGATGGCGGCCCGCAGGTCGCCGTGGGCGCGCTTCTCGGCCGCGTCCAGCAGCAGGTCGTCGAGCTGGCGCGAGATGGTTTCGCCCACGCCGGTCGCCAGGTCGTGGCGGCCAGCCTTCTCGAACACGTTCACGGCGTCGTCCATCGAGATGCCGCTGTCCGTGTCGTTGGTCAGATCCACCATCAGCGAGGTGGCCTCGTTATCGAGCTTGTTTTTCAGGCAGCTGTGCACCAGACCTATCTTGAGGCCGTTGGACAGGCCGCGCGTCATGCTCATGGTGCGCACGGCGTTGCGCAATTCGGCGGCGGCCGCGATCGGATTGTCCATCAGTTCGGCCACCAGGCTGGCGGCCACCGAGCGGCACACTTCCGTGTTGGCGTTGCCGCGCAGGGAGCGCTCCAGGTCGCGGATCACGCCGCCCGCCTGGCTGGCATCGCCTTTCTTGACCAGGGTCTTGACCAGGTTGACGTGATCCTCGGGGTCGCGGAACTCCGAGTATTTCGCTTTCTGCACCACCTGTTTGAACGCCTTCTCGGCCACCATCACATCGCCCGCCTCGTACGCCACTTCGCCCAGGTGGCGCAGGCGGCGGACCATGTGCGGCGAAATGGCCACCGCATCCTCCAGGATGCGCTTGGCCATCACGTTCTGGCCCATGGCCTCGTGGGTCCGGGCCAGCAGGTCATAGGCCGCCATGAAGCGCGGGTTGTGGGCGATCAGATTGTCCAGCGTCTGCTGCGCTTCCTCGTATTTCTGCAGGCCGAACTGGCAGCGGGCCAGGCCCAGGTGGGCCCAGCCGATGGGGCGCGTCAGCAGGATGGTCTGGTAGATCAGCTCCGCCTCCTCCAGTTCGTTCAGGCGCAGGTGCAGCTCGGCGCGCAGGCGCGCGAACTCGATCGCATGGCGCGCGTGCTGGGCCTCGCATTCGAGGCAGGTGGTGATGGCCTTGCGGATGTTGCCCATGCCGATCAGCTGGTACACGGGCAGGAAGTAGGAGCGGCGCTCGACGGCGCGCGCGATGCGCTGTTGCAGCACGTCGACCGTGAAGGGCTTGAGCACGTAGTCGTTGGGCGTCAGCTCGGCCGCGCTGATCACTTTGCTGTACACGCCCTCGGACGTCAGCATGATGAAGATGGTCCACTGCGCGATCAGCTTGTGGTGGCGCAGGTCTTCCAGCAGCTGCTGGCCGTCCTGGCCGTTGTCGCCGGCGCCGCTGCCCAGGTCGTACTCGCACAGGATGACGTCGTAACTTTTCTTGTTCAACTGGCCGATGGCCGTGCCCGAGCTCACCGCCTCGTCGATGCGGGTGATGCCGGACTGGTTCAGCATGTTGCGCAGCGTGGCGCGCATGCCAGGGTTGGGGTCTACCAGCAGGACCGAAAGTTCAGCGTAATCTTGCATTTATCTACTTCCAAGCATGGCCTAGGAGGCCGAAGGTGAGGGAGAGGGGGGTGTTGTTGGCGGCCGCGCGGGCGGCATCGCGGCGGCGATATGGGCGCCGTGCTGCTTGCGCACGGCCACATACTGGGCCACCAGGCCGGGCAGCAGCGGATGTTCGGCATTGTGGTCGCGGATGCGGCGCAGCAGGGCCGTGCACTGGCCGAACAGGGGCGCGTCCCAGCCCAGGTCGGTCAGCTGGCGCAGCATGGCCGTGGTGGCGGCCGTCCACAGGCCGGTATGGTCGGGATTGCGCTGCAAGGCCAGGCGCAGCACCTCGACCGCGCCCCGCAGGTCGCCCTGGCGGCTCTTCTCGGCCGCCTGGCGCACCATCGCGTCCACGGCCGAATCGAGGCGGGCGTGGTGCTGCTTGACCAGCTCCGGGCGTTCGGCCTGTTCGTAGATGGCCAGCACCTGCGATTCGCTCACGCCGCTGTTCGGATCGGCCGTCAGTTCCGCGAACAGCGCATTGGCCTGTTCGTCCATGCGGTTGACGAGGCAGCTGTGGGCCAGCCCCAGCTTCACGTTGCTCGACATGCCGGTCGCCTCGGACAGCTTGTCCATGGCCTTGGCCAGTTCGCCGGCCGCGCCGGCCGCGTCGCCCTTCAGCTCCAGCACCATGGCCGCGGCGTAGGCCCGGCACACCTCCGTGCTGGCACTGCTGCGCAGCGAACGCTCAAGGTCGCGCACGACGGCGCCGGCGGCCGTCGCGTCGCCCTTTTTGACCAGTGCGCGCACCAGGTTGACGTGGTCGGCCGGGTCGCGGAATTCCGAATGGCGGGCCTTGGCCACCACCTGCTTGTAGGCTTGCTCGGCGCCGGCCACGTCGCCCACGGCCAGCGACACATCGCCCAGATGGCGCAGGCGGCGCACCATGTGGGGCGAGATGGCGACCGCGTCCTGCAGCACCTGCTTCGCCGCCTCGTCGTCGCCGTGCACGCGCAGGCACTGGGCCAGCAGATCGTAAGCGGCCATGAACTTGGGGTTGGCCTCCACCAGCGCCTCCAGCAGCGCGCGGGCCTCGGCGTGCCGCCCAAGGTGGGACAGGCAGCGCGCCTGCCCCAGCTGCGCCCAGCCCAGCGGCTTGGATTGGACGATGGCGGCGTATACTTGTTCCGCCTCGGCGTGCCGGTCCAGGCTCGCCAGCAGCTCGGCCCGCAGCCGAGCGTAGTCGGTCGCGTAGCGCGGCTGGCTGGCTTCGGCCGCCAGGCAGGCGGCCAGCGCCTCGCGCGCCTTGCCCTGGCCTATCATCTGGTACACGGGCAGGAAGTTGGCGCGCCGCTCCAGCGCGCGCCCGATGCGCTGCGACAGCACGTCGACCGTGAACGGCTTGAGGATGTAATCGGTGGGCAGCAGTTCGGCCGCGCTCACCACCTTGCTGTACACGCCTTCGGCCGTGAGCATGATGAAGATGGCCCACTGGCTGATCATGCGGTGGTGGCGCAGGTCCTCCAGCAGTTGCTGGCCGTCCTGGCCCGCGTTCTCGGCGCTGCCGCCGAGGTCGTACTCGCACAGGATCACGTCATACGATTTGATGCCCAGCTGGCGGATGGCGGTGGCCGAACCGACGGCATGATCGACCTTGGTGATGTTCACCTGGGTCAGCATATTGTGCAGACTGGCGCGCATGCCCTGGTTGGGATCGACGATCAGGACCGACAGGTTGCTATAGTCTGGCATGGTGGACTTTCGTGGGCCGGGCCGCGGGGGCGGTGAGTCCTTATCGGCAGGCGTCAGCAAAATTTGAAACAAGCATACCCCAAGCCCGGGGAAAATTGCAGCGCAGGGCCGTGTTTCCCGCGCGGCAAGCCCGATTTTCAGCCCGAATCGGCAAAAAATGTTGCTTTGACAGCAGCTTTTCCGCCGAATAAGGGCTGTGGGGACAGGGGCGAAAGCGGTATAATGCGCGCAAAGCAAATCTTGCAGCACCGCACACGGAACCATCCGACCCCATTCGACTCTTTCTTAATCCCCATCGCCCAACCATGTTGATTCTGCCGGGTTCCAACGCCCTGTCCGCATTCCGTAGCCAACGCCTGTTAAACCAACTGCAATCGGTGCTGCCCGCCGTGGCCGCAGTGCAGGCCCGATATGTCCACTTCATCGACGCCGCCGCGCCCCTGTCGGCCGACGACAGCAGCCGCCTCGGCGCGCTGCTGACCTATGGCGAGCCGGCCCATGCCGAACACGCCGAGGGCGCCGTCGAGGAATTCTTCGTCATCCCCCGTTTCGGCACGATCTCGCCGTGGGCCTCGAAGGCCACCGACATCGTCCACAACTGCGGCATGGCGCACATCAAGCGCGTGGAGCGTGGCGTGGCCTACCGGATCAACCTGAAGGCCGGCTTCCTGGGCACCGGCATCGGCGCCGCCAAGAAGCTGTCGGAATCGGAAGCGCAGGCCGTGGCCGCGCTGCTGCACGACCGCATGACCGAATCGGTGCTGCGTCATCCGGACCAGGCCTCCGCGCTGTTCAGCACGCTCGAAGCGCGTCCGCTGGAGACGGTCGATGTGCTGGGCGCCGGCAAGCAGGCGCTGGAGAAGGCCAACACGGACCTCGGCCTGGCCATGTCGGACGACGAGATCGAGTACCTGGACGCCGCCTTCACCAAGGCCGGCCGCAACCCGACCGACGTGGAACTGATGATGTTCGCGCAGGCCAACAGCGAACACTGCCGCCACAAGATCTTCAACGCCGACTGGACCATCGACGGCGTGGCGCAGGACAAGTCGCTGTTCCAGATGATCAAGAACACCCACCTGTTGCAGCCCAAGGGCACCATCGTGGCCTACAGCGACAACTCGTCCATCATGGCCGGCGCGGAGGTGCAGCGCTTCTTCCCGCGCGGCGAGCAGCATGAATATGCCGCCTCGACCGAGCTAACCCACACCCTGATGAAGGTGGAGACCCACAACCACCCGACCGCCATTTCGCCGTTCCCCGGCGCCTCCACGGGCGCGGGCGGCGAGATCCGCGACGAGGGCGCGACCGGCCGCGGCGCCAAGCCCAAGGCCGGCCTGACCGGCTTCACCGTGTCCAACCTGATGCTGCCGGGCGCCGTGCAGGCGTGGGAAAACGCGGCCAGCGTGACGGCCGCCGCGCCCCACCACGACAGCGCCGGAGTCTACGGCAAACCGGACCGCATCGCCTCGCCGCTGCAGATCATGATCGAAGGCCCGCTGGGCGGCGCCGCGTTCAGCAATGAATTCGGCCGTCCGGTGCTGGGCGGTTACTTCCGCACCTACGAACAGAACATCGGCCGCCAGTTCGCCGGCGCCAGCGACACCGTGTACGGCTACCACAAGCCCATCATGATCGCCGGCGGCATCGGCAACATCTCGGCCCGCCACACGCACAAGGACGACATCCCGGTCGGCAGCCTGCTGATCCAGCTGGGCGGACCCGGCATGCGCATCGGCATGGGCGGCTCGGCCGCCTCGTCGATGGCCACCGGCACCAACACGGCCGACCTGGACTTCGACTCGGTCCAGCGCGGCAACCCGGAAATGGAACGCCGCGCCCAGGAAGTGATCAACGGTTGCTGGCAGATGGGTGAGGCCAACCCCATCATCTCGATCCACGACGTGGGCGCCGGCGGCCTGTCGAACGCCTTCCCGGAAATCACCAACGACGCCAAGCGCGGCGCCATCTTCGACCTGCGCAAGATCCCGCTGGAAGAAAGCGGCATGGCGCCCAAGGAAATCTGGTCCAACGAATCGCAGGAACGTTACGTGCTGGCCATCGCGCCGGACAACCTGCCCGCGTTCCAGGCCCTGTGCGAGCGCGAGCGCTGCCTGTTCGCCGTGGTCGGCGTGGCCACCGAGGAGCGCCAGCTCAAGCTGGTCGATCCTGAACTGGGCAACAACCCCGTCGACATGCCGATGGACGTCCTGCTGGGCAAACCGCCCAAGATGCAGCGCGACGTGCACCACGTGCAGAACGATTTCCCCGCCATCGACCTGACCGGCATGGACCTGGAGGAAGCGGCCAAGCGCGTGCTGCTGCTGCCGACCGTGGGCGACAAGTCGTTCCTGATCACCATCGGCGACCGCACCGTGGGCGGCATGAGCGTGCGCGACCAGATGGTCGGCCCATGGCAGGTGCCGGTGGCCGATTGCGCCGTCACCGCCATGAGCTTCGACGGTTACGTCGGCGAAGCCATGGCGATGGGCGAGCGCACCCCGCTGGCCGTGATCGACGCGCCGGCCTCGGGCCGCATGGCCGTCGGCGAGGCGATCACCAACATCGCCGCCGCCGCCATCGGCGACATTTCCGACATCAAGCTGTCGGCCAACTGGATGGCTGCCTGCGGCCAGCCCGGCCAGGACGCTGCCCTGTACGACACCGTGAAGGCGGTCGGCATGGAACTGTGCCCGGCGCTGGGCATCAGCATCCCGGTCGGCAAGGACTCGCTGTCGATGCGCACCACCTGGCGCGACGAGCAGGAAACGTCGAAGGCCGTGACCAGCCCCGTGTCGCTGATCGTGTCGGCCTTCGCGCCCGTGCACGACGTGCGCAAGTCGCTCACGCCGCAGATCAAGACCGATGCGGGCGACACGTCCATCATCCTGATCGACCTGGGCCGCGGCAAGAACCGCCTGGGCGCGTCGGCGCTGTCGCTGGTCATGGGCCAGCTGGGCAACGAGACGCCGGACGTGGACAGCGCGGAAGACCTGAAAGGCTTCTTCGCCGCCATCCAGCAACTGAACAATGAAGGCAAGCTGCTGGCCTACCACGACCGTTCGGACGGCGGCCTGTACGCCACGCTGGCCGAGATGGCCTTCGCCGGCCGCGCCGGCCTGTCGATCAACCTCGACATCCTGACGCTGGAGCAGGGCCACGGCGCCGACCAGGGCGACGCCAAGAACTGGGCCGGCCAGATCGCCGAGCGCCGCAACGAGCAAACCATCCGCGCGCTGTTCGCGGAGGAGCTGGGCGCCGTGATCCAGGTGCGCGCCGACGAGCGCTCGCAGGTGATGGACGTGCTGCGCGCGTTCAACCTCGGCGCCTGCAGCCACATCATCGGCAAACCGAACGACCGTGGCGTGGTCGAATTCACGCGCGACGCCAAGACCATCTACAGCCAGCCGCGCGCCGCGCTGCACCGCCTGTGGAGCGAAACGAGCTGGCGCATCGCGCGCCTGCGCGACAACCCGGCCTGCGCCGACGCCGAATACGACCGCATCCTGGATGAAACCGATCCCGGCATGACGCCCAAGATCACCTTCGACCTGGCCGACAACGTGGCCGCGCCATTCCTGGCCACCGGCGTGCGTCCGCGCGTGGCGATCCTGCGCGAGCAGGGCGTGAACTCGCACATCGAGACGGCGTATGTGATGCACCAGGCCGGCTTCACGGCCGTGGACGTGCATATGAGCGACCTGATCGCCGGGCGCGTCAAGCTCGACGACTTCCAGGGCATCATCGCCGTCGGCGGCTTCTCGTACGGCGACGTGCTGGGCGCCGGCGAGGGCTGGGCCAAGACCATCCTGTTCAACGCCGCCTTGTCGGACCAGTTCGCCCGCTTCTTCCAGCGCACCGACAGCTTCGGCCTCGGCGTGTGCAATGGCTGCCAGATGATGAGCAACCTCAAGTCCATCATCCCCGGCGCCCACGCCTGGCCCAAGTTCACCACCAACAAGTCGGAGAAGTTCGAAGCGCGCTTCTCGATGGTGGAAGTGCTCGATTCGCCGTCGATCTTCTTCAGCGGCATGGCCGGCACCCAGACCGCCATCGCCATCGCCCACGGCGAAGGCTATGCGGACTTCAGCCAGACCGGCAACATCAACGAAGCCGTGGCCGCCATGCGTTTCATCGACAACCGTGGCGCCGCCACCGAAGCGTATCCATACAACCCGAACGGTTCGCCGCAGGGCTTGACGTCGGTGACGACGGCCGACGGCCGCTTCACGGTGATGATGCCGCACGCCGAGCGCGTGTTCCGCACCGTCCAGCAATCGTGGCACCCGGAAGCATGGGGCGAGGATTCGCCTTGGATGCGCATGTTCCGCAACGCCCGCAAGTTCGTCGGCTAAGCGATAGTACCAATGAGAACGGCCCCGTTTCGGCGACGAAACGGGGCCGTTTTTACTTCAGCGAGCTCAGATCCAGTGCAGCACGCCCGCGAACAGGCCCAGTCCGCCGGCCACGGTGGCGCCCAGTCCGCCAACGACGGCCATCTGGCGCTTGCGCGAACGCATGTCGTGCACGAGGTAGGCGACCACGAAGAACGGCATGTAGCCGACCAGCCAGATCAGCCACGGCGCGCCCGCGTTCCAGCCCGACCATTCCCAGGTCAGCGCGCCAATGTGGTTGAGCCATAATTCCACGCCCACGCACAGCACCGAGTTCACGGCGGCGATCACCCAGCGGTTGTTGATGCCGAGGATCTTCGCGTCGGGGTCGGACGGCAGCATGCGCACCGCGTACAGGCCCATGATGGCGAACATGAAGGTGATCTCCACGTTGAGGCCGATCAGGATCACGTAGGCGGAACCGCCGGGCGTGCCCCAGGCGGGGGCGAATCCCGAAAAATGGAACAGCAGGCCGTTCCAGATCTCGTTGATCCAATCCATCAGCCAGAAGGACAGTCCGGCCAGCACCACGTTCCAGCGGCGCGCGGCGGCCTGCTCGCCGTAAGCCTGCACCACCAGCAACAGCAGGGGAATCACATACCACTGGAAATGGGTGGCGTTGCGCACCAGCGCTTGTGCCTGGGCGGCGGAATCTGCGATCATGCTTGTTGTCTCCTTTTTATGAAAACTGGGATTGTAGATACCGGGGCGTGCGCTGGCTTGACAGCGCAGGTCATCTTTTTTGACAATTCAGGCCATGTCCGACCATCTTCGCCTTCCACCTATCGTCGCCATCGGGCTGACGGGCAGCGTGCCCGGCGCCTATGTCCGGCTGCTGTTCGACTATCTGGCGCGGCAGGGTGCGGATCCGGCTGACGTCCTGGGCGAGACGCCGCCGCCACCGGAGGCGACGCCGCCGTCCTATCCGGCCCTGCGCTGGGCAGGCATGCTGGCGGCCGCCGCGCGGCAATTGCGCGACCCCGCGTTGGGCCTGCATGTGGGCGCCACCATCACGCCCGCCCACCTGGGGCCGCTCGGCTATGTGCTGCTGGCGTCGCAGTCGGTGCTGGCGGCGTTGCAGCGCTATCTGCGCTACCAGCGGCTGGTGCACGACGTGAGTCCCGTGCGCACCTGTCAGGCCGAGGACAGGCTGATCCTGGAATGGAGCGATGAGTCGCGCCATATCGGCTTGCTGGCCAACCAGTGCGGACTGGCTGCGCTGGTCCAGTTCGCGCGCGACATCACGGGCAGCGCGATCGATCCGGTGGCCATCCATTTCGTCGAACCGGCGCCGGCCGACGTGGCGCCGTACGCGGCGCTGTTCCGTTGCCCGGTCCTGTTCGGGCAGGAGGCCACCCGGGTCTGTTTCCCCAAGCACCTGCTGGACTTGCCGCTGCGCCGCGCCGATCCGGCCCTGGTGGCGATGCTGGAACGGCAAGTGCAGGCCAGCCTGGACGCCTTGCCGGGCCCGGACCACATGCTGCAAGCGGTGCGGCGTTGCATTTCCAGTCACTTGCTCGACGGCGAAGCCATGCTCGATCAGGTGGCGCAGGAACTGCACGTGTCTGGCCGGACGCTGCGGCGCTGGCTACAGGCGCGCGGCTGGAATTTCAGGCGTCTGCTCGAAGACACGCGGCGCCGCCTGGCCGAGCATTATCTGCGCGATACCCCGTTGTCGCTGCCCGAAGTGGCATTGCTTTTGGGCTATTCGGAGCAAAGCGCGTTCAATCGCGCTTTCCTTCAATGGTCGGGCATGACGCCACGGCGCTGGCGTCTGGCGGCCCGCAAGGCGGCCTAGACCTGCCCGACAACTGCGTCACGCTTGCCGCAGGTGTTTGTTCGCTTCGCGATAGCTGAGTGGCGCGAGATGGCTCTTGTGGATTCGCAGGAAATCCCGCACGGCCTCGGGATCATGGCGGGCGTAGTCCCGCAATGCCCAGCCGATCGCTTTTTGGATGAAGAATTCCCGTTCCGGCGCCAGCGTGCATGCATCGTTGAACAGGCGCTCGCGATCGGTCCGGCCGCGCCAGCCCAATTGATGCAGCATGGCAATTCGCCGCAGCCACATATTCGGGCTCGTCAAAGCGTCATCCATGCCGTCGTGCCGGCCGGCCAATATATCCGCGATGATGGATGTCAATCCATCGACCGTATCCCACCAGGATTTATCCTGCGCCAACAGGAGCAGGTCCGGAATATGCTCGACTCCCAATTCCTTATGCCTTAAAGCCAGCATATCGAGCGCCGCGTACTGATATTCACGTTCTGGCAGCGTCCATAATTGTTTCGCCAGCGCGATTAAACATGCGGCGCCACTCCCTTTTAAATCCCTGAAAATAGGATGCAGTAATCGGCGCCGGACCGGCGTGGGAATGCCCAGAAAGACGAACTGATTGCGCATATACGCGCGCATCGGCCCGGCGCGCGACGCCTGGGCGTTCGCTTCCAGTATTTTTCGAATCTCATCCAACAAAGACGTGACCATGGTGTGCTTTTAATCGCGTGACGGGTAGGGCAGTGTATCCGGCCATACGGCGAAAGCACAGGTGAACAGTGCGGCCGCGCAGCCGGTACCGACCCTCGTGCTCATTTCTGGTCTTTACATGCCAGGAACTGGCACGGGTACTGCTATGCGGCGGGGCTGGGCGCTAGGTCCGACGACGCAGTCCAACTTCTCATACAGCATCGGGCAGTCCATTCCAACAACTCATACGCGGCCGCGCCACGCTCCTCACGCGGCCCAATTTTCCCTATATATATCAATAACTTAGCGGCGGTTCGCACCTTGCCATCGTCAGGCACGCCGATTGCTATTACCTCCACCAGACCAGGAAGCTGGTCGCCCTCGACAACAACGGAGCAGGCCCAAGACGCCCGCTCCAATCCTTAGGCTGGAGGAACGCAATGAAGAAACAACGCCCGTTGACCATCTATATCCTGATCGCGATGGTGCTCGGCATTCTGGTGGGTTATGCCTGCCACGAGACATTCCCTGATCAGAAAATCACCACCGATATCGCTGCCCATATTTCGATTGCGACGGATGTATTTTTGCGGTTAATCAAAATGATTATCTCGCTGCTGGTGTTCTCCACGCTGACGATCGGTATCGCCCATATGGGTGACGGCAAAGCGGCCGGTCGTATTGGCGCCAAAGCGATGTGCTGGTTCGTTACCGCCTCGCTGGTTTCGCTCACGCTGGGCATGCTGCTGTCGAATTTCCTGCAATTGGGCGCCCACCTGGGCTTGCCATTGCCGGCGGCTGACGCTTCCACCGGCCTGAAAACGGCGGCATTCACGCTCAAAGACTTCGTGGCGCACATGGTGCCCAAGTCGCCGATCGAAGCGATGGCCAACAATGAAATCCTGCAAGTGCTGGTATTCGCCATCTTCTTCGGCAGCGCGCTGGGCGCCATGGGCGACGCCGGCCGCAAACTGACGGCCGTGATCGATCAACTGGCGCAGGTCATGCTGCGCATCACGGGCAGCATCATGAAACTGGCGCCACTGGCCGTGTTCGCGGCCATGGCGTCCGTCGTGACCACCAACGGCCTGGCCATCCTGGCCACCTTCGCCAAATTCATGGGTGGTTTCTATCTGGGCATGTTCTGCCTGTGGGTATTGCTGATCGCCGGGGGCTTCGCCTTCATCGGTCGTCGCGTGTTCACCCTGATCGGCCTGATCCGCGAACCGTTCCTGCTGGCTTTCTCGACCGCCAGCTCGGAAGCCGCCTATCCCAAGCTGCTTGATGCGCTCGATAAATTCGGCGTGCAACGCAAGATCTCCAGCTTCGTTCTCCCCATGGGCTATTCGTTCAATCTGGACGGCTCGATGATGTACTGCACCTTCGCCGTGCTATTCATTTCCCAGGCTTATGGCATTGACCTGTCCATCGGCACCCAGATCACGATGCTGCTGCTGTTGATGCTGACCTCCAAGGGCATGGCCGGCGTGCCGCGCGCGTCGCTGGTGGTGATCGCCGCCACCCTCAACCAGTTCCACATCCCGGAAGCAGGTCTGTTGCTGCTGATGGGCATTGACCAGTTCCTCGACATGGGCCGTTCCGCCACCAACGCGGTCGGCAACGCGGTCGCAACCGCCGTCGTCGCCAAGTGGGAAGGCGCATTGCATGACCCGCAAGAAGACGGCGACCTGAATGTCGCCACCGCACAACTGCGCGCATAACAACTACATCACTTTTCTGGAGACCACTATGAAAGCAGCAATCAAATCGGCAACCCTGAGCGTTCTGGCCCTCGGCATGGCATCGGGCGCCGCCATGGCGCAATCGAACGTCACCGTCTATGGCGTGGCGGACGCGGGCCTGGCGCTGGAGCGCGGCGGCCCGGCCGGCAGCGTGAGCAAGGTCACCAGCGGCATCGCCTCGGGTTCCCGCCTCGGCTTCAAGGGTACGGAAGACCTGGGCGGCGGCCTGGCGGCCAACTTTGTCCTGGAAAATGGCTTCGGCATCGACACCGGCGCGGCGGGGCAGGGCGGCCTGCTGTTCGGCCGCCAGGCATGGGCCGGCCTGTCCGGACATTTCGGCGCGGTGGCCCTGGGGCGCCAGTACTCGCCCATGTATAAGACGTTGCGCGATGTTGCCGATCCTTTCTGCGACGGCCTGGCTGGCGCGATCACCAATGTCTTCGTCGGCAGCACCCGCGTCGATAACATGGTGAGCTACGCGTCGCCCAAATTGGCGGGCTGGTCGGCGGAGCTGGCCTATGGCGCCGGCGAAGTGGCCGGCAACGCCTCGGCCAACCGCAGCCTCGGCGCCAGCGCGACCTACGGCAACGGTCCGCTGACCGTGGTGCTGGTCCACCACCAGCACGAAGACCTCACCGCCACCGCGCATAGCCGCAACACCCTGCTGACCGCCCGCTATATGTTCAATAACGGCGTGACCGGGCATGTTGCGCACGCCGTCAACCGCGACCTGGCGGGCAACGAAAGCAAGGACACCTTGCTGGGTGGCACGGTGCGCATTGCCGCCAGCAAGTTCATCGCCTCGGTGATCTACCATCAGGACGACTCGGCGGCCAACCGTGACGCGCGCCAGTACGCCGTGGGCTATGTTTACTCCCTGTCCAAGCGCACGGACCTGTATACTGCCTACGGTCACGTCAACAATCGCAATGGCGCCAGTTTCAAGATTGGCAATGCCACCGATAGCGGTTCGGGTAGCACGGGCGTCAATCTGGGCATGCGCCACGTCTTCTGAAGCCGGGACGGCGGTTTCCCGCCAGCGGCGCCGCGCATGATCCATGTCGCACCCAGTGATTGTGCGCTGCGCCGCCCCGGAAATTGAAGAAAGCACCATGCCCCAAACCGCCACCACCGAACCGGGTCACACCCATCAAATCAGGCAGCAACGTTGGACGGGCCGTGTCGTGGCCGGGTGGAGCGTCGTCGTCGCGGCGGGGCTGCTGCTCGCCGCGATCGCTTATGTGTGGGCGGAACGGATCACCACCGAGCGTTTGCGGGTGGGCGCGGCGCAGCGGCTGGACGTGTATGCCGGCAGTCTGGAAAACCTGCTCGGCAAGTATGACTTTCTGCCCGGCACGCTGGAATTGAGTGACGATGTTGTCGATTTGCTGCTGAAGCCGGAAGATCCGGCTTTGCAGCGGGCCGTCAATCAACACTTGGAGCGCCTGAATGTGCAGGCCGGCTCCACCAGCATCTATGTCAGCGACTTGCGCGGTATTACGCTTGCGGCCAGTAACTGGCGCGAACCCAGCAGCTTCGTTGGCGATAATGTCGCGTTCCGCCCTTATGTGCGCAACGCTTTGCGCGGCAAACCGGCCGGTTTTTACGGCGTGGGCACGACTTTCCTGGAGCCCGGCTATTTCTTCGCCCACGGCATATTCCGCAACGGCCGCATGCTCGGGGTGGCGACCGTCAAAGTCAATATCGAGAAGCTGGAAAAGACCTGGATCCAGGGTGCCGACAAGGTGTTGCTGAGCGACGAGCACGGCGTGATTTTTCTGACGTCGGTACCCGTGTGGAAATACACCACGCTGGCGCCATTGTCCGCCGAGGTGCGGCGCGAGCTGGCCGCCACGCGCCAGTATTTCTCCCATGCGCTCACGCCGCTCGATATCCGCTACGAGCCGACCCGTGATGATGGCGTCCAGTACGCGACCATACGCGCTTCCGCGACCGAAGGCGGGGTCGACAGGCCGCGCCGGATGCTGAGCCAGCGTTTGTCGCTGGGGCCCCGTCACTGGCAGTTCATCTACCTGTCGGACCTGAGTCCGGCCCGCTCCAACGCGCAGACGGCCTTCTTTCTGGCCTGCCTGTTGCAGGCTTTCCTGATCGTTCTGTACCTGTATGTGCGCCAGCGGCGCCGCAGCCTGCGGCTCAAACTGAAGGCCAAGGAAGACTTGCAGCACGCCTATGACAACCTGGAACTGATGGTCGCGGAACGCACCTATAACCTGAAGCAGATGACGCGCAGCCTGAGCGACGAGATCGCCGTGCGGCAATGGGCCGAGGACAAGTTGCGCGTGACCCAGAATGAATTGGTGCAGGCCGGGAAGATGGCGGTGCTCGGGCAGATGTCGGCCGGCATCACGCACGAACTGAATCAGCCATTGACGGCCTTGCGCACGATGTCCGACAACGCGGCCGTGTTGCTCGACCGCGGCCGGATCGAGGACGCCAAGGCCAACCTGGGCATCATCTCCCAGATCGTCGGACAAATGGGCACGATCACCGGACAATTGAAAGCATTCTCGCGCAAGTCCGCCACCAACCTTGTGCCGGTGGCGATCCAGCCGGCCGTGGCCAACGCCTTGTTCCTCGTGGAGCGGCGGCTGCAACAGGAGGGCGTGGCATTCCACCTGAACGTGCGCCATGACGACGCCTATGCCCTGTGCGAAGGCAACCGGCTGGAGCAGGTGCTGGTCAACCTGTTCAACAACGCGCTGGACGCCATGGCGGGCGTGGACAACCGCCAATTGACCGTCGGCATAGAGCGCCAGGGCAACCGCGTGTTGATCCGTGTGACCGACACGGGACCGGGCATACCGGAGGACGTGCGTGCCCACTTGTTTGAACCGTTCTTCACCACCAAGGAGCAGGGCGCCGGACTGGGTCTGGGCCTTGCCATTTCCGAGCAGATCGTGGTGGAGTTCGGTGGTATATTGAGGGCCGATCGGGCGCCCGGTGGCGGCGCGGAATTTACGATTGATTTGCCTATTTCGGAGCAGGGAGCGTTACATGGTTGAGGGGTTGCAGGGGGTGCCGGGGTTGCAGGTCTTGCTGGTGGAGGATGACGCGACCGTGCGCGCCGGGAGCGTGCAAGCCTTGCAGCTCGCCGGCCTGGAGGTGCAGGGGTTCGCCTCCGCGGAGCCGGCATTGAAGGCGTTGACGCCGCACTTTCCCGGCATCGTCGTGACCGACGTCAAATTGCCGGGCATGAGCGGGTTGGAATTGTTGACCGCCGCCAAGGCCATCGACGCGGAATTGCCCGTCATCCTGGTGACGGGCCACGGCGACATCAACATGGCCGTGCAGGCGATGCGCGACGGCGCCTATGACTTCATCGCCAAACCCTATTCATCGGAGCAACTGGTCGAGGTGGCGCAGCGCGCACTGGCCACGCGCGGCCTGATGCTCGAAGTGCACAGCCTGCGGCGCAAACTGGCGCAGAGCACGGGGATAGAAGCGATGCTGCTGGGCGAGTCGCCGGCCATGCGCGAATTGCGCCGCCTGATCGCGGACCTGGCCGACGAGCCGGCCGACGTGCTGGTGTTCGGCGAAACGGGGACGGGCAAGGAAATGGTGGCGCGCAGCCTGCACCAGCACAGCATCCGCAGCAAGCACCATTTCGTCGCCATCAATTGCGGGGCGATACCGGAGAATATCTTCGAAAGCGAGGTGTTCGGCCACGAACCGGGCGCGTTCACGGGGGCGGCCAAACGCCAGATCGGCAAGATCGAACACGCCGACGGCGGCTCGCTGTTCCTGGACGAGGTGGAAAGCCTGCCGCTGGCCATGCAAGTGAAGTTGCTGCGCGTGCTGCAGGAGCGCTACGTCGAACGGCTGGGCTCGAACCAGCCGGTGCCGGTCGACGTGCGCATCATCGCCGCCACCAAGGTCGATCTGAAGGAGCTGTCGGATCAGCAAAAATTCCGCAGCGACCTGTACTACCGCCTCAACCTGATCGTGCTCCATCTGCCGCCGCTGCGCGAGCGGCGCGAAGACATCCCGCTGTTGTTCGAACACTTCGTGCTGGGTGCGGCCGCGCGTTACAAGCGCGAGGTGCCCGTCATGCCCGGCGCGCTGATGCAACGTCTGATGGCCCATACCTGGCCTGGCAATGTGCGCGAATTGCGCAATATCGCGGATCGTTTCGTGCTCGGGCTGTCGAGCGGCACGGATGGCTTGCTGGCGGCGTCGGCGGCCGCGCCGATGGCCTTGCCCGAGCAGGTCAGTCGTTTTGAACGCGCGCTGATCGAGCAGGAACTGCGCCATTTCGCCGGGAACGTCGCCGAAGCGTGCGTGACCCTGGGCCTGCCCAAGCAGACGCTGTACCACAAGATGCAGAAGTACAATCTGGTGGCCGACGACTTCAAATAACGCGCGGCAATAAAAAAAGCGCTTCACGGGGAAGCGCTTCTTTCGCAGGGCACAGATCCGGAATGATTACTGGATCTTGGCCTTCTTCAACAGCTCGTCGCGGTAGGCGGCGATCTTACGTTGTTGCAGCGATTCCGCCACCTGGCCTTTGACTTCTTCCAGTGCCGGCAGTTTCACGGCGCGCGAATCTTCGAGCTTGATCACGTGGTAGCCGAATTCCGTCTTGACGGGGGTTTCGGTGTACTGGCCGTTTTTCAGGGCCACCATCGCGTCGGCGAAAGGCTTGACCAGCTTGGCAGGGGTCATCCAGCCCAGGTCGCCGCCGTTGTTGGCCGAACCGTCCTTCGACACTTTGGCCAGTTCTTCGAACTTGCCGCCCGCTTTCAGCTTGGCGATGATGTCTTTGGCTTCCGCCTCGGTGCCGACCAGGATGTGGCGCGAGTGGTATTCCTTCTCGCCCATGGCAGCCTTGTACTTGTCGTACTCGGCCTTGATGTCGGCGTCCTTGACCGGATTCTTCTTCACATAGTCGGCCAGCATGGCATTGATGATGATGCTCTGGCGGGCGTTCTCGATGGCGGCCTTGACGTCGGCATGGGTGCCGAAGCCTTGCTTGTCGGCTTCCTGGATCAGCACTTCACGGCCGATCAGGTCTTTCTTGATGGCTTCGCGCAGTTGCGGCGAATCCGTTTGCTGGCCCTGGGCAACCACTTGCTTGACGATCTGGTCGATGCGCGACGCGGGGATGGCCTTGCCGTTGACGGTGGCGGCGTTCTGCGCGAATACCGGAGCTGCAACTACAGCGATCATTGCTAACAACAGGCGTGCTGGCTTCAAAATCATTATCAAATCCTATAAAAAAACAAGAGATCGCGCCTGGCGGACAGTGCGCATTGTTGAACGCAGAACTAAAAACGGCGCCCAGTGGGCGCCGGTGACGACTATATTACTGAATCTTTGCTTTCTTGACCATTTCTTCTTGGTAAGCTTGCAGTTTCTTCTGGGTCAGCGCTTCCGCGATCTGCGGTTTCACTTCTTCCAGGGTAGGCAGCTTGGCGGGACGGATGTCGTCGACCTTGATCACGTGGAAGCCGTTCGGGGTTTGCACAGGTTTGTCGGTGAACTGGCCTTTTTGCAGGTTGACGAAGGCTTCCGAGAACGCTGGCGGGAACGACGACGGGGTCGCCCAGTCCAGATCGCCGCCGGTCGAGGCCGAGCCCGTGTCCTTCGATGCCTTGGCCAGGTCTTCGAACTTGCCGCCAGCCTTCAGCTTGGCGATCACGTCGTTCGCTTCGGCTTCGGTGCCCAGCAGGATGTGGCGCACATGGTATTCCTTGTCGCCGGCCTGCTTGGTGAAGCGGTCGTATTCGGCCTTGATGTCGGCGTCCGACACGGGGTGCTTCTTGACGAAGTCGCCAACCAGGGCGTTGATGATGATGGCCTGGCGCGCATTCTCCAGCTGTTGCTTGACGTTCGGATCCTTGGCGAAGCCTTGCTTTTCCGCTTCCTGCATCATGACTTCACGGCCGATCAGGTCTTTCTTGATCAGTTCACGCAGTTGCGGGGAATCTTGCCGCTGGCCTTGCGCGACCACTTGCTTGACGACGGCGTCAACGCGCGAAGTAGGGATGGCCTTGCCATTGACGACAGCAATGTTTTGAGCAAAAGCGGGTACGGCGGCAACGGCGAGAAGTGCAATCAGCAAACGGGCTGGCTTGAAAGTCATTATTAATTCCTGTAAAGGGAAAGTTTAAGCTAAAAATTGTTGGTTCAGGTTAGACCGTCATTGTGTCGTCATGTTCCAAGACTATTCTGTGTCTGCCCTAAACCTTGCGCTACATCATACTTCGGATGGTGCCAGTGCGGTAATGGCCAATGCATGAATTTCTTTATGCATCATATCGTGCACGGAATCATACACGAGTCGATGTCGCATGACGAGTTTGATCCCTTCGAATCGATCGGAAACAATGCGCACCGTGTAATGGCCGCCACCGGAGGCGGCGCCGGCGTGGCCGGCGTGCAAGGCGGACTCGTCGCCGATGTCAATTTCCAGCGGCGTCAATGCCGCTTGCAGGCGGGTGCGGATCTTGTCCAGGCGTGGGTCGCTCATGCTTCATCCTTCATATGTTTCGACAGATATACGGTTTGGCCCACGATAAACACGAACATGATGGACGTGGAGCCGAATGCTTTGAAACTGACCCAGGCGCCGGTATCCCCCTTGAACAGGACGAAGGCGACGAACAGGTTCAGGAATCCCATAGCCGCGAAGAAACAAATCCACGCGAGGTTAATGCGGTTCCAGATCACATCGGGCAAATGAATGATGTGTTCCATGGATTTACGCATCAGGTTCTTTTTGAAAGCCAGTTGCGACACCAGCAGCCCGATGGCGAAACACCAATAAACGATGGTCAGCTTCCATTTGATGAAGTTGTCGTCATGGAAGTAGATGGTCAGGCCGCCAAAGAAGATAAACATGAACAGCGATAACCACAGCACGAAATCGACTTTCCGGCCACGCAGTTTGATATAGGCGATCTGGCCCATGGTGGCGAGGATGCCGACCAGGGTGGCGATGATGATCGGCGATTGCGACGCCGTGACCACGCCGCCGGACACCAGCGCGCTCAGGTGGGTGTTGATGAAGTCTTGCGCCGCGTCGGCATGGATGCCGGCCAGTTTGTAGGCGGCGAAGAACGCCAGCAGCGGCAGGAAGTCGAACAGGAATTTCATGGTTTTGTCGTGGGTGGCGGTGAATCAGGTTTCAGGATCAAAGCGCAGCGAAGCGGAATTAATGCAATAACGTAATCCGGTCGGCGGCGGACCGTCGGGGAACACGTGCCCGAGGTGCGCGTCGCACACGGCGCACAGGATTTCGGTGCGCAGCATACCATGCGAACGGTCGACCTTCTCGATCACATGGGCCGGGTCCAGCGCCTCAAAATAGCTGGGCCAGCCGCAACCGGAATCGAACTTGGCGTCGGAACGGAACAGCGGCGTGCCGCAGCACACGCAGGTGTAGATGCCGGGCGCGTGGTGATCCCAGTATTCGCCCGTGAAAGCACGCTCGGTGGCCGCGTGGCGCGTCACCTCGAACTGCATCGGGTCCAGCTGGGCGCGCCATTCGGCCTCGCTCTTGTGTACTTTGTCGGTCATGATGATCCTCAGGAAGAACAGCTCACTTCAAGATGGCTTGCCCAATCGGGCGGCAAGGCGGCATAGTGTTCATGCTCAGGCTGTTCGTCGAACGGGCGCTGCAGAACTTTCAGTAAGCGTGCCACTTCCGTAAAGTCCTTATTTTGCGCCTTTTCAATCGCAAGCTGCGCAAGGTAGTTGCGCAAAACATACTTGGGATTGACGCTGTCCATGGCGGCGCGGCGTGCCGCATCCACACTGTTTTCCGCGCGCAGGCGGGCCCGGTATTGCGCGGCCCACGCATCGAACGCGGGACGGTCCAGGAACTGATCGCGCAGCGGCGCATCGGCGGCCGGATCGGCCAACCGCAATTTGCCCAGCGCGCGGAAGAATTGGGTGAAATCGACGCTGTTCGCTTGCATCAGCGTGAACATCGCGTCGAACAGCGCTTGATCGCCATCCTGGCTGGTGGCCAGGCCCAGCTTGGCGCGCAGCAGCGCTTCGATCTTTTCCGCGAACGCCGGCTGGTAGACGTCCAGCGCCGCCTGGGCCGACTCCACTTCCCCGATCAACGGCAGCAGCGCCTGCCCCAGCGCGTAGCAATTCCAGTGGCCGATCTGCGGTTGCATCGCATATGAATAGCGCCCTTGCTGGTCGCTGTGGTTGCAGATGTGTTGCGCATCGAAGGCTTCCATGAAACCGAACGGCCCGTAGTCCAGCGTCTGGCCGAGGATGGACATATTGTCCGTATTCATCACGCCGTGCATGAAGCCGACCGCCTGCCACTGGGCGATCAAGTGCGCCGTGCGGCGCGTCACTTCCTCCAGCAAGGCCTGATACGGATTGCTTGCGTCGCGCAATTGCGGATAAAAGCGGTCGATGACGTAATCGGCCAACTGTCGCAATTGTTCCGGCTTGTTCTGGTAGAACCAGTGCTCGAATGAACCGAATCGGACGAAGGTGGGCGCCATACGGACCACGACAGCGGCCGTTTCCGGTGTTTCGCGCATCACATACTGGTCCGAGCCGGTCACCGACAGGGCCCGCGAGGTGGGGATGCCGAGCGCGTCCATGGCTTCCGAACACAGAAACTCACGGATGGACGAGCGCAGCACGGCGCGGCCGTCGCCCATGCGGGAGTAGGGCGTCAGGCCGGCGCCTTTCCACTGCAGTTCCATCGGCCCGGCGCTGCTGTTCATTTCGCCCAGCAGGATCGCGCGGCCGTCGCCCAACTGGCCGGCCCACACGCCGAACTGGTGGCCCGAATACACGGCCGCCAGCGGCTGGGACTGCTCAGGCACCAGATTGCCCGTCAGCAGATCGACGTAATCGGCTTGCCCAAGGTGCGCGGGGTCGAGTCCGATCAACGCGGCGGCCGCATCGCTGACCCCCACCAGGTAAGGCGAGGGGAGCGGGGTGGGCATCAGCCGCGTGTAGAAGGCGGGAGGCAAGGACAGAAACGAATTGTCCAGCGGCAGTTTAGCGGCAGTAATGGTAATTCCAGTCGATGGTCATGGAGTGGTAAGCGGGCTGTCGGATTTTACCCTACGGCGCCGATTCTATTGAGGCGCAGCGCCAAAAGACACGGTGGTTACACTCGGTAACGTCCGGCGCGCCACAGAGCCGGTTGTTTATTGCAATGCAACATTGAAAAGCGTTGACGGCTTTCGCGCGGCCGTTTCAAACTTGAACGCAAGTCCAACCTCTGCAGGAGTGTCGATGTCCTATCCGCAAAGCCCCGTCATGGGGCAAATGATGAACCAACCGCTGCTGATTTCCAGTATTGTCGAATTCGCGGCGCGCCACAATGGCAACAGCGAGATCGTCTCCCGCCGGGTCGAGGGCGACATGCACCGCTACACCTTCCGCGAATGCCATCAACGCGCGCGCCGTCTCGCCAACGCGCTGCACGGCCTCGGTGTGAAGATGGGCGAGCGCGTCGCCACGCTGGCCTGGAACGGCTACCGCCACCTGGAAGCTTACTACGCCGTGTCGGGTTCGGGCGCCGTCTTGCATACCATTAATCCTCGTCTGCATCCGGAGCAGGTGGCCTACATCATCAACCATGCGGAAGACCAGCTGCTGTTCTTCGACCTGACCTTCCTGCCGGCCGTGGAAGCCGTCGCCGCGCACTGCAAGATGATCAAGGGCTATGTGCTGATGACGGACCGCGCCCACATGCCGGCCGACAGCAAGATCCCCGACCTGATGTGCTATGAAGATCTGATCAATTCTCACTCGGATGACTACACCTGGCCGCAGTTCGACGAGAATTCGGCCGCCACGCTGTGCTACACGTCGGGCACGACGGGCAACCCCAAGGGCGCGCTGTACTCGCACCGCTCGACCGTGCTGCACGCCTACGCGTCGGCCCTGCCGAGCGCGCTCAACGTCACCTCGCACGACACGATCTTGCCCGTGGTGCCCATGTTCCACGTCAACGCCTGGGGGCTGCCGTACTCGGTGCCGTTGACGGGCGCCCGCATGGTGTTCCCCGGCCCCGCGCTCGACGGCAAGTCGCTGTACGAGCTGTTCGAGAGCGAGGGCGTGACCATGTCGGCCGGCGTGCCCACGGTCTGGCTGGGGCTGATCAACCACGCCTTGCAGAACAAATTGAAGTTCTCGACCTTCCGCCGCACGGTGATCGGCGGCTCGGCCTGTCCGCCGGCCATGATGAACACGCTGATCGACGAATTCGGCGTGGAGGTGGTGCACGCCTGGGGCATGACGGAGATGTCGCCGCTGGGCACGGCCTGCGTGCTGTCGAGCAAACACAGGGATTTGCCCAAGGAGGAGCAGCGCAAGATCCTGCAGAAGCAGGGCCATGCCATCTTCGGCGTCGACATGAAGATCGTGGACGACGATGGCAAGGAATTGCCGTGGGATGGCGTCGGTTACGGCCATTTGCTGGTCAAGGGGCCATGGATCATCAGCAGCTACTTCAAGGGCGAGGGCGGCGACGTGCTGCAGGACGGCTGGTTCCCGACCGGCGACGTGGCCACCATCGACCCCGACGGTTACATGCAGATCACCGACCGCAGCAAGGACGTGATCAAGTCCGGCGGCGAATGGATAGGCACGATCGACCTGGAAAACATCGCGATGGCGCATCCGGCTGTGATGCAGGCGGCCTGCATCGGCATCTACCATCCGAAATGGGATGAGCGGCCGCTGCTGATCGTGGTGCGCCGGCCGGGCCAGGACGTGAGCCGCGAGGAGTTGCTGGCGTTTTATGAAGGCAAGATCGCCAAGTGGTGGACGCCCGACGACGTGGTGTTCGCCGACGCCTTGCCGCTGGGCGCCACCGGCAAGGTGCAGAAGAACAAGCTGCGCGACCACTACAGGGACTACAAGCTGCCCACCGCGTGAGCCTGGCGCCCCGGCCGCCTCGCCGGGGCGGCTTGATCAAAACGGTCGCACGCCGATCAGCCACCCGTGCAGCAGGAAGGCGAACACGGCCCAGCCGGCCAGGCCGGCGACCACCGTCGTCACGGTGGCGCCGGTGGTGCCGGCCGGATACACCGTGCCTTCGGCCACGTCGCGGCGGCGCGCGGCCCGGAAGCAGAGGATGGCCCACACCAGGAAGCTGCCGAACAACACCACGTCATGCAGTTTGCCGTTGGCCAGCAGGTGGGCCAGCGCCCACACTTTCACCCCCAGCAGCATCGGATGGTGGACGCGGGCCTTGATGCCGTCGCGCGGAACGTCCTTGGCCGTCAACAGGATGAAGGCCAGCGCCGTCAGCAAGCCGGCAACGTGGCGCATGGCCACCGGCGGCGTCCACAGCACCACGGGCCGCTGGCGCGCCAGGCCGAATCCCCAGATGATCAGGATGAGCCCGGCCAGCGACAGCAGGCTGTACAGTCCTTTCCATGTCGCCTCGCCCAGTTGCGCGCGCCTGGCCGTACGCCAGTCGTCGGCCACGATGCGCACGGAGTGCACGCCCAGAAACAGCACCAATCCCAGTATCAGAATGACCATCGTTATCCCTTGTCTTGTCGCTAGTGTCGTTCATGTTGTGACGCCGCCGGAGGGCAGCCCCATCGCCATTTTGGCAACGTTGATTATACGTTCAGTCCGTCCCTGGCCTACAATGCAGCGCGCGGGGCACGTCCGCGTGAAAAAAATAATACGATCGTTCTTTTTCTGCGGTATAGTTAGATTTTCGCAGCAAGCCCGTTACCAACACAACAAGGAAGAGACATGACCGCCGAATATCAAGTCAACGGTTCCGTTGCCGTCATCACCCTGAACAATCCACCCGTGAATGGCTTGGGGCTGTCCACGCGCACGGCCGCCGTGGCCGGCATCAAGCAGGCGCTGGCGGACGACGCCGTCAAGGCCATCATCATCACGGGCGCCGGCAAAGCGTTTTCGGGCGGCGCCGACATCAAGGAGTTCAATTCGCCCAAGGCGCTGGCGGAGCCGAGCCTGCACACGCTGATCGCGACGGTCGAAAATTCCACCAAGCCGGTGGTCGCGGCCATCCACAGCGTCGCCATGGGCGGCGGGCTGGAACTGGCGCTCGGTTGCCACTACCGCGTCGCCTTGCCCGGTGCGCAGATCGCCTTGCCGGAAGTGAAGCTGGGCCTGCTGCCCGGCGCCGGCGGCACGCAGCGCCTGCCGCGCGTGCTGGGCCTGGAGATGGCGCTCAACATGATCGTTTCGGGCACGCCCGTGCTGTCGGAGAAGCTGGCCAAAACGGCGCTGTTCGATGAACTGCTGCCCGCCGATTCGGACTTGCTGGCCGGCGCCATCGCCTTCGCCAACAAGGTGGCCGACGTGCGTCCGCTGCCGAAGGTGCGCGACCGCAAGGTCGATTATCCCAACCACGAAGCCTTCCTGCAGTTCTCGCGCAACACGGTCAAGGCCATGTCCGGCCCGTTCCCGGCGCCGCTCGAATGCGTGGAAACCGTGGCCGCCACCGTCACCAAGAAGTTCGAGGATGGCCTGAAGTTCGAGCGCGACCGCTTCCTGCATCTGATCCAGACCACGGAATCGAAGGCCCTGCGCCACGCCTTCATCGGCGAACGCCAGTGCAGCAAGGTGCCCGACGTGCCGGCCGATACGCCGGTGCGCGCCATCAAGTCGGCGGCCGTGATCGGCGCCGGCACCATGGGTGGCGGCATCGCGATGAACTTCCTGAACGCCGGCATCCCCGTCAAGCTGCTGGAGACCAAGCAGGAAGCGCTGGACAAGGGCATGGCCACGATCCGCAAGAACTACGAGAACACGATGAAGAAGGGCAAGCTGACGCAGGAGAAGTTCGACCAGCGCATGGCCCTGCTGAGCGGCACGCTGTCGTATGACGACATCGGCCAGGCCGACATCGTGGTCGAGGCCGTGTTCGAGGACTTGGGCGTCAAGGAAACCGTGTTCCGCAAGCTCGATGAGGTGATGAAGCAGGGCGCCATCCTGGCCAGCAACACCTCCACGCTGGACGTGAACAAGATCGCCGCCTTCACCCAGCGTCCGCAGGACGTGATCGGCCTGCACTTCTTCAGCCCGGCCAACGTGATGAAGCTGCTGGAAATCGTGCGCGGCGCCAAGACCGGCAAGGACGTGCTGGCCACCGCGCTGGCGCTGTCCAAGAAGCTCAAGAAGACCGGCGTGGTGTCGGGCGTATGCGACGGCTTCATCGGCAACCGCATGATCGAGCAGTACAGCCGCCAGGCCGGCTTCCTGCTGGAGGAAGGCTGCCTGCCCGAGCAGGTCGACAAGGCGGTCGAGAAATTCGGCTTCGCCATGGGCCCGTTCCGCATGGGCGACCTGGCCGGCAACGACATCGGCTGGTACATCCGCAAGCGCCGCTACGTCGAGTCGCCCGAGATCAGCTATTCGAAGACGGCCGACCTGCTGTGCGAAATGGGCCGCTTCGGCCAGAAGACGGGCGCCGGCTGGTACGACTACAAGGCGGGCGACCGCAAGGCCTACCCATCGGACGTGGTCAACGCCATGATCGTCAAGCATTCGGCCGACATCGGCGTCGAACGCCGCAAGATCAGCGACCAGGAGATCGTCGAACGCCTGGTGTTCGCGATGGTCAATGAAGCGGCCCTGATCCTGGAGGAGGGCATCGCCATGCGCGCCTCCGACATCGACATGGTCTACCTGACCGGCTACGGCTTCCCGCTGTTCCGTGGCGGCCCCATGTTCTACGCCGACACGGTGGGCTTGCCCAATGTGCTGGCCGCGATCGAGAAATACGGCCGTGGCCACCACGGCGAGGCGTGGAAACCGGCGCCGCTGCTGCTGCGCCTGGCTGCGGAAGGCAAGACCTTCAACGGCTAAGCGTCAGTACCGGTCCACCCGCCGGGGTGGCTCCGCCCGATGGCGGGACCGTTGCTGGTCCCGCCCCGCCGTCCGCCCCCATACGGCCCGTTTCGCGCTATCCGCGCCGCCACGGCGCGGCTGCCATTGTCCGCGCCACCTTGGCGCGGCTTCCTTTTCGCTAGTGTTGCCGGGTTTGGACAACGGTAGCGGAATCAGCGGCGTCCGCCCGCGACCCATTGTCCCACCTTGAAAATCATGTAAGACTGGCCACAGATTCATTGCTCCAACCCAACCGGAGAGAACCTCCGCATGAGAGTCTGGCACCATGGCCGAAGCCGCTAATCCCCGCAACGACATCAACCGTCTCAGCCTGCGTGCCCGGCTGCTGATCTGCTTTTCCGCACTCGTGGTGCCGGCCGTGCTGGCCGCATTGGCTTCGCTGCTGGTCCACGAGCGCCTCGTGTCCACCATGGGCGCCTATCTGGACCAGGATGCCCGTATCGTCGAGCTGGCCTTGCGCAGCAGCGCCGCGCTGGCCGGCGCTGGCGCCGCGCCGGCCGCCCAGCAAGCCGCGCGGGAGGAAGTACGCAACAATATGCGCAGCGCGGCGGCGCTGGCGCCCGATGCGCTCAGGCAGGAGGCGCTCGACATTGGCGTGCTCAGTTACGACAGTCCGCCCGACAAGCTGGCCGCGCGGCTGGCCACGCTGACCCAGCACGCCACCGACGCCAGCGCCGGCACCGAGGCGCGCTTGCGCCAGTGGCGCGCGCTGTCGCGCATGGTGCTGCTGCTGGCCCCGGCGCTGGCGCTCGCGCTGGGCATGGCGCTGGCCTACGCCATCGCGCGCGGCATGTACCGCACGCTCAGCGACTGCATCGCGTTCGCGCGTGACATCGCCGATGGCAAGATGCCCTCGCGCCTGGTCCCGGACAGCAAGAACGAATTCGATGTGCTCGTGGTCGCCGTCAACGATCTGATGCTCGACGCGCGCCACAATGCACAACTGCGGCACGAGCACGAATCGCGGATCGCGGTGCTGGAGCGGGCCGCCGTGCTGCACGCGGCCTGCAGCACCGCGCTGGCCGCCGGCACCGACGAGGCGGCGATGCTGGCCGCCTTCTGCGACGGACTGGTGGAGGCGGGCGGCTACCGGTCGGCGTGGATAGGCCAAGCCCGCCACGACGCCGATCACAGCATCGAACTGGCCGCGCACGCCGGCATCGACCGTGCATTCTTCGAGGGGCTCCACCTCAGCTGGGGCCAGGACTTGCGCCGCCACGCCGCGTGCGGTGGCGCCATCCTGCTGAAAAAGCCGCAGGTGGTGCGCGACATGGCCGATGCGCCCCCGTTCGCGACGTGGCGCGGCGCGCTGCTGATGCGCAATCTGGTCAGTTGCATCGCCGTCCCCCTGTTGGCCGGCGGCGAGGTGCTGGGCGTGCTGGCCGTGTACGCCAGCGATGCCGGTCCCTGCAACGACGACGAGGTGGCGCTGCTGCAGGAACTGAGTCACACGCTGGCGGCCGGCATGGAGCGCTACCGCGCCCTGGCCGCGCGCCAGCGCGCCGAGCAGCTGCTGGAGCGGGGCGCCAACTACGATGCGCTGACGGGGCTGCCGAACCGGGCCACGCTGGAGGATCAACTGGCGCGGATGGCGGCCGCCGCCGACGCGGGCGGCAAACGGCTGGCGACCCTGTTCGTGGATCTGGACCGCTTCAAGGAAGTGAACGACAACCTCGGCCACAAGGTCGGCGACACCGTGCTGGTGGCGGTGGCGCGCCGGCTGGAGACGCTGGCGGGCGAAGGCAATCTGGTGGCCCGGCCCGGTAACGACGAATTCGTCATCGTGCTCCAGAACCTGGACGCGGGCGCCGATGCCGCCGTGGCGGCGGGCGCCGTGGTGGCCGGACTGGCGGAGGCCTTGCCGGGCGTGCCGGCGCAGCTGCGGGCGCTGGCCTCCGTCGGCATCAGCGTGTACCCGGACGACGGCGCCGACGTGGCTAGTCTGCTGCGGCTGGCCGACCTGGCCATGCAGGAGGCCAAGAGCACGGGCGGCAACACCTTCCGTTTCTACGCGCCCGCCATGAACGCGCGCATGGCCGACCGCTTCGCGATGGAGGCCGACCTGCGCCAGGCGCTGGAGAAGGGCGAGCTGCTGATGCACTACCAGCCGCAGGCGAGCCTGGTCAACGGCGTCATCACGGGCGCGGAGGCGCTGCTGCGCTGGCGCCATCCGACGCGCGGCATGGTGGCGCCCAACGAATTCATCCGCCTGGCCGAGGAAACCGGGCTGGTGCTGCCGCTGGGCGAATGGGCGATCGGCCACGTGTGCGCGCAACTGGCGCGCTGGCGCAAGGCCGGGCTGAATGTGCCGACCGTGGCCATCAACCTGTCGGCCCAGCAATTCCACCAGCCGGGGCTGGTCGAGGTGGTGCGCAAGGCGCTCGACGCGAACGGCCTGACGGCGCGCATGCTGGAGCTGGAGTTGACGGAAAGCGCCGTCATGCACGACGTGCAGGCCGCCGCCGCCATCCTCAAGCAACTGGAGCAGATGGGCGTGGGCGTGACGCTCGATGATTTCGGCACCGGCTATTCGTCGCTGTCCTATCTCAAGCGCTTCCCGTTGAGCCATCTGAAGATCGACCGCTCCTTCGTCCGCGACGTCACCACCTCGCCCGACGACGCGGCCATCTGCAACGCCGTCATCAGTCTGGCCCACAGCATGCACATCTCCGTGATCGCGGAAGGGGTGGACACGGAGGGGCAGATGCACTATCTGCGGCGGCGCCTGTGCGACCAGATGCAGGGCAACCATTTCAGCAAGGCCCTGTCGGGCGAGGCCTTCGCCCAGCTGCTGACGGATGGCAAGCGCCTGCTGCTGCCGGCCGACCGGACCCAGCGCACGCTGCTGATCCTCGACGACGAGCCCAACATCGTGCGCGCGCTGGCGCGCGCCCTGCGTCCCGAAGGCTACAAGCTGTTGCTGGCCACGTCGGCGGCCGAGGCCTTGCAGCTGCTGGCCGTCAACGAGGTGCAGGTGGTGCTGTCCGACCAGCGCATGCCGGAAATGAGCGGCACCGAGTTCCTAGCCAAGGTCAAGGACCTGTACCCGGAGACGATACGGCTGATCCTGTCGGGCTACGCCGACCTCGAATCGGTGATCGACGCCATCAACCGCGGCGCCATCTACCGCTTCTTCACCAAGCCGTGGGAAGACGAGCCGCTGCGCCGCTGCATCGCCGAGGCCTTCCGCCAGCAGCAGATGGAGCACGGCACCGATGCCGTGGCCAGCACCTGAAGCAGCGCCAATGAGCGCCAATTAAAAAGCCGCCATCGCTGGCGGCTTCGGGGATCACTTCAACGCCACTCAGTCGGCGGCGTAGATGTCGTTGTCGCGCGTCTCCTTGACGAACAGCGCGCCGATCACCACGGTGGCCAGGGCGATCACGATCGGATACCACAGGCCGTAGTAGATGTCGCCCTTGAACGCCACCAGCGCGAAGGCGGTGGTCGGCAGCAGGCCGCCAAACCAGCCGTTGCCGATGTGGTAGGGCAGCGACATGGACGTGTAGCGTATGCGGGTCGGGAACATCTCGACCAGCATGGCCGCGATCGGGCCGTACACCATCGTCACATACAAGACCAGGATGAACAGGATCAGCACCATCATCGGACGGTTGATCTGGTCTTCATCGGCCTTGGCCGGATAGCCGGCGGCCTTCACGGCGGCGGCCGTGTCCTTCTTCAGCGCGGCTTCGGCCTTCTTGCTGTCGGCGTCGAAGTTCAGGCCGTCGGCCGTCATCACGGCGTTGAACGACGGGATTTCCTTGTCGCCGATCCTGATCACGGCCAGGGAACCGGCCGGCGCGTCGACCTTGGAGTAGGCGACCGAGCTGTTCGACAGCAGGCCGGTGGCGATGTCGCACGAGGACGGGAATTTCTTCTGCCCCGTCAGGTTGAACTGGAAGTGGCAGGAGGCGGGATCGGCCACCACCGTCACGGGCGAGTTCTTCAGCGCCGTCTCCAGCGCAGGGTTGCCGTAGTGGGTGAGCGCGCCGAACAGGGGCATGTAGGTGGCGGCGGCCAGCAGGCAGCCGCCGAGGATGATGTATTTGCGGCCGACCCTGTCGGCCAGGCTGCCGAAGAAGATGAAGAACGGGGTGGCCAGCGCCAGCGCCACGGCGATCATCAGCGTGGCGTTGACGATGTCGATCTTCAGCGTCTGCTGCATGAAGAACAGCGCGTAGAACTGGCCCGTGTACCACACCACGGCCTGGCCCATGGTCAGGCCGAGCAGGGCCAGCACCACGATCTTCAGGTTGCGCCACTGGCCGAACGCTTCGCTCAGCGGGGCTTTGGAGGTCTTGCCCTCGGCCTTCATCTTGGCGAAGGCGGGCGATTCATTCATCGACAGGCGGATCCAGACGGAGATGCCCAGCAGCAGCACCGACACCAGGAAGGGCACGCGCCAACCCCAGGCGTTGAAGGCTTCCTCGCCGATCGCCTTGCGCGTGCCCAGGATCACCAGCAGCGACAGGAAGAAGCCCAGCGTGGCGGTGGTCTGTATCCACGAGGTGAACATGCCGCGCTTGCCGTGCGGCGCGTGCTCGGCCACGTAGGTGGCGGCGCCGCCGTATTCGCCGCCCAGCGCCAGCCCTTGCAGGATGCGCAGCGTGACGAGGATGATGGGCGCGGCGATGCCGATCGCCGCGTGCCCGGGTAGCAGACCGACGATGAAGGTGGAGCCGCCCATGATCAGGATGGTGATCAGGAACGTGTACTTGCGGCCTATCATGTCGCCGAGGCGGCCGAACACGAGCGCGCCGAACGGCCGGACGATGAAGCCGGCCGCGAAGGCCAGCAGGGCGAAGATGAAGGTGGTGGTCGGGTCGCCGATGAAGAATTGCTTGGCGATGATGGAAGCGAGCGAGCCGTACAGGTAGAAGTCGTACCATTCGAAAATGGTGCCCAGCGAGGATGCGAAGATGACTTTGCGCTCCTCCGGGGTGATCGCGCCGGCCTTGGGGGGCGGATTGCGCAGATCGGCACTGGTGCCGGATGAAACTGCCATGATTTGTCTCCTGGTTTTATTGTGGTGTGAAACAGCTGACCAAATACAACATTGTCAGCTTGTTCCGAGTCTGAGCGCTTAACCTTACGTCAAACTTGCACCAAACTTACACCAATCTGACGCGAATGTCATAAAAACGGCCTACCGGAAAACCGCAAAATGGCGCGCGACTCAGAGCGGACAATTCAGCATCCACTGCACGCCGAACTGGTCCGTCAACTTGCCGAAGTAGTCGCCCCAGGGCTGGATGGCGAGCGGCGTCGTGACGTTGCCGTTCCTCGCCAGGCGCGCGAAGAGCCGGTCCGTTTGCTCCCGGTCGTCCATCTGCAGGATGTGCGCGGAACCGCGCATCGGTTCCGCGTCATCGTTATCGGACGCGAAGAACAGCACGCCCGGCCCCTCGAATTTCGCATGCATGATGCGGCCGCGCATCGCTTCGTTATGGACCGGCATGCCATCGATGCCATAGCGCAGGATATCGGTCACGCGGCCCAGCCCGCATTCGGTGTAGAAGTTCAGCGCCGCTTCGCACGTGGTGGTGAAAAACAGGTAGTTGGAGAGCTCCATGGGGCTGCTCCTGGCATAAGGGTGGGGGTTGCGGTGGATCGTGCTGGCGCGACGGCTGGCGTGCGAGCCGGGCGCATGGCTGGTTGACATTACATGGCGCCGATAATGTTGTCAATTTATATATGCGTTGCGCGCCTGAAAAATTTGCGAACGGTCGTACTAAAATATGCTATTCTTACTCTCATCGCTGCAATCACCGCGGCCGCCATGGGGTGCGCGCGCGGATCAAAACCATTACCCATCAGGAGACTCACATGATAGATGCCGTCATCGTATCGACCGCCCGTACCGCCCTGGCCAAATCGTGGAAAGGCGCGTTCAACATGACGCACGGCGCCACCCTCGGTGGCCACGCGCTGCAGGCGGCCATCGCCCGCGCCAATATCGAAGCGGGCGAAGTGGAGGACGTGCTGGTGGGCTGCGCCAATCCTGAAGGCGCCACCGGCGGCAACATCGCGCGCCAGATCGCCATCCGCGCCGGCTGCCCGGTGACGACGGGCGGCATGACCGTCAACCGGTTCTGCTCGTCGGGCCTGCAGACCATCGCCCTGGCGGCCCAGCGCATCATCGCCGGCGAGGGCGACATCTACGCCGCCGGCGGCGTCGAGTCGATTTCCTGCGTGCAGCAGGAGATGAACCTGCATATGTACAAGGAAGTCTGGCTGTCCGAGCACAAGCCGGCAATCTACTGGCCCATGCTGCAGACGGCCGAAACCGTGGCCAAGCGCTACAACATCAGCCGCGAGCGCCAGGACGAATACGGCGTCCAGAGCCAGCAGCGCGCCGCTGCGGCCCAGGCCGCCGGCCTGTTCAACGCCGAGATCGTGCCCATGACCACCGTGATGGGCGTGGCCGACAAGGCCAGCGGTATGCTGCTGAGCCGCGAAGTGACGATCTCGGCCGACGAGGGCATCCGCGCCGACACCACCTATGAAGCCGTGTCCAAGATCCGCAGCGCTGTGCCCGGCGGCGTGATCAGCGCCGGCAATGCCAGTCAGTTCTCGGACGGCGCCTCGATGGCCGTCGTGATGAACGCCAAGACGGCCGCCGCCAAGGGCTTGCAGCCGCTCGGCATCTTCCGTGGATTCGCCGTGGCCGGTTGCGAGCCGGACGAGATGGGCATCGGCCCCGTGTTTGCCATCCCCAAGCTGCTCAAGCAGGCCGGCCTGTCGGTGGCCGACATCGGCCTGTGGGAACTGAATGAGGCGTTCGCCGTGCAGGTGCTGTACTGCGCAGACAAGCTGGGCATCCCCATGGACCGCCTGAATGTGAACGGCGGCGCCATCGCCGTGGGCCATCCTTATGGCGTGTCGGGCGCGCGCCTGACCGGCCACGCGCTGATCGAAGGCAAACGCCGCGGCGTCAAATACGTGGTCGTGACCATGTGCATCGGCGGCGGCCAGGGTGCCGCCGGCCTGTTCGAAGTGGTCTGACCCGCGTGCCACGGGCGTCCTGCGGGGCGCCCGTTTCGTATCCGGTCTGGCCACCGGCTTCAACCTATCCGCTCACCGATAAAGGACTGCGCCATGCAATCCACGATTTTGTCGCGCCGCGATATCGAGTTCATGCTGTACGAATGGCTCGATGCGCAGGCGCTGGGCCAACGCGCCCGTTTCCAGGACCATAACCGCGAAACCTTCGACGCGGCCATCGACACGGCCGAACAGATCGCGACCGAGTTGTTCGCGCCGCACAACAAGAAAAGCGACCAGCAGGAGCCGCACGCCATCCCCGGCGACGGTTGCTTGCGGGTGCAGATCATCCCCGAGGTCAAGACCGCGCTCGACGCGTTCTCCGCCGCCGGCCTGATGGCGGCCGGCCAGGACTTCGAGCGCGACGGCATGCAGTTGCCGACCGTGGTGGAGAAGGTGTTGTCGGCCTATTTCACGGGCGCCAATGTCAGTACGGCCGCGTATATCTTCCTGACCATCAGCAACGCCAACACCCTGCTCAAGCACGGCACGCCGTCGCAGGTCCGCCGTTTCGTCGAGCCCATGTTCGCCGGCAAGTTCTTCGGCACCATGTGCCTGTCCGAGCCGCAAGCCGGTTCCAGCCTGTCCGACATCACCACGCGGGCCGAACCGGACCCGGTGGCCGGCGACGATGGCGAGCGCCAGTTCCGTCTGCGCGGCAACAAGATGTGGATTTCGGCCGGCGAGCACGATCTGGCCGGCAACATCGTCCACCTCGTGCTGGCCAAGATCCCCGGTGCCGATGGCAAGCTGGTGCCCGGCGTCAAAGGCATCTCCCTGTTCGTCGTCCCCAAATTCCTCGTCAACGACGACGGCAGCCTGGGCGAGCGCAACGACGTGGTGCTGGCCGGCCTCAACCACAAGATGGGCAACCGGGGCACCAGCAACTGCCTGCTCAATTTTGGCGAAGGCAAGTTCCAGCCGCAATGCAAGGGCGGCGCCATCGGCTATCTGGTGGGCCAGCCGGGCCAGGGCTTGGCGTGCATGTTCCACATGATGAACGAGGCGCGCATCGCCGTCGGTCTGGGCGCGGCCGTGCTCGGCTACACCGGCTACCTGCACGCGCTCGACTACGCGCGCAACCGGCCGCAGGGCCGCCATCCGGCGCAAAAAGACCCGTCCCAGCCGCAGTTGCCCATCATCGAGCATACCGACGTGCGGCGCATGCTGCTGGCCCAGAAAGCTTATGTGGAAGGCGGCCTCGGCCTCGTGCTGTACAGCGCGCGGCTGGTGGACGAGCAGCGCACGGCCGAGACGCCAGAGGCGCGCGAGCACGCGGGCCGGCTGCTGGACTTCCTCACCCCGATCACCAAGAGCTGGCCGTCGCAATGGTGCGTGGAGGCGAACAGCCTGGCCATCCAGGTGCACGGCGGGTACGGCTACACGCGCGAATACAACGTCGAACAGTTCTACCGCGACAACCGCCTGAACGCGATCCACGAAGGGACGCACGGCATCCACGGCCTGGACTTGCTGGGTCGCAAGGTGACATTGCAGGATGGCGCGCTGTTCAAGTCGTTCGGGGGCGAGCTGCGCAAGACCGTGCGCAAGGTGCGCGGCAGCGTCGCCGTGCCGCGCGAGGACAGCGCCAACCTCACGGTGGCGCAGGCCGGCCAACTGATGGCGGATCTGACGGCCCACGCCGCCGCGCTTGAGGCCGCGTGGCAGCGGGTGGAACAAGTGACCCAGACCCTGTATGCTGCGGGCGACATGAACAAGACGCTGGCCAACGCCAGCGTCTACCTGGAAGCGGTCGGCCATGTGGTCGTGGCGTGGATCTGGCTGGAGCAAGCCATGCTCGCGGCCAGCCAGCTGCCCGAAGCCGTCGCCGGCGATGCCGATTTCTACCGGGGCAAGCTGCAAGCGTGCCGCTACTTCTTCCACTGGGAACTGCCCAAGGTGGAAGCCCAGCTTGCCTTGCTTGCAAGTCTAGACACCACCACGCTTGATATGCAAGACGGGTGGTTCTAACTCATTCGATATGAAAAACATATCATGAACTACGAAATCTGACACCGCATTAACCAACACCAATAGGAAGACAGACACATGCGTACAACTCAAGAATTGTTCTCGCTGGCCGGCAAGACGGCCCTGGTCACGGGCGGCTCGCGCGGTTTGGGCCTGCAAATGGCGCTGGCGCTGGGCGAGCAGGGCGCGAAGGTGGTGATTTCCTCGCGCAAGCAGGCTGACCTCGACGAAGCGCTGGCCTTCCTGGCCCAGCACGGCGTGAGCGCGCACGCGATCCCGGCCGACCTGTCGCAGGACGCGGCGGCCGAGGCGCTGGTGACGGCCGCGCTGGCCCAGCTCGGTCATATCGACATCCTGGTCAACAACGCCGGCGCCACCTGGGGCGCGCCGGCCGAAGACCACCCGGTCGAGGCGTGGGACAAGGTGATGAACCTCAACATCCGCAGCATCTTCCTGGTGTCGCAACTGGTCGGCAAGCGTTCCATGATCCCGCGCAAGTATGGCCGTATCATCAACATCGCCTCGATCGCCGGCCTGAGCGGCAATCCGCCCGGCACCATGCAGACCATCGCCTACAACACCTCGAAGGCGGCCGTGATCAACTTCACGCGCACGCTGGCGGGCGAGTGGGGCGTGCACGGCATCACCGTCAACGCGATCGCGCCGGGTTTCTTCCCGTCCAAGATGACCAAGGGCATCCTCGACCACCTGGGCGCGGACAAGCTGTCCCGGGGCGCGCCGCTGCAGCGCATCGGCGACGACGAGGATTTGAAGGGCACGACCGTCCTGTTCGCGTCCGACGCGGGCAAGCACATCACCGGCCAGACGCTGGCGGTGGACGGTGGCGTGTCGGCGGTCTGAATGATGACGAACACGCAATACCAACGGCTGGTGCTGGCCTCCCGTCCGCGCGGTGAAGTCCAGGAGTCGGACTTCCGCATGGAAACGGTGGCCGTGCCGGCACTGCTTGACGGCGAGGTGCTGGTGCGCAACCACTACCTGTCGCTGGACCCGTACATGCGCGGACGTATGAGCGCGGCCAAGAGCTACGCCGCCTCGCAGGCGCTCGATGAGACCATGATAGGCGGCACCGCCGGCCAGGTGGTGGCGTCGCGCCATCCGCGCTTCGTGGCCGGCGATTTCGTGGCCGGCATGCTGGGCTGGGCCGAGATGGGCGTGGCGGACGGCGGCCAGTTGCGCAAGGTCGATACCACCGCGATTCCATTGTCCGCCTACCTTGGCGCGGTCGGCATGCCCGGCATGACCGCATGGTATGGCATGCACCAGATCCTGCAAGCCAAGGCCGGCGAAACCGTCTATGTGTCGGCCGCCAGCGGCGCCGTCGGCAGCGCGGTGGGCCAACTGGCCAAGCTGCGCGGCTGCCGCGCCGTCGGCGTGGCCGGCGGCAAGGAGAAGTGCGATTACGTGGTGCAGGAACTGGGCTTCGACGCCTGCGTGGACTACAAGGCCGGCAACCTGGAGGCCGACCTGGCCGCCGCCGCGCCCAACGGCATCGACGCCATCTTCGAGAACGTGGGCGGCGCCGTGTTCGACGCGGCCCTGGCGCGCACCAACGCCTTCGCCCGCGTGGCCCTGTGCGGCCTGATCGCCGGTTACAACGGCCAGGAGCTGCCGATCCGCAACGCGCGCCTGCTGCTGCTCAACCGCATCACGCTGTGCGGCTTCATCGTCACCGAGCACATGGAATTCTGGCCGCAAGGCCTGGCGGAACTGGGGCAACTGGTGGCCCAGGGCAAACTGAAGTACCGGGAAACGGTGGCGCAAGGCCTGGCCAGCGCACCGCAAGCATTCAAGGGCCTGCTGCAAGGCCACAATTTCGGCAAACAACTGGTGAAATTAATCTGATGAAGAACTTCCAAGGAAAAGTAGCGGTGATCACGGGCGGCGCCAGCGGACTGGGTCGCGAATTCGCCAATGTGGCGGCCCGGCTGGGCATGAAGCTGGTGCTGGCCGACGTGCAGCGCGACGCGCTCGACCGCGCGCGCGACGAACTGGTGGCCCAGGGCGCGCAGGTGGTGGCCCAGGTGTGCGACGTGCGCAAGGGCGAGCAGGTGCAGGCGCTGGCCGACGCGGCCATTGCGGCCTACGGCACGGTCAACCTGCTGTTCAACAACGCGGGCGTGGGCTCCGGCGGCCTGATCTGGGAGAACACCGAGGCGGACTGGGAGTGGGTGCTGGGCGTGAACGTGTGGGGCGTGATCCATGGCGTGCGCATCTTCACCAAGCTGATGCTCGACGCGGCCGCCCGCGATCCGGCGTTCGAGGGCCATATCGTCAACACGGCGTCGATGGCGGGCCTGCTCAACGCGCCGGCCATGGGCGTCTACAACGTGTCCAAGCACGCGGTGGTGTCGCTGTCCGAAACCCTGTACCAGGACTTGCAACTGGTGCAGGCGCCGATCGGCGCATCCGTGCTGTGCCCGTACTTCGTGCCGACCGGCATCAGCCAGTCGCACCGCAACCGCCCGGCCGACGTGCGCATGACGCAGGGGCCGACGGCCAGCCAGCTGGTGTCGCAGGCCATGACGGACAAGGCCGTCACGTCCGGCAAGGTGTCGGCGGTCGAGGTGGCCGAGGTGACGTTCAAGGCCATCGCGGCCGGCCAGTTCTACATCTATTCGCATCCGGCCGCGCTGGCGGGCGTGCGCGAGCGTATGGAGGATGTGCTGGAGACGCGCAATCCTGGCGATCCGTACAAGGCCACGCCGCAGGTGCGTGACCTGCTGCGCGCGAAAATGGCTGCAGGTGCTGGCTCGCACTAAAGCAGCATGCGACAATCGTGGCTGGTTCAACTATGATATGCAACATGAATAACGACACTGGCCACGTTATCCGCCTCGGCGACTGGGACGCGCTGGGCACCGACGCCAAGACGATCCGCTTTGAAGTCTTCGTGGCGGAACAGAACGTGCCCGCCGAGATCGAGCTCGACGACATGGACGCCGTCTGCCTGCACGCGGTCGCTTACGATGGGGCCGGCACGCCGATCGGCACCGGCCGTCTGCTGCCGGACGGTCATATCGGCCGCATGGCGGTGCGCAAGAGTGCACGCGGCAGCGGCGTCGGCGGCGCCTTGCTGCAGGCGCTGATGGCGCAGTCCCGCGCGCGCGGCGACCGGCGCGTCGTCCTGAGCGCCCAGACCCACGCGGCGCCGTTTTATCAACGCCACGGCTTCACCATCGCCGGCGACGAGTTTTACGAAGCGGGCATCGCCCACATCGACATGCAGTTGACCTTTGCCTGACCTTTCCGAAGGGAGCGCATCATGACGCACATTGCGGACGACTACGATTCGGACATCGACCTCGTGTTCGAACGGACGGTGGAGCTTACCCCCGCGCAGATCTGGGCGGCCTGGACCCAGCCAACCCACGTGGTGCACTGGTTCACGCCGGCGCCATGGAAGACGCTGTCGTGCGACATCGACCTGCGGCCCGGCGGTGTCTTCCGCACGGTGATGTGCTCACCCGAAGGGCACGAGCACCCCCATGTGGGCTGCTTCCTGGAGATTGTGGAAAACCGGCGCCTGGTGTGGACCGACGCGCTCGGGCCCGGTTACGGGCCGTCGGCCAACCCGTTCATCACCGCCTACATCACGCTGGAACCGGACGGTGGCGGCACCCGCTACCATGCCCGCGCCCGCCACAAGAACAGCGAAGAGATGCTGCGCCACGTCGACATGGGCTTCGAGCGCGGCTGGGGGCTGGCGCTGGACCAGATGGTGGCCTACATGAAGTCGCTGTGACGGCGTCTACTGGATCAGCATCTCGTGCAGCACGGCCGGCGCGTCGGCATACAGCTTGACGACGGTGGACGTGCGCGTGCCATAGCTCGGCGATTCGATGCGCACGGCCGACAGCACCCGTTCCAGATCGAGCGGCACGCCCGTCTCGGGCAGGCGCATGTCCGGGGCCGGCGTCGTATCGGCCAGCATTTCAAAGAACGCTTCGTCGGGCGCGCCCAGGCACAGCAGGCTGGCGAACTGCGCTTTCGTTTTCAGCACCTTGGGCCACGGCGCGTCCAGCAGCGCGTTCGACAGGCCGTAGATGCCCGGCGCCAGCGGCTGGCCGTTGCGCGGGTCGTCCTGGCCCTTGTTCGAGAACCAGATCAGGGTGTCGCGGTCGCCCAGCACCAGATTGAAACCGTTGTAGGCGTGGCAATCGCCGCGGATGGCGTCCACATACGCTTGCGGCGACATGCTGCCGGCCAGGTAATCGGACACCAGATGGCCGCGCGACGGCGCATCGTCGCGGTGCTCGGCCGGGCAGCGGATGTTGGTGATGGCGGCGAAACGCGGCGCCTGACCCGGCTCGCAGGACTGGGCGATGCCCATCCAACTGCCGCCGGCCTTCAGGTCGCGGCCGGCGTAGACTTGCGGATGTTCGGGCCACGCGCCGGCCGGCGCCGAGGCCCGCGCATAGAATTCATCGCGGTTGGCGGCCGCGATCAGCGGCACGGCCGGCACCACCTTCCAGGCGAAGACGATCAGGCACATGGAACCATCTCCATAAATACTTCGACGTGGCGGGCGCCGGCGATCAGCGCCGACATGCCCGCCTGTTCCACGGCCGCTTCCAGGGCGGCGCCAAACCCTTCGCCCGTGGACGGATAGACCTCCATCCACGTCTGCATGCCTTGCTGTGTTTCCGGCCGGCGCTTGATCTGGCCGGTCACGCCGTGCTGCCGGCCCAGCGCCGCCTGCATGGCGGCGACCCGGGGCAGCAGGGCCGGCGCGTCCGCTTCCCGCACCTGGTAGTAAATGTACAAATCGCGCATAGGGGAATCTTAGAGGTCGAGCGCGTCCAGAGCGTAGGGCATGGGCAGGAATTGCAGCGCGATCCCTTCGGCCGAGCCGACCCGCACCGAGGCCCGCTCGATGGCGTCCAGCTTCATCTCCACCAGCGCGTCCACGCCGCCCAGGCCGTTGGGGGCGGCGTTGACGATCATGCCGCACGGTTGCTCGGGATCGGCCGTGGCGAACACCTCCATACCGGCGGCGGCCTGCATGTCGGGGATGGCGACCAGCGTGGTGCGGCGTTTGAGTTTGCCCAGGTACTGGCTGCGGGCCACGATTTCCTGGCCCGGATAGCAACCCTTCTTGAAGTTGACGCCACCGAGCAATTCAAAATTGATCATCTGCGGCACGAATTGCTCCTGGGTGGCGGCCGTCACCAGCGGCACGCCGGCGTGGATGGACGACAGCTGCCAGGCGTCGTTGCCGCCCACGGCCAGCCTGGCCGACAGCACGGGCCACACGGCGGCGGCCGTCTCGGCGCTGGTCAGCCATTGATAGCGCGGCTCGCCGAACGCGTCGCCCACGCGGATCAGGGTGCCCATGGCGTTGTCAAGCTTGCCATACGGTTGCGCCGGCAGGGCGTCGAACCAGGTGGACAGCACGGCGTCGGCCTGCTTGCCGCCCACGCCCAGCACCACGGCGTTGGCCGGCAGTTCGGTCGCGTCGCTCAGCTTGGTCTTGGCCCGCAGCACGAACATCTGCAGCCGCTTTTGCAGGGCCGGTTGCATGGCGCGCGGCAATTGCAGGAAGATGGTGTCGGCATTGCGCCAGACCAGGAAGCTGGCCAGCAGGCGGCCCTTGGGCGTGCAATAGCCGGCCAGACGGGCCGTGTCCGCACCCAGGTGTTCCACGTCGTTGGTCAACTGGTTATGCAGGAAAGAGGCGGAATCTTCGCCGTTCAGGGCGATCAAACCGAGGTCCGTCAGCGGCGCGGCGAAGCCGTCCGCCAGCTCGCCGGCCGTGAGGGTGCGGCCGAAATCTCGGAATTGTTGCGGGGCCTGTTCCGTGGCGCGCGCTCCTTGCTGGGTTAAGAGTTGATTCCAGGTATTCATAATTTCCAGAAGTTTGACGATGAAAGCATTATCATTACGGGCTCATTATAGTGATCCCGCGAATTTCGCGCCGGAGGTGGCGCAATTTCGGCCTGCCATGAGGCTGGCAAGCCGGGCGATTCTGGTCCACTATGCAGATATAACCTAAGACTTGTACATGATGTCCCTCATTAAAAAAATCATTAGCCTCGGTTTTATTGCCGCGCTCGCGGGCGGCGGCTATTTCGCGTGGTGGGCCCAGAACCCCATCACGCCCGATGACGCGGCGCCGGTCGAATTCACCATCGCGCCCGGCAGCGGCGCCCACGCGGCCGGCCTGCAGATGGTCGACGCCGGCGTGCCGATGGAACCATTGCTGTTCAATTTGCTGGCGCGCGCCACCTCGTCGAGCGCGCGGCTGAAGGCGGGCCCGTATGAACTGAAACCGGGCACCACGCCGCTGCGTCTGATGGAACAGCTGGTCAAGGGCGAATTCGCGCAGGAGGCGCTGACCATCATCGAAGGCTGGACCTTCCGCCAGATGCGTCAGGCCATGGCCGCCAGCAAAGGCTTGAAGCACGACACGGCCGACCTGTCCGACCAGGCGCTGATGGCCCAGATCGACGCCGACTTCAAGCGGCCCGAAGGCTTGTTCTTCCCCGACACCTATCTGTTCCCCAGGGGCTCCAGCGATATGCTGGTGTTCAAGCAGGCCCACACGGCCATGCTGGCGCGTCTGGGCGACGCGTGGAGCAAGCGCGATCCCGCCTTGCCGTACAAGACGCCGTATGAGGCGCTGACCATGGCGTCCATCGTGGAGAAGGAGACGGGGCAGAAATCCGAGCGCAACATGATCGCAGCCGTGTTCGTCAACCGCCTCAAGCTGGGCATGCTGCTGCAGACCGACCCCACCGTGATCTATGGCATGGGCGACAAGTACGACGGCAAGATCCGCAAGAAGGACCTGGAGACCGACACCCCCTACAACACCTATCTGCGCGCCGGCCTGCCGCCCACGCCGATCGCCCTGCCCGGTGTGCAGTCGCTGACGGCGGCGCTGGCGCCGGCCAAGAGCCCGGCCCTGTATTTCGTTTCGCGCGGCAACGGCACCAGCCAGTTTTCGGACAACCTGACCGACCACAACCGTGCGGTCAACCAATATCAACGATAGGCAGTAGCGCTACATGACTCAACAACGCGGCAAATTCATCAGTTTCGAAGGCATCGACGGCGCCGGCAAATCCACCCACATCGGTTTCACGGGCGACTACCTGCGCGGGCGGGGCCTGGAGCTGGTCAGCACGCGCGAACCGGGCGGCACGCCGCTGGGCGAGCAGCTGCGCGAACTGGTGCTGCATGAGAAGATGCATCTGGAAACCGAAGCCCTGCTGATGTTCGCCAGCCGCCGCGAACACATCGCGCAGGTGATCGCGCCGGCCCTGGCGCGCGGCGCCTGGGTCATCTCCGACCGCTTCACGGACGCCAGCTTCGCCTACCAGGGCGGCGGCCGCGGCCTCGCGCGCGACAAGCTCGACGCGCTCGAACAATGGGTGCACCCGCATCTGCAGCCGGACCTGACGCTGCTGTTCGACGTGCCGCTGGAGGTGGCGCGCGCCCGGCTCGACGCCACCCGCGCGCTCGACAAGTTCGAACAGGAGAAGGCCGACTTCTTCAGCGCCGCGCGCAATGAATACCTGCGCCGGGCCGCCCAGTTCCCCGAACGCTTCCGCGTGATCGACTCGACCCAGACCATCGCCGACATCCAGGTGCAACTGGCGACCCTGCTCGATGCACTGTTGTAACTTTAAAAGCATTGCATAAGCAGTTGTTTTAAAACAAAATACCACCAATGAGTTCATCCATCTATCCATGGCAGGAAGACGCCTGGCGCCAGCTTCAGCTGCTGCGCGCGCGCCTGCCGCACGCGATCCTGTTCCACGGCGCGGCCGGCATCGGCAAGTCCGACTTCATCGAGCGCTTCGCCCAGGGCTTGCTGTGCGAGGCCGTGCTGCCGGACGGCCACGCCTGCGGCCAGTGCGTGTCCTGCGGCTGGTTCTCGCAGCAAAACCACCCCGACTACCGCCGCGTGCGTCCCGAGGCGCTGGAGGATGAACCGGCGGCCGAAGGCGAGGAGGGCGGCGACGCCGAGGCCAAGAAGGGCAGCAAGTCGTCCAAGGCGCCGTCCAGGGAAATCAAGATCGAGCAGATCCGCAATCTGGCCGACTTCATGAACATCTCCACCCACCGCCAGGGCCTGCGGGTGGTGGTGCTGTACCCGGCCGAGGCGCTCAACATGCCGGCCTCGAACGCATTGCTGAAAACGTTGGAGGAACCGCCGCCGGGCACCGTGTTCCTGCTGGCTTCGAACAGCCTGGACCGGCTGCTGCCGACCATCCTGTCGCGCTGCCGCAAGTTCGCGCTGCCGATGCCGTCCCACGCGCAGGCGCTGGCCTGGCTGCAGGCGCAGGGCGTGGACGACGCCGACAGCTGGCTGCGCGAGCAGGGCGGCTCGCCGCTGGCCGCGCTGGCCCAGGCCGAGACGGGCAACCGCGACGACATGGACACCCTGTTGCAGTTGCTGGCACGCCCCAGCGTGGAAGGTGCGCTGAAAACGGCCGAGAAATTGCAGAAAGTTGCGCTGTCGGCCCAGGTTTCTTGGATGCAGCGCTGGCTTTATGACATGTTTTCCTACAAACTGGCGGGGAATATCCGTTACTATCCGCGCTACCGCAAGGAGCTGGCGGGCCTGGCCGACAAGATCCACGTCAGCCGACTGCTGGCCGCGTTGAAGGCGGCCAACGAGCGCAAGGCGACGGCCGACCACCCGCTGTCGCCCAAGCTGTTCATCGAAGATATGCTGCTCGATTACGCAGCATGCTGTGCCTGAAAGGAAACGCATGAGCGCTAACCCTGTCGACCCGAGCGCCGCGCAAGTCGCACGGCCCACGGTATTGTCGCTCGCGATCAAGGAAAAGGCGGCCTTGTACGCCGCCTACATGCCGTTCCTGAAAAATGGCGGCATGTTCGTGCCGACCCAGAAGCCGTACAAGCTCGGCGACGAGATCTACCTGATCCTGGCCCTGATGGACGACCCCAACAAGTACCCGATCGCCGGCAAGGTGGCCTGGATCACGCCGCCTGGCGCCCACAACAACAAGGCGCAGGGCATCGGCGTGCATTTCCCCGATGACGAGAGCGGCCACCGGGCCCGCCTGCGCATCGAGGAAATCCTCGGCGCCGCCCTGCGTTCGTCGCGCGCCACCCACACGCTTTAACCGATACGCTTTCATTCTCCGCCGTCTTCATGTCCGCTTTCCGTCACCGCCTGGCCACGCTGGCCGACCTGCCCACCATCGTGGCCATCTACAACAGCACCGTCGCCTCGCGCGAAGTGACGGCCGACACCGAGCCCGTCTCGGTCGAATCGCGCCTGCACTGGTTCAATGAGCATGCGCCGGAGCGGCGGCCGTTGTGGGTGATCGAAGCGGCCGGCGACGACAGCGCCAGTCCGGCCGTGCTCGGCTGGATCTCGTATTCGAACTTCTACGGCCGTCCCGCGTATGCCGGCACGGCGGAAGTGTCGATCTACATCGACGCGGCGTGGCGCGGCAAGGGCGTGGGTCGCTACTGCCTGGAACAGGCGATCGCCTACGCGCCGCGGATCAAGGTGCATACGCTGCTCGGTTTCATCTTCGGTCACAACGCGCCCAGCCTGGGCTTGTTCCGCAAATACGGCTTCGACACCTGGGCCAACCTGCCGCGCGTGGCCAATCTGGACGGCGTCGAGCGCGATCTGATCATCCTCGGCAAGCGGGTGGACTGAGCGCGCTGGTCGGCTGAGCGGCGTGTGCTGACCCGCGCGGGCGTGACAGGTTACAATCACGCCATGTATATCGATTCTCATTGCCACATCAATTTCCCCGAGCTGGCCGCTCGCATGCCCGAGATCCTCGCCCGGATGGAGGAAAACAAAGTCAGCCACGCGCTGTGCGTGTCGGTCGACTTGCCGGACTTTCCGCAAGTGCTGGCCCTGGCCGAACAATATCCGCATATTTACGCGTCGGTCGGCGTGCATCCCGATTACGAGGACACGCCGGAACCGACCGTGGACGACCTGGTCCGGCTGGCCGACCATCCGAAGATCATCGCTATCGGTGAGACCGGCCTCGATTATTTCCGCCTGACGGGTGATCTGGAATGGCAGCGCGAGCGCTTCCGCACCCACATCAAAGCGTCAAGAATCACGCGTAAGCCCTTGATTATCCACACGCGCTCGGCCAGCGAGGACACCATCCGCCTGATGCGCGAGGAGGGCGCGGGGACGGACGCGGGCGGCGTCGCCGGTGTCATGCACTGTTTCACGGAGTCGCTGGAGGTCGCGCGGGCCGCCATCGCGATGGGTTTCTACATCTCCTTCTCCGGCATCGTGACCTTCAAGAGCGCCAAGGAGTTGCAGGCGGTGGCGCTGGAAGTGCCGCTGGAGCGTATTCTGATCGAGACCGATTCGCCCTATCTGGCGCCGGTGCCGCACCGTGGCAAGATGAACGAGCCCGGTTTCGTGGCCCACGTGGGCGAGTTCATCGCCAAGCTCAAAGGCGTGCCCGTCGAGCAGGTGGCGCAGCAGACAACGGACAATTTCTTCAATCTTTTCAACATCGTACGCTGAGTTCTTTATGGGAATTCGTTACTCCAAACGGCGCCTGCTGATGGCCGCCGCCGTGTCGCTGGTCATACCGGCCGCCTTCGCCGCAACGGATGAACGCGCGGTCGATTTCTTCCGCGCCATTCAACTCGACAACGTTGGTCCCATCAAACGCGCGCTGTCGCAGGGGCTGGACCCCAACGTGCGCGAGCCGGAACGCGGCGAAACCGGGCTGATCGTCGCCATGCGCTACGATGCGATGAATACGCTGGACCTGCTATTGGCCCAGCCCGGCATCCAGCTCGAGGCGCGCGCACCGAACGGCAATACGGCGCTGATGATGGCCGCCTTCCGCCAGAACAAGCCGGCCGTGCTGGCCTTGCTGGGCAAGGGCGCGGCCGTCAATCAGCCGGGCTGGACGGCGCTGCATTACGCCGCCGCGTCCAACAGCACCGACATCATCAACCTGCTGCTCGACCGCCATGCGGTGGTCGACGCGCCATCGCCGAGCGGCCTGACGCCGTTGATGCTGGCCGCCCGCGAAGGCCAGGAGGCGGCCGTCAAACTATTGCTGGAGCGGGGCGCCGACGCCACGCTGAAGGATGGCGCCTATCACCAGACGGCGGCCGAGTTCGCCACCAAGGCCGACAAGCCCTGGATCGCCGCCGCCATCAAGACCTTCCAGGCCGGCAAGCGCTGAGTCAGGCGGCCCGACGCTTGGCGTAGGCGACCATCCCTGCCAGGCCCAGTACCAGCATGCTCCACGTGGAAGGTTCCGGCACCGGCGCGGTTTGGCTGACGTTCAGGTTGTCGAGGGCAATGCCGGACCAACCGTTGCCGCCTTGCTGATCGATTTCGAAGCCGGTGATGTTGTTGAACGCCGAAAAATCAAAGTGGTTGTATGCCGCGCTGGTGCCATACGTGTCATGGTTGGGCAGGTTGTCGAGCGTGACTGTCTGGATGAGCGAGCCGCCGCTGGCCAGCGTTGCCTTGATGCGGAACGAGGTCTGGGCGGGCGACGTGATGCCGTCATCGTGGGCGTTATCGAGATCGAGTCCGTTCAAATTGAAGGCCTGGCCGTCGGTACGCTGGATGGACAGATGGGAGCCGGTAATCAGGCCATCCGTGCCGTTGTAGGCGCAGTTGTTGGCGTAACCGCCACAAAACATGACGGTATTCCAATAGCCCGAGTACCAGTGGCCGTAACGCTCGTCGGCGATGCGGTAGTTGCTAACGGTGGAAGGGCTGGAAAAATACGTGTACAGGCTCGGCACGACGAAATCCGCGCCGGGCATGTTGGTGCCGGCCAGGCCGTTGAAGTCGATGATTTCAGCGTGCGCGCTCAGGGCCGACAGGGCGGCTGCACAGGCAAACAGCATTTTTGGAAGTTGTTTGAACATTACTGTTATTCCTAAATAATATTGGCAAAGAAACACAATTCTAATTTGTATTAGCTAAATTTACTAGCCAATTTGGCAACTTTATGAATTGGCAGGTGTTTACGCATCAGTTCCAGCCATGGCCGCGTTCCGATCTTGACCATAATTGCGCCAGTGCATTGCCTCCAGACACAATGCGCAACAACCAAGGACAAACATGCTGAACGAACGCGAGATCGAAAGCTGCTATCTGGGGCAATTCATCCCAGTCCATTACCATCACAATATGCTGATGGATCAAAACCGCATGCATGGGTTCAAATCGGCCATCGACTATGCGGTCAAGCCCGGCGCCAAGGTGCTGGAACTGGGCGGCGGCACCGGCGTGCTGTCCTGGTTCGCGGCAGCCAAGGCCGACAAGGTGTATTGCGTCGAATTCAATCCGGACATGGTCAAGGAAGCGCGCAAGATGCTGGCGCTGAACGCCAACGGCCACAAGGTCGAGGTGATTCACGCCGATGCGTTCGAATACCTGCCGCCGGAGCCGGTCGATGTGGTGATCTGCGAGATGATCCACGTCGGCATGCTGCGTGAGAAACAGGTGGAAGTGATCGAGTCGTTCAAGCGCCGCTACGCAGAGCGCTTCGGCGGCCCGCTGCCCGTGTTCCTGCCCGAAGCGGTGATCATGGCCGTGCAGCCCCTGCAGCAAGAGTATGATTTTGAAGGGTTTTACGCACCCATCGTCCAGTTCCAGGAAACCACGGCCATCTATTCCGGCACGGTGGAAATGGCGCAGCCGGCCGTCTACAGCATCATCGACTTCAGCCAGCCCAATGAGCTGATCTATCAGTGGCAGGGCAAATTCGTCGTCGAACGCGCCGGGCAGATCAATGCCATGCGCTTCGTCACCAAGAACATCCTGGCCGTCGTCCCCGAGCGTTCCACGACCATCGACTGGCTCAATCACTACATGACGCTGCCGCTGGCCGTCCCCGTGCGCGCGGGCGAGGGCGATGTGCTGCAAGTCAGTTTCCAGTACCGCGCCGGCGGTTCCATTCCCTCGCTGCAGGCCTCGCTGCAAGCGGAAGTCATGTACGAGGCGGCGCTCCAGCCCGCTCAGTTCATTCCAGCCTACGCCTGATCCGTACCAAGGCGGGCCGCGCGCCGACGCCGGCGCCGGGCCCGCCACCGTCCTGTTCATCCTCCCGTTCCAACCGCTCGTCGCCGCCGGCCGCAGCCGGTCGCATGGCCGTTGCGTGCGCGCCGCCGTGCGCCTACAGTGGCGCCATCAATTCGTTTGGTCCGGGGAGTCTCATCATGCTGGGTTTCATGCTGTGGTTGCTGTTGCTGATCCTGTGCTGGCCGCTGGCGTTGCTGGCGCTGTTCCTGTATCCCATCGTGTGGCTGCTGTTGCTGCCGTTCCGGCTGGTGGGCATCGGGGTGGAGGCCGTGTTCGAATTGTTGCGGGCCATCGTCATGCTGCCGGCCCGCATGCTGCGCGGGGCGGCGGGGCGGTGAGCGGCCGCCTGCGCGACGGGGCTTGAAATAGCGCCGCCGCACCATACTTCAGTTCTCCATTGCTGTTAGAATTTAAGCACGACCTCGCCGTCGTCGGCAGTCGTCGTTCAAGGAGAATGTGATGACCCGCAAGACACCCATCGAGCGTTACCGCAATATCGGCATCAGCGCCCACATCGACGCGGGCAAAACCACGACCACCGAGCGCATCCTGTTCTACACCGGCGTCAACCACAAGATCGGCGAGGTGCACAACGGCGCCGCGACCATGGACTGGATGGAGCAGGAGCAGGAGCGCGGCATCACCATCACCTCGGCCGCCACCACCGCCTTCTGGAAGGGCATGGCCGGCAATTTCGCCGAGCACCGCATCAACATCATCGACACCCCCGGCCACGTCGATTTCACCATCGAGGTCGAGCGCTCCATGCGCGTGCTCGACGGCGCGGTGATGGTGTACGACGCCGTGGGCGGCGTGCAGCCGCAGTCGGAAACCGTGTGGCGACAGGCGAACAAATATGCCGTGCCGCGCATCGCCTTCATCAACAAGATGGACCGTGTGGGGGCCGACTTCTTCCGCGTGCGCCAGCAGATCGCCGACCGGCTGAAGGGCGTGGCCGTGCCGATCCAGATCCCGCTGGGCGCCGAGGACAATTTCCACGGCGTGGTGGACCTGGTCAAGATGCGCGCGATTAACTGGGACGATGCCAGCCTGGGCGTCAAATTCACCTACGAGGACATTCCGGCCCATCTGCAAGCCCTGGCCGCCGAATGGCACGACAAGATGGTGGAGGCGGCCGCCGAGGCCACGCCCGAGCTGATCGAGAAATACCTGAACGGCGAGACGCTGACCGAGGACGAGATCAAACTCGGCCTGCGCCAGCGCACCATCCGCAACGAGATCGTGCCCATGCTGGCCGGCAGCGCGTTCAAGAACCGGGGCGTGCAAGCGATGCTGGACGCGGTGGTCGAGTACCTGCCGTCGCCGCTTGACGTGCCCGCCATTTCCGGCCACGACGAGCATGACAACGTGATCGAGCGCCACCCCGACGACGCCGATCCGTTCTCGGCGCTCGCGTTCAAGATCATGACCGACCCGTTCGTCGGCCAGTTGACGTTCTTCCGCGTCTATTCCGGCGTGGTCAATTCGGGCGACACCGTGTACAACCCCACCAAGGGCCAGCGCGAGCGGCTGGGGCGCATCCTGCAGATGCACGCCAACGAGCGCAAGGAGATCAAGGAGGTCTACGCGGGCGACATCGCGGCCGCCGTCGGCCTCAAGGCCGTGACCACCGGCGACACGCTGTGCTCGCCCGAGCACGTCATCGTGCTGGAGAAGATGTCCTTCCCCGAGCCCGTGATTTCGCAGGCGGTGGAGCCGAAGACCAAGGCCGACCAGGAGAAGATGGGCATCGCCCTGAGCCGGCTGGCGCAGGAGGATCCATCGTTCCGCGTGCGCACGGACGAGGAATCGGGCCAGACCATCATGTCCGGCATGGGCGAGCTGCACCTGGAAATCCTGGTCGACCGCATGCGCCGCGAGTTCGGCGTGGAGGCGACCGTGGGCAAACCCCAGGTGGCCTACCGCGAGACGATACGCAAGGCGGTGAAGGAGATCGAGGGCAAATTCATCAAGCAATCGGGCGGCCGCGGCCAGTACGGCCACGTGGTGCTGTCGCTGGAGCCGCTCGCGCCGGGCAAGGGTTATGAGTTCGTGGACGCGATCAAGGGCGGCGTGGTGCCGCGCGAGTTCATCCCGGCCGTCGACAAGGGCGTGCAGGAGACGCTGCAGAACGGCGTGCTGGCCGGCTACCCGGTGGTGGACGTGAAGGTGACGCTGACCTTCGGTTCCTACCACGACGTGGACTCGAACGAGAACGCGTTCCGCATGGCCGGTTCGATCGCCTTCAAGGACGGTATGAAGCGGGCCGACCCCGTCTTGCTGGAGCCGATGATGCACGTGGAGGTGGAAACGCCGGAGGAGTTCATGGGCAACGCCATGGGCGACCTGACGGCGCGGCGCGGCATGGTGCAGGGCATGGACGAGATCCCCGGCGGGGGCGGCAAGATCATCCGCGCGCTGGTGCCGCTGGCCGAGATGTTCGGCTACTCGACCACGCTGCGCTCGCTCACGCAGGGCCGGGCCACGTACACGATGGAGTTCCAGCACTACGCGGCCGTGCCGCCGCACATCCTGGACCAGGTGGCGGTGTCGTCGCGCACCCGGCACTGAGCGCCGGGCATGGCCGGCACGGGGCGTTGCGCGCCGTGCCGGCGGCCCGTCGTTACTCGAACACCTTCAATTTGAGCTGGACCGAGATCGCGCCGTACAGCCGGTCCTTGTAGGTCGGCACGATCGCCACGTTCACGCCCACGCTTTTGTATTCGGCGCTCAGGGTGGGGATGGCGGCCAGGAACCAGCCGCCGTCACGCATCTTGGGGTAGCCATTGAAGCCGCCGGCCACCACGCCCAGCCGCACCGGGCCGAGCGCGAACGGTTGGTAGTACACGCCCGCGTAATTCGAGTAGAAGCGGTCGCTGTTGTAGAAGCGGCCCGCCGTCACCGAGGCGACGGTGGAGAAACGGTACTCCGCGCCCAGGCCGGGATTGCTGTCGTTCAGGTGCTTGTCGCGCTGGAAGTGGTAGGAGTAGAAACCGGGATTGAGCCATACTTCCTTGAGCGGCTTGTTTTCGATGGTCGTGAACAGGTCGTCCGCGTGGACGGGCAGGGCGCCTGCCAGCAGCAGGGCGGCACAGGCAAGGCGGCTGGCGCGAAGGCCGGGGGTAGGCATCATAGTCAAACTTTCGTGCTAGTGGCGGGATGCGGCTGATTATAGCCAATTGGGGAAAGATCAGACATTGGCGCGGTTGTGCCGCGCCGGCGTTGAAATCGCCGTCATCATGGGCCACGAGATCGCCCGCGCGCGGCCGCCATCCCGGGCGCGCGCCATCCGTCGCACGGGGCCCGCTAGACCGTGATCCGCCAGCCGCGCCGCTCGAATCCGTGCATGGCCAGCCAGAACAAGCCCGTGAATACGACCGCGAACAGCAGCGACGGCAGGAATGGCCCCATCAAAGGGACGAGCGGCGCGCGGAACAGGCCGTCGTACAGCGGGGCCATGGCGCCACTGCCCTCCAGAATACAGGTCGCCAGCCACGCGCCCGCGTAGGCGGCGATGGCATTGATGCCCAGGCAGCGGCCCAGATCCGGCCAGCCCTGGCGGTCGATCAGCCAGTGCCCGAGTCCCACCACCAGCATACCGAACCCGCCCGTCCACAACACGAACGAGGATGTCCACAACTGCTTGTTGAATGGCAGCGCGAGCGACCACAGGCCACCCACCGCCACCGCCGCCACGCCCGCCCACAGCAGGGCGCGCAGATTCCGCGCCCGCAGCCATGCGCCGGCGCGCATGCCGAGGATGACCGTGGCCAGCGAAGGCAGGGTGCTCAGCACACCTTCGGGATCGTGCGCCAGGCCAGTCGCCGGATTGAACTGGTAGGCCAGCCGGCCCAACAAGGCCGTGTCGATGCGGTCGGCCAGGTTCAGATCCGGCGCCAGCGAACCCCCGGCCGTCAGCAATGCCCAATAGCCAAGCAGGATAGCGGCCAGCACGGTCCACTGGGCGCGCGCTTTGGGCACGTAGATGGCGAGCAGGCCCGCCAGCGCGAAGCAGATACCTATCCTTTGCAGCACGCCGAGCAGGCGGAAGTCGCGGCCATGCAGCAGCAAGGCCGCTGCGCCGTGCAGGGCGAGTCCGAGCAGGAAGATGCGCGCCCCCCGCACCAGCACCGCGCGCGCCATCGGTGCGGCGGGGGCCTGGGCCTCGATCTTCGCGCCCAGCGCCAGCTGGAGCGAGACGCCGACGATCAGCAGGAAGAACGGAAAGATGAAATCGGCCGGCGTGGCGCCATGCCATTCGGCGTGCTCCAGCCAGGGATAGACGTGGGACCAGTCGCCGGCGTCGTTCACCAGCAGCATGGCGGCGACGGTCAGGCCGCGCAGGGCGTCGACGGAGGAGATGCGGGAAGCAGGGAGCATGGAAGCGGTGAAAGTATTCGCCCGATGTGGCGTGGTTGATCCGACCAGTTATTATCCCTGCTGTTTCTTAACGCCTGCGCAACGCAACCTTAAGTTCTCCTATAGATTTGGCGCGCCTCCCCGTTGACAGGCAACGATGAAGATGCGTACATAGCCGCCTTCACGCCGCACTGGAACGCACTGGAAAATAGACATGAAAATATGCCTGGTCGAGGACGACCTGGAACTTGGCAAGGCCCTGCAATCGTCGCTGCAAGACGAGGGCCTGGACGTACTGTGGCTGCGGCGCGCGGCCGACGCCCGGCAGCGGATCGCGACCGAGCCATTCGAGGCGGTCCTGCTCGACCTCGGCCTGCCCGACGGGAACGGGATCGAGCTGCTGCGCCAGTTGCGGGCCGACGGCAAGACCCTGCCCATCCTCATCATCACGGCGCGCGACAGCCTGGAGGATAGATTGCAGGGCCTGGACCGGGGCGCCGACGACTATCTGGTCAAGCCGTTCGCCGTCTCCGAGCTGCTGGCCCGCCTGCGCGCGGTGGTGCGGCGCGCCACCGGCTGGAACGAGGCTGGCGAACTGATATGGAAGATCAAGGATCTCGCGCTGGACGAACGGCGCCGCGTGCTCACCCGGGGCGGCAACGCGGTGGACCTGTCGAAGACGGAGTTCGCATTGCTGCTGGCACTGATGCGCTATCCGGAGCGCGTGCTGACCCGGCGCGAGCTGGAGTCGCGCGCCCTGCCGCAGGGCGAGGGGCAGACGCTGGACGTGCACATCTCGCACCTGCGCCAGAAGATCGGCGATGGCTACATCCGCACCGTGCGTGGCGTCGGCTACGTGATCGACAAATGACCGGCCTGCCCGAACGCTCGCTGTTCCGGCGCCTGCTGCTCGGTTTCTGCGGCGTGGTGATGGCCATCTGGCTGGCCAACCTGGCGTGGGACATCCACGAAACGCGCACCACCAAGCAGCGCGACATGCAGCGCGAACTGCGCGCCAGTGCCTTGCGCATCCTGGTGCTGATGCAAACGGTGGACGGCCGCCCGGCCGACGAAATCCGCCCGCTGGTGCGCCGGATGGAAGCGCTGCACTACGCGCTGTACCGTGAAATGAACTGGTACGTGCCCGCGCTGCAGACACAAGTATGGCGGCGCGGCCAGTTGTTGTACGCGTCCGACGGCGCCAGCCCGCCAACGGCGGCGCCGGCGCGCCTGCCGCTGCCCGATGGCTGGGTGGCGGCCGTGGAATCGGACCCCGCCACCGGCGTCACCGTGCGCATGGCCACGCAGGTGATCGGCGAATGGCTGCTGCAGACGTCCAGCATCGGCTACTATCTCGCGCCCTTGCTATTCAGCCTGCCGTTCCTGTTGCTGCCGGCGTGGTACATCATCCGCGTCGGCCTGCGCCCGCTGCGCAGCATCGTGGCCGGGATCGAGGAACGCTCCGCCAGCGATCTGACGCCGCTGGCGCCGTCGCCGTACCGGGAATTGTCGCCGCTGGTGGCAGCCGTCAATCGCCTCATGGCGCGGCTGGTGGAGCGGCTGGAACGGGAACAGGAGTTCCTGGCCGACGCGGCCCACGAGCTGAAAACACCGCTGTCCATCATCCAGATCAACGCCGAATCGCTGGCCCATGCCCACACGCCGCAACGCGTGCAGGAGGCGGGCGAAGGCTTGCGGCAGGGCGTGCGGCGGGCCACCCACACCGTGCACCAGCTTCTGGCACTGGCCAGGTCCGGGCCGGACAGCGACGCGGCGCCCTTGCAAGCGCTCGATCTGGTGCAACTGGTATGCGACCGCCTGGCGCTGGCCGGCCCGCTCGCGGCCGCGCGCCAGATCGACCTGGAACTGGAGGCGCCCGACCTGTGCGCCATGTGCCTGCACCGCGAAAGCATGGCGGCGCTGATCGACAACGTGGTCGGCAACGCCATCAAATATTCGCCCGCCGGCAGCCGCGTGGCCGTGAGCATCACTGCCGACGCGGGCCTGATCACGCTGGCCGTGCGCGATGAAGGCCCCGGTATCGCGCCTGTCCTGCAGCGCAAGGTATTCGAGCGCTTCTACCGCCTGCCGGACCAGGACCAGCCGGGCAGCGGCCTCGGACTGGCCATCGCGGAGCGCGCCGCCATCCGCAACCGGGGCTGCATCACGCTGGACAACCGCGACGAGGGACCGGGCCTGTGCGTTCAGGTCACATTCGACGTGACCATGGCCGCCCGGTGATGTTTTGTACAACTGAATTCCACTATAATCAGCCGGCCATCAACCACACGCCGACACCATGAATCGTCTACCCCGCTGGAGCACGCCGCTGATCCTCGCCTTGCCGCTGCTGCTGGGCGGCTGCCAGGCCACGATGGAGCGCATCGCCGACTGCAAGACCGGCGATTGGAACGCCATCGGCCACAAGGATGGCGCGGCTGGCGAGGTGCAGAACTTCGCCGAGCGTAAGGATTTCTGCGACAGCCATGACGGCGGCAAAGGGCAGGGCGACGCGGCTGCCGGCTACCTGGCCGGTTGGGCGCAAGGCAATTGGGACTTCTGGTCCGCACGCGGCGTGAGCGATGGCCGCCAGGCGCTGCCCCAGTCCTCGTATGAACGGCACGTGGCCGGCGAGGACGTGCAAGAACACCATACGCCGCTCAACCGCCCGGCCTACGACGCGGGCTGGATGATCGGCAATGCCGACTACTGGAACGGCCAGGGCAAGCGTGACGGCACCGATGGCAAGCCCGCATCGGCCAAAGAGGCGGCCCGCAACCGCGCCGCGCAGCAAGGCTTGCGTTTCGACGATGCGGGCTATGCCAGCGGCTGGCAGACGGGCAACCGCACCTTCTGGCAAGACGCCGGCTTCACCGACGCGCGCAACGGCGTGCCGGACACGCAGATCAAATCGCGCGCCGCCGCCGCCCGCGCGGCCGGCGTGCAAGTGCAGGAGGACGCCTACCGCGCCGCATGGAACGCTGAAATCGTCAACTACTGGAAGAATCTGGGCACGCAGGATGCCGTCTCCGGCAAGGACTTCAATATGCGCCGCGCCGAGGCGCGCGCCAAGGGACTGAAGATCCACGAGGCCGAGTACCGCCAGAGCTGGGAGAGCCGGCTCGCGGACTACTGGCGCAAGGCGGGCCAGGACGATGGCTATGGCCGCCCGTTCCAGTTAGAGGACCGCATGGCCAACGCCGCGCGCGACGGCGTGTTCGTTATCCCGCGCACGCGCGAGCTGTACACGGCAGCCTGGGACGAGCAGAACGCCCGCTACTGCAACCCCGACAACGCCTTCGATCTGGGGAGACGCGGCGCCGGCATGGCGGTCGAGGTGTGCCGCGACCCCGTGCGCAACCAGATGAAGCGCGCCTATCTGAGCGGCCAGGATTACGAAGTGGCGGCCGCCAAATACAACCGCGCCGTGAGCGACGTGGACGCGTTGTACGGTCGCGTGCGCGAGGCGCGCGCGCGCCTGGGCCGCATCGAGCGCGACATCCGGGCCAATCTGGACAACAAGGACCGCCCCGTCAACGACGAAACCAAGAAGCAGGACAGCCGGCGCGAACAGGAACGGCGCGACGTGGCCGATTACCTGCAGCGCACCGAGCGCCAGCTGGACGACGCCCGGCGCTGGGCCGAGCGCCACCAGCAGCAGATGGAGCGGCTGCGGCGCGACATCTATCTGAACTGAGCTACCTGCACTACGCGGCCCGGACTGAACTGCCTGAACCGCACTGCGCCGCGCGTGCCGCGTCAGCGTGTCAGGCGATCGGCCAGATCCTGCGCCAGCCCGCACATGGTGAGCGTCGGATTCCACGAGCCGCCGGTCGGGAACAGCGCGCCGCCCGTCACGTACACATTGCGCACGCCGTGGGGCCGGTAATCGAGACCGACCACGGACGTGGCGGGATCCGCGCCCATCCACAAGGGCGACGCCTCGTGCACGATGATGTTAAGCCGTATTTGCTCGCGGCCGGGGCGCGCCCGCTGCCAGCTGCCGCCGCCGTTGCTTTCGTCGATCCAGTATTCGATTTCGGGCGGCGCGTCCACGCGGGCGCTGACGAGGGCGCTGATGGTCTGGTACGTGGCTTCATCGAGCACGTCCCACAGTTTTTCGTCCGCCGCGCCGGTCTGCAATTGCAGCGTGATGTTGGTGGTCGGGTCGCCCTGGTCGTTCAGCCGGATCCAGTTGTCCGCGTTCCGCTCGCTCACTTCTCCCAGCGTGGCGCACACCAGCACCACGTAATCCTCGGAGCCGCGCAGCTGCGCCGGGGAGGCGACGGCCGCCGCATCGGGCGCCTCATGCGCGATGGTCTGCGCATCGTGTTCGGGCCGCGTGGAGGCGAAGGCGCTGGCCTGCACATGGTATTGCAAGCCTTGCTGGTCCACGCCGTCCAGATAAACGGCGCCGATCTCCAGCGGCGACAGGCCATGGAACGCCGTCCGCTTCACGCGGGCCGTCACGTGCGACATGAAGTGCCCCGTGTAGCGCTTGCCCGCGTTGGGCAGCGCCTCGCCGAAGGAATTCATCAGCAGCGTGGCCGGCGGGATGGTGCCCATCGCCAGCACGATGCTGGCCGTGCCCACGCTGAGCGGCCCGTGGTTGGTGGCGATCGCCGTCACCGTGCCTTGGCCGTCGTGCAGCAGACGTTCGACCAGGCAGCGGTCCACGATGGTGAGCGGATGGCCGTGGCCCTGCGCAGCCTGCGCCAGCTGGCGTTGCTGCAGGCCGAACAAGGTGCCGACGGTCGCGTATTTGTAGAACTTCACGCTCTGCCAGTCGGGATTGCCGACCGCGATCGGAGCGGGGTAAGCGCTGAGCGCCGTGGGCACGCAGCGCTTGAAGTTCTCCTTGATGTTGCTATCCAATTGCGTCTGGAGTTTGCCGTACACGCCATCATTGATGCGGTCCATCGAGGTCACATGCAGGAAGGCGCGCGCGCGGTCCCAGAATCCCGGCGCCAGCGTCACGTCGATCAGCTCGCGCGGCCAGTCGCGCATCTGCCCGGGCGTGGGCGCCGGACACCACGCGCTCCAGTAGGTGGATCGGCCGCCGACGATGGGCATGTAGCCGGCCTGGAAGAATTGCAGGCCGGTGGTGGCCATGCGCGTGCTGCGGGTCCACGGATAGGTGGTGGGCGGCGAGCCGGTGGCGGCCTGGAAGGCCATGGGCAGCATCTGGTAATGCGCCGGCAGCCAGTAGCCGCCGCGTTCGAGCACGAGGATGTTCGCATCGGGCTTGTTGCGCAGCGCTTGCTCGATGAAGGCGACGCCGGTGGGCCCGGTGCCGATCACGATGAAGTCGTAGGACGTGGCCTGGATGGTGCGCCAGTCCGCGTCGCCGGCGAAGAAGGCCTTGCCGGCGATCTGGTCGGCGCTGGCCGACTGGCGGCCCGGCACGGGGTAGCCGAGCGCGATGCCGCTGGGGATGTGGGCGGCGTCGGCGAAGAATCGCTTGTAGGTATAGGACATGCTGCCTCCTTGGGAAAGTGAGGACTGCGGGTGCGGGACGAGGGGAGGCCAGGCACCCCGCCTGGCCTGAGCATTCATTTGCGGGTGGGATCGGCCACGTGCTTGCCGGTGCGGTCTATCGCGTTCAGCAACTGGGGCGTCTTGCTGGTGGCGGTGTACCACAAGGGCAGCGATTTGAAGGTCAGCACCATGTCGAAGTCGCCGGCCACGCTGCCGGCGTCCATCGGCACGTCGCCTTTGCGGTTCTGGAACCAGCGCTGCCAGTCGGGCGAACCGGGCGCCGGCGAATTGAGGTAGGGGCTGCCGGTCGGGCTGTCGCTGGGCAGGTGGGTATTCAGCGGCAGCAGGAAGGACTGCATGCCGATCTTGGGATTCTTCACGTCCCATTGCGCCGTGCTGTGGCAGCTCATGCACGACGAATCCTTGGCGTTCTTGACGTACTGGCGATTGCCATCGACCTCGAATGAGATGTCGTTCATGGCGCCGTCATTGGGGCCGGACAGCCGTTCGCCCCAGCCGAACGTGGCGCCGCCATACGCGGGCGCGGCCGGATTGTTCCAGTTCTGCGTCAGCTGCTTTTGCGGCTCTTTGGTGCTGTTAACCAGCGGGTCGTTGCCCCACTGGGCGCCCAGCACCACCATCTGGTCCCACACGCCGTTGGCGCCCGGTTTGATGTTACGGTCGTACACGAGCGTCGAGAACACCCAGCCCGTATCGGGTGCCGACGCGCTGTCCTTGACGATGATATCGAACTGCATCAGGTAGGTGCTGTACACCCGGGGTTTGGCGAATTCGCCGGTGGTGGCGTTGGTGGTGATGTAGGCCGGCCACACCAGACTGCCCGTCATGACCGGCCAGACGGTGGGATCGGCCGTGATGAAGGCGGCCTTGATGATCAGCGACCCTTCCGGGAACTGGGTGGTTTTCGGCGTGACGGCGGGCTTCATGGCAGTCTTGCCCCACACGTTCTTCAGCGTCTGCGCGGCCGTCTTGTCGTAGTAGGTCAGCACGTAGGTGGTGATCGGCTTGGTCAGACCGCTGGCGGCGAACAGGGAAGTGTCGAGCGAGCTGCCGCCCACGTACATGCCGTGGATGGCTTCGCGCTTGGCGCCCAGCCACGGCTCGTTGTACCAGCCGCGTTGCGCCGCGTCCCAGTGCGCGTAGTCCTGCAGCAGCACCATCATGTCCTTGCCCACCGCATCCTTGAGCGCTTGCGCGTAGGCGCCGGCGTTCTGGGTCGTGATGTGGCCGTTGTTGATGGCGGCCCGCCAGGGCATGGCCGGCGTCGGGACGTTGGCCGGGTACTGGTGGCTCAGCTTGAACAGCGGACCTTTGTATTCGGATGCGGGCGGGATCGCGCCGTTGTTGTCGGCGAAGGGGGTGATCGTTGCTGCGGCGGCGTTCAGCGCGAAGGTGGAACCGGCGATCAGTGCGAACCAGGTGGACGTCATCTTCTTCTCCAGTGAATTTCCAGCACCAAGGGAGGAACTGCGGCAAAGGCATGTCTCGGGCCGATAGTAGCACTGGGGAAATTTTGAAATCTCACCGAAGATCACTGTCGAATAATCAATATTTCGCTTGCTTTTTTGATAGGCGGCGGTAGCCCAACAGGGACGGGCGCAGTTGGGCAAGCACTTGCATTCGCATACGGAAACAGCGGCGTGGACGCGACAGTTTCTGTCCGCTGCCCCTGCCGCTGCGCTGGCGCCCGGTGACTCAGGCGCGAGGCGCGTGCGCGCCGACCATCCAGCAGGCCGCCGGGAACCGCGCCTCGTCCCCATGGATGAAGGGCTGGAATGCCTCGCGCATCGCCGCCACCACGGCGTCGCGCCGGTCTTCGCTTTCCTTCTGCAGCAGTTGGCCAACAGGGCCGAGCATGGTCGCATAACGCAGCAGTTCGTGCGCAGGCAGCGTGCACTGGGCGTCGGCGGGTGCGATGACGATATCTTCCCAGCCGGCCTGTTCGAGGATGCGCGAGATCAGCGCGCTGTCGGCCAGGCCGAACTGGCCCGGCTCGCCGGGACGGCGCGGGGGCAGGGCGGGTAGCAGGGGCGCCGCCGCGCGTTCGGCCGTGGTCATGAACGGGTTCTCGTCCGCCGAACGCCATGCGACAAAGCGCAAGGCACCGCCCGCCGTGGCGGCCCGGCGCAAGTTGGCGAAGGCACGGACGGGGTCGTCGAAGAACATCACGCCCATGCGCGAGACGATCATGTCGAAGCTGGCGGCGGCAAAAGGCCAGGTTTGCGCGTCGGCCTCAATGAAGTCCACGTCCAGCGCTTGTTGTGCGGCCCGGGTGCGGGCCAGCGCGACCATCGGCTGAGAAATATCGACCCCGGTGCACGCCGCGCCGGCGCCGAGCCGGCGCGCGATGGCCAGCGTGGTTGCGCCCGTTCCGCAGCCGATATCGAGCACGGATCGGGGCCGCTGTTCGCACGCAGCATCGACCAGCAAACGCTCGAATGGCGCGAGCATGTCGTCCAGCTGGACCTGGAGTTCGACCCAGGCCCGCCCGGCGGGGCCGTTCCAGCGCTGGTCCTGATCGCGGTTCGCTTTTTCACCTTGCATGACGCACTCCCTTGGAATTGTCTGCCTGATATTTTGCCTTATTTGCCACGATCACGTTGGAACGCTCCGATCGCCGGGGCGGGCAATAGTATTAAAATGGCATGATCGATTTTGCTTGAAAATTCATAACCTTCCGGCTATAGTTCAATCCATAACCTTATGGCTATGGATTGAAATGACGAATCAGGATGCATTGTTCCGGGCACTTGGCGATCCCACGCGGCGCGCCATCTTCGAACAACTGTGCGCCGGCGGCGAACAGACGGTTGGCGTGTTGACGGGCCATGCCAGGGTGTCGCAACCGGCTGTTTCCAAGCATCTGGCCATCCTGAAGGAAGCCGGGCTCGTGCTGGACCGCCATGCCGGCCGCCAGACCCACTACCGCGCGCTGCCCGGCGCGCTGGCGCCGCTGCGCGATTGGACGAACCAGATGACCCGCTACTGGGAAAGCCGGTTCGATGACCTCGAAAATCTGCTGAAAGGAATGGACCAATGAACGTGACCGCACAGGAACTGCGTACCGTTGTTGTTGAACGGGAATTCCCCCATCCGCCGGAAAAGCTCTGGCGCGCCTTGACCCAGCCCCATCTGATCGAGGCCTGGCTGATGAAGAGCGATTTTCTGCCCGTGGCCGGGCACCATTTCAATTTCCGCGCCGACTGGGGCGCCGTCGATTGCGTTGTGACGGAAGTTGAACCGCGGCGCACGCTGGCCTACACCTGGTCCGCTTATGGACTCGAAAGCGTCGTCACCTGGACCCTCGAACCATCGGCCGGCGGCACCCATCTGCGCATGGAACAGTCCGGATTCCGGCAAGACCAGGAACAGGCCTACCAGGGCGCCAAATTTGGCTGGCAGAAATTCTTCGGGTCGCTTGAACAGGTGCTGGCGCGGGAGGACGCATGACGGCGGCACCCATGGAAGGGCAGGCCGCGTCCGCCTTCATCGACCAGAAGATCGCCAGATTGGACGACTGGCGTGGCGCCACCCTCAGCCGCATGCGCGCGCTGATCCACGAAGCCGTGCCCGACGTGGTGGAGGAGGTGAAGTGGATGGGGACGCCGGTCTGGTCCAGTGGCGGCATCATCTGCACGGGCGAAACCTACAAATCGGTGGTCAAGTTGACGTTTCTGAAGGGCGCCTCGGTGGACGACCCGGCCGGTCTGTTCAATTCCAGTCTGGAGGGCAACGCACGGCGCGCCATCGACATTCCCGAGGGCGGCGCAGTCGACCCCGAAGCGTTCAAGGCACTGGTGCGGGCGGCGGCGGCGTTGAACGCGCAGCGCGCCTCGCCAAAACGGCGCCAGAAAGCGGCCGGCTGAACGATAGAACCGGCCTGCGCCTATGCTGCACGGCAAAAAGCGCCGATAATAGTGCCCACATCAATTTGAGCACTGTTTGGAATCCCCATGGAAATTAAGGTCAACTTTCTCGATAAGCTACGCCTGGAAGCGAAATTCGATGATTTCACGGTCGTGGCCGACCAGCCGATCCGCTACAAGGGCGATGGCTCGGCGCCGGGACCGTTCGATTACTTCTTGGCATCGTCGGCGCTGTGCGCGGCTTATTTCGTGAAGTTGTATTGCACCACTCGCAATATTCCAACCGAAAATATCCGCCTGTCGCAGAACAATATTGTCGATCCGGAGAACCGCTACAAGCAGATCTTCAAGATCCAGGTCGAGTTGCCCGAAGACATATCGGCCAAGGACCGCGAAGGCATCCTGCGCTCGATCGAGCGCTGCACGGTGAAGAAAGTGGTGCAGACCGGCCCCGAGTTCGTGATCGAGGAAGTGGAAAGCCTGGACGCCGACGCCCAGGCATTGCTGACGCTCAATCCATCGTCCGAAACCAGTACCTACATCACGGGCAAGGATTTGCCGCTGGAGCAAACGATCGCCAATATGTCGGGACTGTTGGCGAACCTGGGGATTAAGATCGAAATCGCGTCGTGGCGCAACATCGTGCCTAACGTGTGGTCGCTGCATACGCGCGACGCCCACTCGCCGATGTGCTTCACCAATGGCAAGGGTTCGACCAAGGAAAGCGCGCTGGCGTCTGCGTTGGGTGAATACATCGAGCGTATCAGCTGCAATCACTTCTACGCCGGCGAATTCTGGGGCGAAGACATCGCCAACGCGGCGTTCGTGCACTATCCGGATGAGCGTTGGTTCAAGCCCGGCCGCAAAGATGCGCTGCCGCCAGAAATCCTCGATGAGTATTGCCTGGAAATCTACAATCCAGACGGTGAATTGTGCGGCTCGCACTTGTTCGATACAAACTCCGGCAACGTCGAGCGCGGCATCTGCTCGCTGCCGTTCGTACGCCAATCGGATGGCGAGGTCGTGTATTTCCCGACCAATCTCGTGGAAAACCTGTTCGTCAGCAACGGCATGAGTGCCGGCAACACGCTGGTCGAAGCGCAGGTGCAATGTCTGTCGGAAATATTCGAAAGGGCGGTCAAACGCGAAATTCTGGAGGGCGAACTGGCCTTGCCGGACGTGCCGGACGAGGTGCTCGCGAAATACCCGGGCATTGTGGCCGGCATCAAGGGACTGGAGGAGCAGGGCTTCCCAGTGCTGGTCAAGGATGCATCGCTTGGCGGCAAGTATCCGGTGATGTGCGTCACGCTGATGAATCCACGCACCGGCGGCGTGTTCGCCTCGTTCGGCGCCCACCCGAGCTTTGAGGTGGCGCTGGAACGCAGCCTGACCGAATTGCTCCAGGGCCGTAGTTTCGAGGGCTTGAACGACCTGCCACGGCCTACTTTTGTCAGCAATGCCGTTACCGAGCCGAACAACTTCGTCGAACACTTCATCGATTCCAGCGGCATCGTGTCGTGGCGTTTCTTCAGCGCCAAATCGGATCACGAATTTGTCGAATGGGATTTCTCTGGCCAAGGCGAAAACTCCAATGCCGAGGAAGCCGCGACCTTGTTCGGCATTTTGGAAAGCATGGGCAAAGAAGCCTACATGGCCGTGTACGACCAGTTGGGCGCGACCGCGTGCCGGATCCTCGTGCCCGGTTACTCGGAAATCTATCCGGTCGAGGATTTGATCTGGGATAACACCAACAAGGCACTGGCGTTCCGTTCCGACATCCTGAATCTGCACCGGTTGGACGACGACGCGCTGGCGGCGCTGCTGGATCGCTTGGAGAACAGCGAGCTCGACGAATATAGCGATGTCGCCACGTTGATCGGCATCGAATTTGACGAGAACACGGAATGGGGTCAGTTGAATGTGCTGGAGCTGAAACTGCTGATCAATCTGGCCTTGCAAGAATTTGAGGCGGCGAAAGATATGGTCGAAGCCTTCCTGCAATACAACGACAACACGGTCGAGCGCGGCTTGTTCTATCAGGCCATGCACGCGGTGCTCGAAGTGATGCTCGACGACGAGATGGAACTGGACGATTACGTCGTCAATTTCCGCCGCATGTTCGGCGACGCGCGCATGGACGCGGTGCTGGGCTCGGTGGACGGCAGCATCCGTTTCCACGGCTTGACGCCAACGAGCATGAAGCTGGAAGGACTCGACCGCCACCAGCGCAAGATCGACAGCTACCGCAAGCTGCACGCGGCGCGGGCGAGGGCGGTCAAAGCGGCGTAAGAATCGGCAAACGAGCGGATGGTTGCGGCACCCATTCAAGGGGCCGCAACCTGTCAGCATATGGCGCAATCTTGGCAGTTCCGGGCAAGTGTTGCATCGGCTGCCGGCATTCAATACTACCCGTTCAGATTCGCGGCTCGCGTTTAAAACCCGCGACGATACGCGCAACATGCTTCGCGGGGGGTAAGCCGAACATCCTGGCATACTCACGGCTGAACTGATTCGGACTCTCATAGCCAACCTCATGCGCAGCCATCGTGACGCTGTCGCCAGCGGCAATCAGCCGCGTGCGTGCCTGAAGCAGGCGGATGTGTTTTTGGTATTGCAACGGACTCAGTGCTGTCACCGCTTTGAAGTGCCGGTGAAACGCCGATACGCTCATCGCGGCATCTTCGGCGAGTGCCTCTATCCGTAAAGGCAATGCATAGTCCTGGCGGATTCGCCGGATCGCCCGATTCATTCTCGCCAACGCGGTGTCGGGGGTCGCGATGTTATGCAACATCCAGCCCATCGGTCCCTGTAACACGCGATACAGAATCTCGCGCTCATATGCCGGCGCCAGCGCAGGAATGTCTGATGGTTGCTTCATCAGACGCAGCATGCGAATCCAGGCATCCAAAAGCTGCGGCGTCACTGCGGCGACCGAAAAACCGGCGTTTTGGCGACGTGCCTCGGCTCGAAACGGTATATCCGACAGCAAGTCAGTGAGCAACGCCGGATCGAGGCTAAGGCTTACCGCCAGATAAGGGGCCCCCGAATCGCTACCGCGCACGACACCGGCGGCCGGGAGATCGACGGACATGACAAAATAAGTGCCCGGATCGTAGTGCAAAGTCCGCCCGCCGACGGTCATAGCTTTGCCGCCCTGCAGGATTAGGTTGACCATCGGCTCGTAGACTGCGGAGAGCTCGTGTTCCGGAACGACTCCCTGGACCATCGCCACGCGCGGAATGCCTGTTTCGGTTCGCCGGTTCTGCGCGTGGGCGACCAGGCCCCGCAATTCAATTAATTGTTCTTCCATTTTGTAATTGAACTTTGAGCCAAGCCTTCTGGCAAGCAAAAAAGCAGAAATAGGCAGGTTTGCGCCAGAATCAGGTGGGCTCAGGCGGAGACATGCATCTATCGTGTTGCCTTTGAGTTTAGAGGAGGTTGGAATGGAAGATATATTGATGACCCAGCACAAAGATGACCTGCGTAGGGTTGTTGATGCCCTGATCGCCGCAACCAATGCTTTCGACCTGGATGCCGCACTGGCAATGTTCACGCCAGATGCGTTGATTGACGACCCGTCCACCGGCCATCGTTTTGAAGGACATGGAGGCATTCAGAACTATATCGAGCAGTATTTTGTTGGCTATCACACGGTAACTCGGGTTTTGGCAATCGAGATCCTCGGGGATTGTCGGGCACTCGTGCGGGTGGACTTTACCGGCGATTTCGGCCATGAAATTGGTCGACTTGATATTTCGGTTAACCGCCATGGACTCATTACGCTGCTTAACGCTGATCTCGAATAATCGACTTTTCCTTTGATTCATGCGGAATTGATGCAGCGGAAAAGTTGGATGATCCTTGTCAACAGTCATTCCCGACAAACTCGCAGCTCCCCGCGTCGCTGTTGCTTTATCCTGCGGCATAGCGGCACCGACCGGGACTACTCGGGGTAAAGCGCGCTTGCGCCTACGGCTGGGGAAAGAAGACGTGACCAGCTACCAGTGTCTCCCAGCGGTGATGGGCAAGATGGGCGCAACATCAAGGTCCATCTGCACACTTTCAGTTTAAATGCTGCCAACGCAGTTTTTCTGCACCTTTCTCTTTAGTGATTTACCTTTGTAATCAGTCACTTATTTCATGTTCCATGGTGATGTCCACGTGCGGTTCGGATGGCGCATTGCCTTGCCTTTGTATGTGGCATGATGAATTCCTGCAGTATCAATGATTGACGCTTGGGTTGTCATTGAACGATAGAGGAGATCTGAATGGCAAAAACTGATAAGCAAATCATCATGGCCGTTACCGAGAGGATGTCGAAGCGTAGAAGCCGTGAGTATGGTCAGGTGCAGTCAGGCTTCACCTTAGCCTACGCGGTTTCCGTCACTACTGGCAGTTGTTATGTTGGATATAACATGGGCAGCCTGGGAAAAAGCGATACCTCAGGCGGATTATGTGCAGAAGACCGGGCGTTGAAAGTGGCAGAGAGCTACGATGAGAAATTGGAGGATCTGGTGTTTTTCGCACTAAATGTGAAGTCTGAATTCTTCAATGCTTGCAGCACCTGTCAGGGATGGTTGTATAAAGCACGGGGTTTCATGAAGAATCAGAGCGGAAGCTGGATCATTAGTACCAATCGTCCCGACGCTTTTCAAGGCGGATGGGTAGCCAAGCCGCTGACAGAGGCTGAGCAGGAAACGCTTTACGGCGCGGGAGCAGGAACGATTTCCAGCGAATCGCAAGCGTACTTCGATACTATGTCCTTTTGATTGATATCACCGCTGAACTGAACCCCTCGGACTGTACCATGGTGGCGAGATGAAGTGATGAATCGCCACGACGCTTGTCGAGCCTTCACGAGAGGAGCGACACCATGTCAGTCAGAGGACCATACCGGCGGTATAGCCTGCAATTTAAAATTCAGGTCTGCACCGATGTTCGTAGTGGCAAAGTCGGACGCCGGGAAGCGTTGAAGACGCACAATCTGTCAGCCAATCTCATGCAGATGTGGCTAATCGCCGCAGCGTCGCCATCGAAGTCCGTTATCAATGGAAACCAACAATGTTCGCGGCATGAGCATCCGTTTAAGCCATGCAAGTACTGCCTTAAGGCGTCGTCGCGATTTCGCATAATTTATATTATGTAAAATTGAATCCGTGAGTTGTTCCACTTCTTACAGAACCATGCCCGTCCGGCGAAGTAAAAGTGCCCGATTAACGGAAGTAAAAGCGACAATCCCCGAAGGTTTTGAAGTAGATATGCCAACGTCTGTCTCAACGCTGCGCCTCCCAAGCGCCCGGACACAGGCTGTTCGTTGTCTTCGCCACATTGGAAATATTCGCCAAAATGGCCGCTATGGGCCGGCTGGCCTGCAGCACCGCCTGCTCTGCGGCCATGATCAGTATTTGCGCCGGCGCCTCGTCCAGCAAATGGTCTACGCGCGCGGTAAAGGCTGACGAAATCTCGGCCGAGGCCAAAATCGCGATAAGCGCCTCTTCAGGCATTTTTGTCCGACAACTGACGCTACTGGTCTGGGCCGCCATAAGAATCCAGTTTCTGGGCCACAAAGGTTGCATGGTCACGGGATCGAGTCCGATAGCCCAGCACACTGCCGAGGTGTCGCTGTACCCGGACTCTTTCCCGATCATCCGGGCCGTCTCGTGCGAAATTCCCAGCTCGTTGCACCGATCTATGATGATCTGACTTGTATCGATCCCCATGCCCGCCTTGGCGCACACGTAGGCCGTGCCATCGCATGGCGGGCGCCCCGGCGCCTGTTGTACATGCAGGGAGTGTCCGTCAATGCCGGTGCACATGTCCACCGCCGCCGTCACCAACTAGATCGTATCGGCCGACAGTTCCATCACAGGGCCCGCATCAATTCAGCCAGCCAGTTCGTTGGCACATCATTGGGCAAGCTCAACGTCCAGCCACGCTCGTTGATCAGGCTGATCGCGACCGGCACTAGGGGCGCTGGTGCAACTAGCACCGGCAGCAGCCCGGGCGCGGCCGGCGACCCGCGCGGTCGGCGAAACCAGTAACCCATCTGCCGTATTGGATAGCCTTCTTGCCGGGCGAAGGCGCGCTGTGACAGCCCGCTTGACCTTGAGCGAATTCGCTCGCGGGGTTGTACGGCATTGTCATTTTCCTCGCACTACACGAATAGTCGCGTCGACCAGCATTTCATAAATCCGGATTCGGCGCAGTAAGGGCCACCAATCGTAGAGAAAAATCTGCAAGGGACGCCACATTGCCACCCAACCGACGATCGTCAGACTTTCCCGCGCAATGGCAATGGATGTGCCCTTGCCGAGTTGCGCAATCGCGTCCGCGACTAGCAAACAGAGCGTGACAAAAGCCACACCGATCAGCAAACTTGCCCGCCCCTGCCTGAAGAGATAACTCAGGCTATGACGTACCTGCCTAGCCTTGTAGTCGAAGTGATTGTGAATCGCTTCGTTCAGGAGTGCGCCTGGGTCGCCCTCAGTGGGGAAGTTCTCAAGATGGATAGTGAGCGACAGCGCACTGTGGGAGTCGAATCCCTGCGCCCAGGTTTCGATGAATGCCTCGGCATCGCAGTCCAGGTCTTTGTTGTGGAACGGAGTGGGATCCATCGAGTTGAACAGCTGCGCCATGTCGCGCACGCGCAACTCCAGGTGGTGGGCTTCGGATGGCTTACGCTTCATGGCTTGGCCCGTTGGTCGAACGCGCGCCTCCATGCTTTTTCAATTTCCACAACGATATACACCACTAAGGCTGTCCCCACGCAAATACCCAATTCCAGGACATTCAAAGCACCGGTCTTGAAGATCGGTTGCAGTGCGGGCACGTAAATGATCGCCATTTGCAAGGATATAGTCAACAGCACGGCCCCAAGCAATGGTCGATTGCTGGCCAATCCCAATCGCCACAACGGTTCCCGTTCAGAGCGGATTGCCATCAGATGCGCCATCTGGCCCAGGGTTAGCACGGTAAAGACCATGGTTTGCCACTGCGGGTGGCCGTGCGCAATCGCCCAGGCTTGCACCCCCAGGCACAGCGCGCCGAGCAGCAAGCCAACGCCCAGTATATGTTGCCACATGCCGTGCGCAAACAGGTTCTCGCGCGGGGGGCGCGGCGGGCGTTGCATGATGCCGCGCTCGGCGGGCTCGGCAGCCAGGGCCAAGCCAGGCAAGCCATCGGTCACCAGATTGACCCACAGAATGTGAATGGGCAAAAGTGGGATCGGCAACAACAGCAGCGGCGCCAGGAAGATGGTCCACACTTCGCCCGAATTGCCTGTCATGGCATAGCGAACGAATTTCCGGATATTGTCATAGATACGGCGGCCCTCGCGCACCGCGACGACAATGGTGGCGAAGTTGTCGTCGAGCAGAACCAAACTGGCAGCCTCGCGTGCCACATCGGTCCCGTTCCTGCCCATGGCGATGCCGATGTCGGCGCGTTTGAGGGCCGGCGCGTCGTTCACACCGTCACCGGTCATCGCGACAAACTCCCCATGGGCTTGCAGCGCTTCGACGATACGGATCTTCTGCGCCGGATCGACCCGGGCATAGACCCGCACCTGCCGCGCTTGTGCCATCAAGGCGCCCTGGTCCAGCATTGCCAGCTCGGCGCCAGTGAGCACGATTGCCTGGGCGTCGTCCACGATTCCGATCCGGAGTGCGATCGCACGCGCCGTGGATGGGTGGTCGCCGGTGATCATCACTGGCGTGATGCCCCCTTCCCCGCAGTCGCGCACGGCCTGCGCCGCCTCCTCACGGGGCGGGTCCATCAGCCCGACCAAGCCAAGCAGGAGCAAGCCGCTTTCCAGGGTCGCGCTGTCAGTTCCGGTCTCGGGCAACTGCGCATGACTCCGCCGCGCCACCGCCAGCACGCGCAAGCCCTGCGCGGCCAAAGCATCGGCGCGGGCCAGCCAGGCTTGACGATCGAGACCGGCCTCTCCGCTCGCGACAGTGGGGTTCCATTCGGCGCGGCAGACCTCGATCAGCGATTCGGGCGCGCCCTTCGTGTAACTAATGAGACCCTGCGCGCTGCGGTGGAACGTAGTCATGCGCTTGCGTAGCGAATCGAAGGGCAGCTCCCATACCCGGGGGCAAGTGGCCTCGAGCGCCGACTTGTCCAGTCCTGCGGCACTGGCGGCATCGCTCAGTGCCGTCTCGGTCGGATCGCCCTTCCAGTGGCCTTCCGCAGTGCGGCTGGCATCGTTGCAAAGTGCTGCCGCCCGCAATAGTTCATCGATGGCCAGGTTCACCACTGCCCCACCAGGCGCCCAGGCAGGCGCGTTGGCATTGCCGGCGATGAGCGCTTCGGCACGCATATGATTTTGCGTCAGCGTGCCGGTCTTGTCGGAACAGATATAACTGACCGAGCCCAAGGTTTCGACCGAAGGCAAGCGGCGGATCAAGGCATGCATGGCCGCCATCTTACGCGCGCCCAAGGCCAGCAATACGGTCACCACGGCAGGCAGGGCTTCGGGAATGGCGGCCACTGCCAGACTGACCGCCGTGAGCACCATCAGCATGGGCGGCTCGCCGCGCATGACGCCAACGCCAAAAATGACCAAGCAAATACACAGGACTAGGAGCGCGACGCGCCTGCCAAACGCGGCCAGGCGCAGTTGCAGCGGCGTGCTGCGATCGCTGTCCTGGTTGAGCATGCCGGCGATCTTGCCCAATTCAGTGGCCATGCCGGTTGCCACGACCAGCCCGCGGCCGCGCCCATGGGTGGCGGTCGTGCCCTTGAAAGCCATGTTGTGCCGGTCGCCAAGCGCATGCGACGGACCGGCAAGTGTGCGCGCATGCTTATCGACCGTGACGGACTCCCCGGTCAAGGCCGATTCGTCCACCCTGAGCGTCGCGCTATCGAACAAGCGCAAGTCGGCAGGCACCTTGTTGCCAGCCTCGAGCAGCACAATGTCGCCCGGCACGAGGGCCTCGGCCGCGACCTGCCCAATGTTGCCGCAACGCAGCACCGTGGCTTGGGATGGCGCCATTTTCTGCAAGGCCGCCAGGGCCTGATCGGCGCGCCAGGCTTGCAGCACGCCGATGCCGGCGTTGAGCGCGACAATCGTGAGGATCACGAGTGTGTCGACCAGGTCGCCAATCACACCAGAGATGACGGCGGCGACCAATAGCAACAGGACCATGAAGTCGCCAAATTGGCTCAGCAGAAGTGTCAGCAGGCTGCGCCGCGTCCCCGAGACGAGCGCGTTGGCGCCATAAGCGAGCGCGCGCGCATCGATTTGATGCGCGCGCAAACCATGTGCCAAGTCAACATCATGCGCTTGGGCCAGTTCGCGCGCTTCGCGCAAATGCCAGTCGCCTGGCACGTCCGGCACAGTCGGGGGCGCGCTATTCGCCATGGAGATAGAGCACATAGGTATTGAGCAAATACATGGCGACCAGCCCAAGGCTGACCCAGCCAACCGCGCGTACCACCCGCGAGGCGGGCTTGAAGAACAGGCCGATCATGGCCAGGCCCGTCATCGTGATGGCCGACCCTGCGGTAATGGCGTGAACTGGCGATGCATCGGCCAGCAGTGCGCCCGGGCGGTAGAACAGGTCATCAACGGCAATAATTGCGACGTTGAAGAGGTTGCTGCCCAACAAATTGCCAATTGCCATGTCCAATGCGCCAATGCGCAGCGCTGCCAGGGTCACTGCAAGTTCGGGCAGCGACGTGGCCATGGCGACAAACAGACTGCCGACAAAGCTGCGGTTCCAGGCCATGGCGTTGGCCAGGTCGGTCGCGATGAAGGGCAGCCACAAACCGGCGCCCGCCACGACAGCGCCCGCCAGCGCAAAGCGGGACACTGCCTGGCGCAAGGGGGGAATGGCGTCGCCCAATATGGTGACGACAGGTAACACATGGGCCCGTTCATAGGCGAACACGGTGCGCATCGCCAACAGGTACAGCATCAACAGGACCGGGGTGACCACGCCAAAGCCGAGAAGCGTCGTCGCCGCCTGCGCCCCGGCCACCCCTGGCATGCCGGTGTGGCTGATCAGTAATCCAATCAGTGCGAATCCCAGCATGACCACGCCAAATGCGGCGGCCAGCACATGTCCGTGGCTGGCCTGCTGCCACAGGGGGGACTCTCTGAAGATGGCATCGATGAGCACCAGAAAAACCAGATTGACGACGCAACTACCAAACGCGTCGCCTACCGCTAAATTCGGGGCATGGGCGATAGTGACACTGGTAATGCCGGTAGCCAATTCGGGCAGCGAGGTAACGGTGGCGAGCAGGGCAAGGCCGATCCAATTGCCCGACAGGCCAGTGCGCTGCGCTATAGCATCCGCATAGCGGCACAACTGATAGCCGGCCAAGCCGATCAGGGAGGCGCAGGCGAGAAACTGAAGCCAGACGATGCTGCTGGAAGTCATTTTGCAGAAGCCGCGTAGGACAATAGTAATTCCATGGACAATTCCCGTTGGTCCGGGCCATCAAGCGTTGCAACGGTTCCTAATCAGCCATGGCTGCGACTGCATGGACGCGCACCGGGCCTGTTGCGAGGTTCAACGGCAGCGCTTGTCGATGAGTGCCTGCGAGGCTACACACATAGTGCGCAAATTAACTTGCGGCAGATCAATCTCGCATAACTATAGCCTAGACGACGCCAGTCGCCGGATCGCCAGGGCATCGGGCCGCTACGATTTTGCTTGCCATCGGGCGCCGCCTGTCGCGGCCAGCGTCCCCCTGCCCTGGCTTTCAAACCGCCAGCACGTAGCGCTCGCTCTTCATCCGGTGCGCCGCAAACGCCATGACGGCGGTGGCCAGCAACAAGGGTAGCACAGCGGTGAGTGCATACGGTAGCAGCCCCAGCGCCTGCCCCGTCGCCAGCCCCTGGAACATGGTCTGATATGGAGGATAGTTGTCACGAGCCCAATCCTAATAGCAAAATACTTCGATTGACATAGTGCCGGACAGTCCCCACCGGGTGACGCGGCCGTCGGCGGCATCTTCGGCGGCAGCCCCCATAAAACTGCCTTGGAAAAGGCCGGATGCGCGCTATAATGTTAAATATACTTAACATTAAGTGAGCTAGATCATGAACCTGGCCCAAATCGGCGGCGAAATCCAAAGCAAGCGTATCCAGGCTGGCTTGCTGCAGGAGCACGTCGCCAAATTCGCAGGCCTGTCGCGCGTGACGATCAACCAACTGGAGAACGGCACGCTGAAGGACCTTGGCTACACCAAGCTGAAAGCGGTGATGGACATTCTAGGCCTGGACATGGAGACCGTGCAGCCTTCGGGCCTGAAAAGCGCGCTGACGGTTGCCGCCCGCAGCATCAGCACCAGCTACCGGGACGTGATGACGCCGGACATGCTGTCGATGGTGCTGCGTTCCGGCCAGGCGCCGGACCAGTTCCAGCCCCATTTGATGGCGTTGCTCGATGAGACACCGTTGCCGGTGGTGGTGAAAGTCGTCGCCGAGGCGGCCACACCCGACGTGCCGGCCAAGAAAATCATGAAAAACCTCAGTCAGTGGGCAAAACAATGGAAAGTATGCAGAACGGTCTGGTGATGGCGGGGACGCCGGGCATTCCCGGGGCCTGGGAGACGCTGTTCTCATGCTGCGCTACGGCCACCGCTTCAGCAAGGACATCGACATCTTTGTTCCGGATCCGCAGTCGCTCGGCTTCGTCACGCCCAGGCTGAGCGACGTCGCCGAATCCATCACCACCGACTACGTGGAGGCGGCCGGCTACGTTAAGCTATACCTGCCCGAGGGCGAGATCGACTTCGTGGCCGCGCCCAACCTGACCACGCCGGGATTTGAAACAGAGACGATCCTAGGGCATGAAGTACGGGTCGAAACGTCGGTCGAAAATCTGTGGCTCACGCCGGGGAACTCGTATTTTTGTGCACGCCGCCTGTGGGATCAGAAGGCCGAAGCCGTCTTCATGAAAACCATCGGGGACCGGTATCAGGATGTGGCCAAGAGCGTTGTGTCCGACGCCATTACCACGCTCGACGGCGCGATGACCGTGGCCGTCACGGACATGTATTTGCTCTGGACTCTACGGCATGAGCGTTACCTCAACTACGCCGAACAAAAGACCTGGCTCATAGAGTGAAAGGCAAGAATATCTGCAGTCGCACTTTTGTTTCAATGGACGTTTATGCTGAATCTATTCAGATTCCGCCTCGGCTATATGGCGATCTGCTGAAATTCCCCGCTGCGGCGACGCTGCTGCAGCGGAGAACTCTCATCGTACCTGTGCTGGCGGTTGAGCTGCGGGTAGACGCGGTATGGATGAATTCGATAAAGTTCGGTTCAGATAGACTGCCCGCCCGACACTTCGATGCGCTGACCATTGACCCAGCGGTTGTCCGCGCCCAGCAAGCTGGCGATCATGGGGCCGATGTCGTCCGGCACGCCGACGCGGCCTAGCGCAGTCATCCCGGCGAAGGCTTTGTTGTAGTCGGGGATATCGCGCACCGCCCCGCCCAGGAAATCGGTCTCGATGGCGCCCGGGGCGACAGTGTTGACCGTAATCCCCCGGCTGCCCAGCTCCCTTGCCATGTAGACACTGAGGATTTCGACCGCACCCTTGGCGGCCGAGTAGGCCGAGAAGCCCGGGAAAGAGACGCGAGTAAGTCCGGACGAGAAGTTGATGATGCGGCCACCATCGGCCAGCAACGGCAACAGCGCCTGGGTCAGGAAGAACACGCCTTTGACGTGCACATTAAACAGGGCGTCAAACTGTGCTTCCGTGGTGGCAGCAAAGTCCGCCATTTCGCCATGACCGGCGTTGTTGACCAGGTGATCCAGCCTGTCTCGCTGCCAGATCTGGCTCAGCGCGCCGCGCACGGCCTCCACGAAAGCCGGGAAGCTTGCCGCTTCGGCGGTGTCCAGTTGCAAGGCCACGGCCTTGCGGCCCATGTCCTGGATTTCGGCCACGACGGCCTCTGCCGCTTCTTTCCCGCTGCGGTAAGTCACGATGACGTCGCCGCCGTGACATGCGATGCTCAACGCCGTGTTGCGGCCCAGACCACGGCTCGCTCCTGTGACTAATGAGATGGTATTCATGGCAAAACTCCGATTAGGTTGAAGGAGCCATGATGATAGGTACGCAGTCCGGCACCAGGTTGCGCGATCGTCCTGATTTCTTGCCCGATTCTGCAAGCGGGCCTTGGAGGGCTTCTTTTTCAGGAGTATTGATGCTGTAATGGCTCCGGCTAATTCGAGGAAATGACTTGCCCGATTATTTTAAGCCTTTGCGTTCTATCCTTTTGCACCATGCACCCGTAGCGACCATGACCGCTTCCGACATCTTGCTTGACCACGCCCGCCATTATGCCGATCTTCGCGTCGACGCCCACGGCGTGGCCTCCACCGCCGTGCCCGGATTGGTGATCCTGCGCGAGACGGCCGCCACTTTGCTCCAATACGCCATCTCCAAACCTATGGTGGCGCTGGTTCTGCAAGGCCAGAAACGTGTGAGCGTAGGCGAGCGCAGCTTTGAATTTGGCGCTGGCGAGTCGATGGTGATCAGCGCCGATGTGCCGACCATCAGCCAAATCACCCGGGCCAGCCTCAGCGCGCCGTATTACTCGCTGGTGCTTGAACTGGCGCCGGCGGTGATCGCGGATCTGGTCCGCGAAATCGGCGCCCTGCCCCCCGCCGTGCGGGAGCCGATTCAGGTGGTGCCCACCGAGCGTGAGTTAGCCGATACCGCCTTGCGCTTGCTGCGTTTGCTGGAGCACCCCCGCAACCTCGCTGTGCTGGGGCCGGCGCTGGTGAGGGAAATGCATTTCTGGCTGCTGACGGGCCGTCACGGTAGTGCCGTCCGCGCCCTTGGCGCCACCGACAGTCACGCCCGACGCATCGCCCGTGCCGTGCTCGTTTTGCGCGAGCAGTACGCGCAGCCAGTGCGGGTGGAAGCGCTGGCCAGCGCGGCCGGCATGAGCTTATCGGCGTTTCACGCCCATTTTCGGAAGACCACGTCACTCACGCCGCTGCAATTTCAAAAGCAACTGCGTTTGATCGAAGCGCGCCGCCGTATGCTTGCCGAAGGCGTGTCGGTCAGCCAGGCGGCGAATGCCGTGGGCTATGAAAGCGTGCCGCAATTTACCCGCGAGTACGGACGCCTGTTTGGTCATCCGCCGGCTCGCAGCATCCGCGAGACGCGTGAGCAGACTGTGCAGGGAATCGCGAGCGTCCCACATAACCAGATTCAACAGTATTAACAGGCAGAAGCGGGAGGCGCCCCGGAAGGCGCGGGCGCGGCATGTCCGCCACGCGCCAGTGGCCTACCCCGCGCGGTCAACGAAAGCCCTCGAACGACACTTTCAGCATGTGGCGCACGATGTCTTCCGCCGACATCTTGCTGTACTTCTGCAAAAATTCGACCGCCGGATCGCAGGTACGCGCGTAGTAGCTGAACAGAATCACGTCGGTTGGTAGCTCGGTGTTCAGCTGCCCCTGCTGCTGTCCTTGCTTGACCAGCGCCTCCAGCTGGCGGTTCAGCTTCATCACACGAAGCATGTATTTCACGTTGCGCATCAACATCTCGCGCACGTGCGGGCTGGTCGATGGCAGGAACGGCAGGCCGCCGTCCAGGCGTACGCGCAGCGCCCACTCCAGCAGCGACGATAGCTTTTGCAGCGGACTGAGCGCCGCGTCCAGCCCCGCCACATAGTCGAGCGCCCCATCGAGCAGCCGTATCAGCGCCTCGCCCACCAGCTCCTCCTTCGACTTGAAGTGCTTATAGAGGCTGGGTTTGGAGATGCCGACCGCACCGGCGACGTCATCCATCGTCATCAGGTCATAGCCTTTTTGGCTGAGCACCGCCGTCGCGGCATCGAGTATCGCGTGCTCGCGCAGCTTAAATGCCTGATTCTTAAAGCTTAATCGTGGAAGGATACTCATTGGTAAATTTACGCTACTAAGCAGTAGCTTTTGTGATTAGACGGTAGTAATATTAGCACGCCAGTACAACCGACGGTCAAATTAACCAACAAGACGACATGAATCCGCCACGCAAACGCATCGCCGTCATCGGCTCCGGCATCTCCGGTTTGGCCAGCGCCTATTTCCTCCACCGTCAGCACGACGTCGTGCTGTTCGAGGCGGCCGGCTATCTGGGCGGCCACACCAACACCGTCGACGTCACGCTGGAAGGACGCACGCACGGCGTCGACACGGGATTCCTCGTCTATAACGAACGCACCTACCCCAACCTCATCGCCCTGTTCGCCGAGTTGGGCGTGGACAGCATCGGCAGCGACATGTCGTTCGCCGTGTCCATGGATGGCGGCGCGCTGGAGTGGGCGGGTACCAGTCTCGACACGGTGTTCGCGCAGCGCGCCAACGCTGTGTCGCCCGCATTCCTGCGCATGGTGTGGGACATCCTCCATTTCAACCGCAATGCGCAGCGCTTCCTGCAACGCTCGAACCAGACCGCGCTGACGCTGGGGCAATTGCTGGAGCAGGAAGGCTATGGCGCGCGCTTCCGCGATGCCTACCTGTTGCCGATGGCGGCGGCGATCTGGTCCAGCTCACCGCGCGACATCCTGCGATTCCCCGCCGCGACGTTCCTGCGTTTCTGCCTCAACCACGCGCTGTTGCAGGTCAACGATCGCCCGCAATGGCGCACGGTCGCTGGCGGCGCGCGCAACTACGTCCGCAAGATCGCCGCCACGCTGCCGGACGTGCGCCTGAACACGCCGGTGTCTTCCGTGCGGCGCAACGGCGGTCGCGTGCAAGTGTGGAGCGACAGCGCCGGCCCCGATGATTTCGACGACGTGGTGTTCGCCACGCACGCGCCGACCACGCTGGCCATGCTGCACGACGCCAGCGAGACGGAACGCGCCATTCTGGCCGGCGTGCGCTATCAGCCCAACACGGCCTACCTGCACACGGACGCGAACCTGATGCCGAGCCGGCGCAAGGTCTGGTCGGCCTGGAACTACCTGGCTGGCGCGCAGGCGGACGGCGAACGTCCCGTGTGCGTGAGCTACTGGCTCAACCAGCTGCAGGCGCTGCCGTTCAAGACGCCGGTGATCGTGACGCTCAATCCGCACACGCCGCCTGCCGAAGACAAGCAGTTGGCCAGGTTCGAGTACGCCCATCCGGTCATGGACCAGGCCACCGTGCGCGCGCAGCAGCAGCTGTCGCAGATACAGGGCAACGGCGGCGCGTGGTTCGCTGGCGCCTGGACCGGCTACGGCTTCCACGAGGATGGCCTGAAATCCGCGCTGCGCATCGCGGATGCATTCGGCGCGGCACCCGGCTGGATGGTGCTGCCATGATGCAGCCCGCCGCCCAGTTGGTGCATGGCCAGGTGATGCACGCGCGTCTGCGTCCCGTGCCACACCGCTTTGTCTATCCGCTGTTTTACGTTCGCCTGAACCTGGCGCGGCTGGACGAATGCGCGTCGGGCTGGTTTGGCGTGGACCGCTGGCGGCCGCTGTCGATACGGCGCCGCGACTACGGCCCGCGCGACGGCTCCAGTCTGGAGCAATGGATGCGCGCCCTGCTGCGCGAGCACCACATCGACGCCGATGGCGAGATCTGGCTGCAGACCTTTCCCCGCGTGGCGGGCTACGCGTTCAATCCCGTCAGCTTCTGGCATTGCCACGACGCGGACGGCCGCTTGTGCGCCGTGCTGGCGGAGGTCAACAACACGTTCGGCGAGCGCCACCGCTACCTGCTGCGCGTGGCGCGGACAGCGGACGGCGCGGGCACCTGCGCTGCGATCAAGCAAATGCACGTGTCGCCGTTCTGCCCGGTGGAGGGGCACTACCGTTTCCGCTTCCGACTTGGCGGTGCGAGCCACTGCACGGCCATCGATTATTACGACAACGACGGCGTGCTGCTGCGCACCGCGCTCAGCGGCCAACCCGTGCCCATGACCGGCCGCGCGCTGGCCGGCGCCCTGTTGCGTTATCCGCTGCTGGGACTCGGCGTCGTGTTCCGCATTCACTGGCAGGCATTCAGGCTGTGGCGCAAGCGCGTCCCGTTCTTCGGCAAGCCGCCCTGCCCCGCTCACCACACCACCGTGCACCAGGAGACCGTCCGATGACCCGCACCTTATCCACCGTCACGCCGTCCGCCCCCGCAGGCGCGCGGCTGTTCCTGACCTTGCTCAACAATATCCGGCACGGACACCTGGAGCTGGTCACGCCCTGCGACACCCGCATGGTGTTCGGCGACGCGCGCTCGCCCACCGGCGCGACGCTCAGGGTGTTCGACTGGCGTGCCTGCCAGCGCATCCTGCGCGCGGGCGATATCGGCTTCGCCGAGGCCTACGCGGCCGGCTGGGTCGACACGCCGGACCTGACCGCGTTGCTGCGCCTCGCGCTGCGCAACGAATCGTCACTGGACCAGCTGGTGTTCGGCGGCGCGCTGGCGCGGTGCTGGTATCGCCTGCGGCACTGGTTGCGGCCCAATACGCGCAAGGGCAGTCAGCGCAACATCCATGCGCACTACGACATCGGCAACGATTTCTACCGGCTCTGGCTCGATCCCAGCTGGACGTATTCGAGCGCGTTGTTCGATGGCGACTACAGCATGTCGCTGCAGGACGCGCAGCGGCGCAAATACCAGCGCATCATCGACACGCTGCGGCTGCAGCCGGGCCAGCGCGTGCTGGAGATTGGCTGCGGCTGGGGCGGATTTGCCGAGCAGGCGGCGCAGCAGGGCATCCATGTGCATGGCGTGACGATCTCGCCATCGCAGCTGGAGGTGGCGCAGCGCCGCGTGCGGGAGCAAGGGTTGGGCGACCTCGTGCAACTCGAACTGTGCGACTACCGCGACCTGCGGGGTGAATACGACGCGGTCGTGTCGATCGAGATGTTCGAAGCGGTGGGCGAGCAGTATTGGCAGCAGTACTTCCGCACGGTCGCTGCGCGCCTGAGACCGGGCGGGCAGGCGCTGGTGCAGTCGATCACCATCGGGGAGGAGCATTTTCCGCGCTACCGCAGCAGCACCGATTTCATCCAGCAGTACATCTTCCCCGGCGGGATGCTGCCCAGTGTCGAACGCTTCGAACGGCAGGCGGGCCGCTGCGGCCTGCGCCCGGTGGAGCGCCACGCCTTTGGACGCGACTACGCCGAGACGCTGCGGCGCTGGTACGCGCGCTGCCGCCAGCAACATCCGCAGATCGCGGGCCAAGGCTTCGATGAACACTTCATGCGGATCTGGCATATGTACTTCGCCTATTGCGAAGCGGCTTTCGACGAGGGGCGCACCGATGTTGTCCAATTCCTGCTCCAGAAGGTCTGAGCGCGCCGGGGTGCGCCCCGGCAGGCGGGCGACCATGCCGGTCTGGCTGGCGGGCTGCATGCTTGGCGTGACGCTGGCGCTCAGCCCGTGCCACGCCGCCAGCTGGCGCGACGAGCTGCCGCGTGCCGAAGTACTGGGCGACGGCGAACTGCGCTGGCTCGGCTTCCGCATCTACCACGCCACGCTGTGGTCGGAGCAGCGCCCGTTCCAGCCCGAGCGTCCGTTCGCGCTGCAATTGCGCTACTACCGCACCATCAGCCGCCAGCGTCTGGTACAGACCAGCCTGGACGAGATCCAGCGCCTGAGCGGGGACGCCATCGACGCCAACGCGCTCGCCCAATGGGACCAGTCCCTGAACCGCGCATTCACCGATGTGGCGGAAGGCGATGAGCTGATCGGCGTGTACGCGCCCGGCCACGGCATGCGCTTCTACAACCGCCAACGCCTGCTGGCGGATATCGCCGACGTGCGGCTGGCGCGCGCCTTCTTCGGTATCTGGCTCGACGAGCGTACCCGTGACCAGAACCTGCGCCGCAAGCTGATCGGCATCGCGCCATGACTTCCGCAGCCGCCCACGTCATGGCGCGCGCCGACGCGCCACCGCCCTGGTGGCGACTGGCAGCATACGGCCTTCTCGGCCTGCCGCTGGCGATGGCCGCGCTACCTGTGTACGTGCAGGTGGCCGCCTACTACAACGCAATGCACGGCGTGGCGCTGGCGCAGTTGGGCTGGGTGCTGTTCGGGGCACGCCTGCTGGACACGTTGCAGGATCCGCTGCAAGGCCACGTGATCGACCGCCTGCGCGATGGCATCGTGCGCTGGATGGTGGCTGGCGGCGTGATCCTGGCCCTGGCCTTCGCGGGCCTGTGGCAGCCGCCGTCTCCCGGTGCGCTGGCCGCCGTGTGGTTGGGCGCCATGCTGGTGCTGGCCTACTGCGCCCACAGCATGCTCAACATCGCCTACCTGACCTGGGGCGCCCGCCTGACTGGCGGCGGCGCGCGGCGCGGCGACGTCCGACTGTCGGCGGCGGCGTGGCGTGAAGGCGCCGGGCTGGCGGGCTTAATCGTCGCCAGCATCATCCCCGCCACCATCATGGCCGGCGAACCGGCGCGCATCGCCGCCGACATGGTGCTTTATAGCTTGGCCTTCGCGGTGCTGCTGGTGGCCGCCCTGGGACTGCTGCTGAAGTGCGCGCCCGCGTGGCCGCAAGCGAATCCGTACGCCGACGAATGGCGCGGCGCGCTGCGGCGCATGGCGTCCAACCGGGCCTTCGTGCGTCTGCTGCTGCCCTACTTGCTGAATGCCTGCTCGGTGTCGCTGCCGGCCACGCTGGCGCTGTTCTTCATCCGCGACCGGCTACAGGCGGCGGAATTGGCCGGCGCCTTCCTCGGCTGCTACTTCATCGCCGCCGCCTGCGGACTGCCGCTGTGGACCGCGCTGGCGCGCCGCATCGGCGTACTGGCGTGCTGGCGCATCGGCATGGCGCTGGCCATCGCCAGCTTTGCCTGCGCCGGACTGCTTGGCGCCGGCGACGTGCTGCCCTACTTCGCAATCTGCATCGCCGCCGGTGCGGCGCTGGGCGCCGATCTTGCCATGCCGCCCGTGCTGCTGGCCGAACTGCTCGGCGCCGACGAACCGGCTGGCGCCTACTACGGCGTGTTCACACTGCTGGGCAAGCTCGCGCTGGCGTTGTCCGGGCTCGCGCTGCCGGCGCTGGCCGCGCTGGGCTACCGTCCCGGAACAGCGGGCGGCGCCGCACTGGCGCTGGTGTATGCCGCCGTCCCTTGTTTGCTCAAACTGCTGGCCATGGCGTCGTTGCGTGCCCCTGCGCCAGCGCCATCGCCCGCCATACCCTACCGGAGTTCGCCATGAAGACCTTGTTATGCAGCCTGCTACTGGCCCTGCTCGCCGGCTGCGCCGGTCCCGACGTCCAGCAGTACAAGGCGCAGCAGCCGGCGCTGGACCTGGCTACCTTCTTCAACGGCACCACCGACGCGTGGGGCATGTTCCAGCGGCGCGGCGGCGCGGTGGCGAAGCGCTTCCACGTCGTCATCACCGGCACCCGCGGCGACGGCACGCTGACGCTGGATGAACAGTTCCAATACGACGACGGCAGCACCCAGCGCCGCGTATGGCACCTGACACGCGCGGCCGACGGCCGCTGGCTGGGCCGCGCCGCCGACGTCAAGGGCGAGGCGTTTGGCGAGCTGGCGGGCAATGCGCTGCGATGGCAATACACGCTGCTGCTGCCCGTCGACGGCAGCACTTACGAGATGGCCTTCGACGACTGGATGTTCCTGATCGACGGCTGCACGATGATCAACCGCGCCAGCATGTCCAAGTTCGGAATCGAGCTGGGTCAGGTCACGCTGATGTTCAGGAGGCGCGCATGCGCTCCCTGAACCGGCCCATCACGGCATGGGCGGGCCGGCGCGTGTGGCTGGTCGGCGCCTCCAGCGGCATCGGCGCGGCGTTGGCCGAGGAGCTGCTGCAGGCAGGTGCACGGGTGGCGCTGTCCGCGCGCCGGACCGGGCTGCTGCAAGGCGTGGCTGCCGGACACGCACAGGCCGTCGTGGCGCCGTTCGACATCCTGGACCAGGGCGCATGGGCGGAACAATACCAAGCCATCTGCGAACAGATGGGCGGCGTGGACCTGATCGTCTTCTGCGCCGCGGCCTATCACCCGGAGCGCAGCTGGGACGTGACATCCGAAGGCGCCGCCCACACGCTGGCCGTGAACGTGCGCAGCGTCTACACGGGCCTGGCCACGGTGCTGCCTGCGATGCTGGCGCGCGGCAGCGGCGGCATCGCCATCGTCGCCAGTGTGGCGGGCTATATCGGCCTGCCCAACGCCAGCGTGTACGGCCCAAGCAAGGCGGCGCTGATCAACCTGGCGGAGCTGCTGTACACTGACCTGCAGCCACGCGGGCTCGACGTCTACCTGATCAATCCCGGCTTCGTGCAGACGGCGCTGACGGCGCAGAACACTTTCGCCATGCCCGCGCTGCAGACCCCGCAGGCCGCGGCCCGGGCGATCCGGCGCGGGCTGGCGGCCGGGCAGTTCGAGATTCATTTTCCGAAGCGCTTCACGCTGGTGCTCAAGTTGCTGCGCCGGATGCCATACCGTTGGCGCTTCGCCCTTATCACTCACTTCCTGCTACCACAATGAGCGATCCTGAACCACTCCTGGCATGGTATGCCACGTTGAGCCCCGACACCGTTGGACGGGCCGGCGAATTCTATGCGGCGGACGCCCTGTTCCGCGATCCGTTCAACAACGTGTGCGGCGTCCGCGCGATCGAGGCGATCTTCCACCACATGTTCGACCACACCGAGCAGCCCCGGTTCATCATCGGCGAGCGCATCGCGCAGGACGACCGGTTGTTCGTCACCTGGCTGTTCGTGTTCCGGCTGCGCGGTGTGCCGTATCAGATCTCCGGCGGCAGCCATCTGCGCTTCAACGCGCAAGGCCTGGTCGTCATGCACCGCGACTACTGGGACGCGGCCGAGGAGCTGCTGCAACAGCTGCCGCTGATCGGCGCGCCGATCCGCTGGCTGCGCGGCCGCTTCCGCGCGCCGCTGCCGGCTGGCCTGACGAATGGAGCGCAACCATGAGCGCCGCCACGTCCACCAGGTCGGGCGCATACCTGCAGCTGGCAGGCTGGGTCGCGCTGACCGCCGTTGTGGCCGCGCTGGGCGCGTCCGCCTCGGTCCATGCAGCCGCCTTCTACGCCCAGCTGGACCGCCCCGGCTGGGCGCCACCGGGCTGGCTGTTCGGGCCCGTGTGGAGCGCGCTGTATCTGATGATGGCCATCGCGGCGTGGCGGGTCGGCCGCACCGGCGTAGCGGGCGCCGCGCCGGCGTTGTTGCTGTATCTGGCGCAGCTGGCTGTCAACGCGTTGTGGAGCTGGCTGTTCTTCGGCTGGCACCTGGGCGCGGCCGCGTTTGTGTGCATCGTCGTGCTGTGGCTGATGATCGTCGCGACCATCGCGCTGTTCGGTCGCCGCGAACGCCTTGCCGCCGTGCTTCTCCTGCCCTACCTGGCATGGGTGAGTTTTGCCGGGGTGCTGTGCTTCAGCGTCTGGCAGCGCAATCCCGCCCTACTTTGAAGGATCACATGATGATGAACGAAAATCTGCTCAACTACCGCGTCGCCTCCATGCCCGTCTCCGCGCGCATCCGTGCCCGCCTGACGAGGGATGGCGCGCGCTTCCACGCCAACGACAACATCGCGGAGTACATCGAGGCCGGGGAACTCGATGAACTGCTGGACGAGGTCGGCCAGCGCATGGAGGGCGTGCTCGAGAGCCTGGTGATCGACACCGTCAACGACCACAACTCGCGCGACACCGCCCGCCGCGTGGCCAAGATGTATTTGCAGGAAGTGTTCGGCGGGCGCTACGTGGCCGCGCCGCCGGTGACGGAGTTTCCGAACGCCGCGCAGCTGAACGAACTGATGATCATCGGCCCGATCAGCGTGCGCAGCGCATGCTCGCACCACCTGTGCCCCGTCATGGGCAAGGTGTGGATAGGTGTGATGCCCAACCGGGACTCCAACCTGATCGGCCTGTCCAAGTTCGCACGGCTGGCGGGGTGGGTCATGAGCCGGCCGCAGATCCAGGAGGAGGCCGTGGTCCAGTTGGCCGAACTACTGGAGGAAAAGGTCAAGCCCGACGGCTTGGCCGTGATCATGGAGGCCGACCACTTCTGCATGCAATGGCGGGGCGTCAAGGACAATGACGCGCGCATGATCAACAGCGTGATGCGCGGCTCCTTCCTCGAGGACACCGCGCTGCGGCGCGAGTTCCTTGCGCTGATCAAGCGTTGACGCGGCGGGCGCGGACGTGGGCACAACGCTCAAACTGATCCTCGGCGACCAGCTCAACTGCCGCCACAGCTGGTTTGCCCGGCCCAGCGCGGACGTGGTGTTCGCGCTGATGGAAGTGCGGCAGGAGACCGACTACGTGCTGCATCACGCGCAGAAGATCATCGCCATCTTCGCCGCCATGCGCGACCTGGCGCGCCGGCTGCGGGCGGCCGGCCACCGCGTCCACTACCTGGCCATCGACGACCCGGACAACCGCCAGTCCCTGCCCGCCAACCTGGACTGGCTGCTGGCCCATTACGAAGCGGACGCCTTCGCCTGGCAGGCGCCCGATGAATGGCGGCTGGACCGGCAGCTGGCCGACTACGCCGCCGGTCTGAACATCGCCACGCGCATGGACGACAGCGAGCATTTCTACACCAGCCGGGCCGAGGCGGCCGACTTCTTCGATGGCCGCGCGGCGTGGGTCATGGAGCCGTTCTACCGCCACATGCGCAGACGGCACGGCGTGCTGATCTCCGGCGACGGTAAGCCGTCGGGCGGGCAATGGAACTTCGATCACGACAACCGCGAGCGCTGGCCCGGCGTGCCGTGGGAGCCAGCCGATCCCCGGCCCCGCCACGACCACAGCGCGCTGTGGCAGACCATCGAGGCGGCGGGCGTGCGCAGCTTCGGCACGCCGCACGCCGGCGATTTCGCGTGGCCGATCAACCGCGGCGAGGCGCTGCGGCAGCTGGACAGTTTTGTCCGCGACGCCCTGCGCCATTTCGGCCGCTACCAGGACGCGATGAGCGTGCGCGCGTGGCGGTTGTTTCATTCGCTGCTGTCGTTCGCGATGAACACCAAGATGCTGTCTCCGCGCACGGTGGTCGCGCGCGTCGAGCAAGCCTGGCGCGACGGCGCCGTGCCACTGGCTTCGGCCGAAGGCTACATCCGGCAGATACTTGGCTGGCGCGAATACGTGCGCGGCATCTACTGGCACCGCATGCCCGGCTACGACCTGCTCAACACCTTCGGCCATACGGAACCGCTGCCGCCTTGGTTCTGGAACGGCGACACGCGCATGCGCTGCGTGGCGGCGGCCATCGGGCAATCGCTGGAGCACGCGCACAGCCACCATATCAACCGCCTCATGGTGATCGGTAACTTCGCCTTGCTGGCGGGATTGTCGCCGCAGCAGCTGCACCAGTGGTACCTGGGCGTCTACATCGACGCCTTCGAGTGGGTGGAACTGCCCAACACACTGGGCATGAGCCAATATGCCGATGGCGGTCTGCTGGCGACCAAACCGTACATCTCCGGCGCGGCCTACATCGACCGCATGAGCGACTACTGCAAGGGTTGCCACTACCAGAAGAAGCAACGCACCGGCGAGCGGGCGTGCCCCTACAATGCGCTGTACTGGGAGTTCTTGCTACGGAACGAGAAGCGGTTGGGCGGCAACCACCGCCTGGCGATGGCCTATCGACAGTTGCAGCGGATGGACGACGCCGACAAGCAGGACATTCAATGCCAGGCCGCCGCAACCCGCGCAAATCTGGCGGCACTGTAGGCGCGGCCCGCGGAAGTGGAGTGGCGGCGCAGTGCGTGTGTATATTTTTGCAATGAATGTGTATTATTCCCGTTCTGGCTCGGCAAAATGCGACGTTTGGTGTTCCGGATGACTTAAGCGCTTGATTTTGTTAAAATTTCGGCCTTCGTCTGTGAGAATACCCGCCATGTCCCTGCTCGACCACCAAATTGAACTGCTGTCCCCCGCCAAAACCGCCGAGATTGGCCGCGAGGCCATCTTGCACGGGGCCGACGCGGTGTATATCGGCGGGCCGGCGTTCGGCGCCCGTCACAACGCCAGCAACCCGATCGAGGACATTTCGGCGCTGGTCGAATTCGCCCACAAGTTCCGCTCGCGTATTTTCGTCACCATCAACACCATCCTGCACGACGCGGAACTGGAAGCGGCGCGCAAGCAGATCTGGCAACTGTACGATGCCGGCGTCGATGCGCTGATCATCCAGGACATGGGCCTGCTGGAAATGGACCTGCCCCCGATCCAGCTGCACGCCAGCACCCAGTGCGACATCCGCACCGTGGAGAAAGCGAAGTTCCTCGGCGCCTCCGGTTTCTCGCAGTTGGTGCTGGCACGCGAGTTGACGATCGAGCAAATCCGCGCCATCCGCGCGGAAGTCGACACGCCGCTCGAATACTTCATCCACGGCGCACTGTGCGTGGCCTTCTCCGGCCAGTGCTACATTTCCCATGCTGACACGGGCCGCAGCGCCAACCGCGGCGATTGTTCGCAAGCCTGCCGCCTGCCCTACACGCTGAGCGACAGCAAGGGCCGCGTGGTCGCCTATGAGAAGCACCTGCTGTCGATGAAGGACAACGACCAGAGCGCGAACCTGGAAGCGCTGGTCGATGCCGGCATCCGCTCGTTCAAGATCGAGGGCCGCTACAAGGACATGGGTTATGTGAAGAACATCACGGCCCACTACCGGCTGCTGTTGGACGAAATCCTGGAGCGCCGCCCGGAACTGAGCCGCGCTTCCAGCGGCCATACCCGCGTGCTGTTCACGCCGGACGTGGACAAGACCTTCCATCGCGGCCACACCGATTACTTCGCCAATGGCCGCCAGGACGAGATCGGCGCCTTCGATTCGCCCAAGTACGTGGGCGTTGAACTGGGCATCGTCAGCCGCCTCGGCACCGACCATTTCGATCTGGTGACGAACGCGCCCATGGCCAACGGCGATGGTTTGAACTACATGAACAAGCGTGACGTGGTCGGCGTCCAGGCGAACGTGGTCAAGAAGCTTGGCGACAGCGCGGAAGGCGAAGTGTGGCGCGTGTTCCCCAACGAGCAGATGCGCGAGCTGACGGGCCTGAAGGCCGGCGCGTCCGTCATGCGCAACCGTGACCACCATTGGGAAGCGTCGTTGCAGAAGAAATCCTCCGAGCGCAAAGTCGCGCTGCAATTGGCGCTGAGCGAGGATGCGGACGGCCTGCGGCTGACCCTGCGCGACGAGGACGGCATCACCAGCAGCGCCTATGCGGCCATGGCACTGCAGCCCGCCCAGCAGGCGGAGCAGGCCGAGGCCGCGCTGCACGCCAGCCTGGGCAAGCTCGGTAACACCATGTTTGAAGTGGACGGCATCGTGTTGTCGCTGTCGCAGCCGTGGTTTGTGCCGTCGTCGGCCATCAACGCCCTGCGCCGCGACGCCATCGCGGCCCACGAGGCGGCGCGGCTGGCGGCCTGGCAGCGCCCGGAACGCAAGGCGCCGGACGAACCGCCGGCCGTCTATCCGGATACGCAGCTCAGCTATCTGGCCAATGTCTACAACGAGAAGGCGCGCGCGTTCTACACCAAGCACGGCGTGCAGATGATCGCCGCCGCCTACGAGTCGCACGAGGAACCCGGCGAAGTGCCGCTGATGATCACCAAGCACTGCCTGCGCTTCTCGTTCAACCTTTGCCCCAAGCAGGCCAAGGGTGTGCAGGGTGTGCAGGGCCAGGTCCGCGCCGAGCCGATGACGCTGGTCAGCGGCGACGAGCGCTACACGCTGCGCTTCGACTGCAAGCCGTGCGAGATGCACGTCGTGGGCGCGATGAAGCCCGGCATCCTTTCCTCGCCGCCGCCGTCGAACGTGCCATACAGCCCGCTGACCTTCCACCGCCAGCGCCCGCGCGCCTGACAGGGGCGTCTGGCCGGCTGGACCAGCCGGCCGGGTGGCGCGTGCCGTCGCCGGCGGCTATTCGATCAAGGCGGGGTGATTTTGACACGGGCGCCTTCGGACAACGAGTCGGGCGGGTACAGGACCACCCGTTCACCCGCCTTCAGACCTTGCTGCACCACCGCCTCGCGCTGATTGCGACGGCCAAGCCGCAGCTGGCGCACATGCGCCCTGCCCCCTTCGACGACATACGCCGCCCAGTCCTCGCCCTGGCGGAACACGGCGCCCACGGGGACGCGCAGAACGTCCGGGTCGCGGTGCACCACCACCCGCACTTCCACGCGGAAGCCGTCGCGCAGTCCGCTCGTCTCGGCCGCCGGTGAGACGATGTCGATCACGAGGTTCACGCGCTGTTCCTCGACGCCGAGCGCGGATATCTTCGTGAATGCCGATGGCTCGATGCGCCGCACCTGCCCGCGCAAGGCCTGCGGACCGCCCCAGCGCTCGATGCGCACGGCGCTGCCAGGCTGGATCTGAACCGCGTCGGCCGACAGCACATCGGCCACGATTTCCAGCTCGGCCGGATTCCCCAGCTCCATCAGCGGCGCGCCCAGCAGCACGCTGCCTTCGCTCTCCTGCGCCACCTTGAGCACCGTGCCCGCGATCGGCGCGCGCACCGTCCACGTTTCGCCCGGCGTTCCGGTGCGCGACAGTTGCAGCGCGGCGCGGGCCGTGGCCAGATCGTGCTCGGCGACGTGGACGGCCTGACGCGTCGCGTCCAGTTCCCGCCGCGCCAGTTGCAGGTCGAGCTCGGCCTGGTCCAGTTGGGCGGGCGAGAGGAATCCCTCCTGCGACAGTTTCCGCACCCGTGCCAGGTCCGATTCGCTCTTGCGCAGCGCGGCCTGCGCGCGCAGCATGCCGGCCTGCGCGCGCGCCCGCGCCGCCTCCGCCGCGCCGGCCCGTTCGACCAGTTGCTGTTCCATGCGGGCGTCGATCAGGGCGGGCGCCAGTGGCGTCAGCACGGCCAGCGGCTGCCCTGCCGCGACCGCGTCGCCCGCCTTGAAGCCGGAACGCGCGATCCGCCCCGCCAGCGGCGCCGACACCACGTAACGCTCGCGCACGCGCGTCTTGCCGTCTTCATCGACGGTCTGCTCGAACGGCCCGCGCGCGACGCTGGCCACCTGCACGGCCACGGGGCGCGGCGCCAACGACCATGCCAGCACGCCAGCCAGGCCCGCAACCGCGATCAATATGTACAGCGTACGTCGCATCCTCATTCCCTCGTCTTCAGAACGGCGATCAGGTCGAGCCGGTCCACCCGTAACCGCACGATCAGGGCGCTGCCGGCGGCGGCCAGCGCGGTCACGCCGGCCGCGTAGGCATAGGTGCGCGCGTGGATCACGAGCGGCAGCGCGAACGTCTCCGTCTCCATCAGATACACGAGCGCCGCCGACAACAGGTAGCCCAGCCACAGCCCCAGCGGGATCGCGATCAGCATCTGCACCGCCATCTCACCCAGCAGCAGGCCCGAAACTTCGGCGCGCGTGAACCCCAGCACGCGCAGACTGGCCAACTCCCATGCGCGTTCGGCCAGCGACACGCGCGCGCTGTTGTACACCACGCCCACCGTCAGCGCCACGGCGAAGCCGGTGATGATGGACGTGAACACCAGCATGTTGCGGGCCGACGTGCGCTCGAACGTGACCAGCGCCGCCCGCTTGTCGGACACCGTCGCCACCCGTGGCATGGCCTTCAGCGCCGCCATCAGCGCGGGCGCCATCCCGCCCCGGTTGTTCAACACCACGGCCGATACGCTGTCCTGCTCATTCAGCATGCGCCGCATGGCCGACAGATCCATGTACGCGGTCAGCCCGAACATATCGTTGACGATGCCCGTCACCGGCACGCTGCGCCGGATGCGCTGGCCCTCCAGCACTTCGATGTCCAGCGAGTCGCCCGCGACCAGGTGCAGGCGCTCGGCCAGCCGGTCGCCCAGCACCACGCCTTCGGGCGGCAGCGGCACCGGCCGCTGGCGGGCGTCCAGCAACCGGCGCAGGCGCGCGTCCGGCGGCATGCCAAGCACGCTGCCCAGGTATTGGCGCGGGCCGGCCCGCATCCGCACCGGCAGCGCCCGCAGCGGCTCCGTCTCCAGCACGCCGGGCAGGCGCGCCACCTCCGCCAGCACGTCCCCGGGCGCGGGTTCGGCGAAGGTGAGCGTCACGTCGCCGCGTTCGGCCTGATGGAATTGTACGTCGATCAGATGGTCGAGCGAATCGCGCCAGAACGTGCCGGAGACGATGACGGCGACGCTGCAACCGACGCCGATGCACGTCATGCCGGTGCGCAGCAGATTGCGCTGCAGCGTGCGCGCGACCATGCGCGCCTGCGGCGGCAGCCGCTGCGCGAGGCCGGCCCGCTCGAACAGGCCATGGCCGAAGCGCGGCGGTACGGGCGGGCGCAGCGCTTCGGCGGGCGGCAGCCGCAACACGGCGCCCACGGCCGCCAGGGTGCCGCCGACACCGGCGGCCAGGCTCACCGCGGCCGCCGCGACGGGTATCCAGGGCGCCACCTGGAAAGCCAGCGCGGGAAAGTGGAAGAACTCGGTGTACATGCCGGTCATCTGATGGCCGAGCCACGCGCCCAGGGCCAGGCCGGCGGCGATGCCCCCCACCACGATCACGCACGCGAGCTTGAGGAAATGCAGCGCGATCGCGCGGTCGGGATAGCCGACCGCCTTCAACGCGGCGATCTCGGGCCGCTGGGCGGCCACCTGGCGCGACAGCACCACGTGCAGCAGAAAAGCCGCCACCGCCAGGAAAATGGTGGGGAACACGTTGGCCATGGTGCGCTGCTGGTTGATCTCCTGGCTCAGCATCCGGTGCGACATCTGGTCGGCCCGTTCAATCGCGCCGTAACCGCCATAAGGCGTCAGCAGGCGATCGAGCGCGTCGATCGTGGCCGGGGCGCTGGCGCCGGGGGCGAGCTTGAGGTTCAGATGGTTGAACGCGCCCTCCATGCCGAACGCCGATGCCAGGTGCTGACGCTCCATCCAGAACACGCCGAAGCCCCGGTCGTCGGGCAAGGCGCCGCCCAGGCTGGCGAACACGTATTCGGGCGACAGCACCACGCCCACCACCTGCAACGGCTGGCGGCGCCCGTTCAGCACGGCCGTCAGCGTGCTGCCGGGATGCAGCCGGCGCGCCAGCGCGAAGCCTTCCGACACCAGCACGGCGCCGGCCTCGTTGGGCTGGGGCCAGCGTCCGGTGCGCAAGGTGAGGCGGTTCAGCTCCGGCTGGCGGGCGCCATCGAGCCCGATCATGCGGCCGACCAGCGGCTCGGGCGCGTCGGGCAAGTCGAGCGAGACGTCGAATTTCACGGTCGCGTCGGCCTGGGCCACGCCTGGCAAGCCGCCCACCCGCGCCAGCAGCGCATTGGGCGCCCGCTTGAGGTCGGCGAACACGTCGGCGAAGCGCGCTTGCTGGTAGTAACCGGCCCGGGTGGCCACCAGCGAATGGTAGGTCGACAATTGGGCGACGAAGGCCCCGACCCCGGCCGCCACCACCAGCGCGATGGTGCAGGCCTGGCCGGGCATGGCGGCCAGATCGCGCAGCAGTTTGCGGTCGAGCGCCCTCACCACGACAGCTCCGCCGCCGAGCAACGGCAGGCGTTCGATTCGATCGCGGCGATGCCGCCGCTGGTCATGTGCAGCACGCGGTCGGCCATCCGGGCGATCACGGCGTTGTGCGTGATGACCACCACGGTCGTGCCCAGTTCGCGGTTGACGCGCGCGATCAGGTCGAGCACCAGACGGCCGGTGTCGGCATCGAGCGCGCCGGTCGGTTCATCGCACAGCAGCACGTCGGGCCGCTTGGCGATGGCGCGCGCGACCGCCACCCGCTGCTGCTCGCCGCCGGAGATTTCGGACGGAAAATTGTCGCCCCGGTCGCCCAGTCCGACCAGGGCCAGCGCCTCGTCCGGCGGCATCGGATGCTCGGCGATGTCGGTCACCAGCGCCACGTTCTCGCGCAAGGTCAGGCTGGAGATCAGGTTATAGAACTGGAACACGAAGCCCACGTGCTCACGGCGGTAGCGGGTCAGCTCGGCTTCGCTGGCGCCGGTCAGCGCATGGTCGCGCCAGCGCGCCTCGCCGCTGGTGGGCGTGTCGAGCCCGCCGAGGATGTTGAGCAGCGTGGACTTGCCGCTGCCGGAAGGCCCCAGCAGCACGATGAACTCCCCTTCGGTGATGTCGAGCGATAGCGCGCGCAACGCATGGACTTCGAGGTCGCCGGTGCGGTAGGTCTTGCAAAGGTTGCGCGCCATGAAGACGCGTGGTCGCTGGCCAGACATGGAGGCTTGGGGGCTGTTCCTCGGGTTCAGGCCATTCTAGGAGCTGCATTTTGCAATTTGTATGAGCCAGATCAAATTGTCCGGAAACAAGTGCATCATGTGCAATGTCGCTCATCTTCCTCGTGACGGATGGTTACACTGCCGCCGGTCTGCTGCATGCGCCGGACCGGGCGGCCATTCCCTGTCCAAAAGGCTTACACCAAGGGAAAATGCAATGCGGAAATGTGGCGCGGCGGCATCGTCCATTTGTTGTTTCAATACGACGTCCGCGCAAGATCGTTGTGAATTCCAGTCACTGATAGTACTGGCAATAATACAATGTGAACGTAATAGCACCGCCCCACCTTCCCTGCGGATGCTTGTGTTTCAACGCCCCAACTCCTGGCGCGGATGCCTCGTCCTGGCGACGGCCGCATCCGTCGGCTCCTGCCGACCGGCATTTCGATTTCCCTTTGATTGTTGACTATCGCCAAAGGCGCCGTACCGTCCGGCGTTGCTGCGCAAAATTTTGAGGTTGGCCCCATGAATACACAGATTTCACCCGCAGCGCGGACCGGAGCGGAAAAGTACGATATTTGCGTCTCGTGCAAGAACCGGGCAGCTTGCCGCCCCACGAGCGTTGATGCGCCCGTCCCCTCCCGCCAGTTGATGAGGCAACGCCGGCGCGTGTTGCGTGGCGAATCCCTATTCATGGCCGGCGACCAGACCGACAACAGCTATTTCGTCGTGCGCTGCGGCAGTCTGATGTCGATCCGGGTCGATTCCATGGGACGCAGGAACATCAACCGCTTTCTGATGAGCGGCGATTTCGCGGGATTGGAGAGCCTGGGATTCAAACGCCACGGCTGCACCGTCGTCGCGCTGGAGGATACGGAAGTGTGCGAGATCGCCTGCCATCCCGACCCGGGCCAGATGGCGCTGCTGTTTGAGCGTTTCGGCAGCCTGTTGTCGGAGGAACAGGTGAACGCCCAGTCCTTGTACCACACGCTCGCGATCCAGCGGGTGGCCGCCTTCCTCATCAACCTGTCGGCCCGCTACAAGGAGCGCGGCTACTCGCCCTCTTGTTTCCGGCTGACCATGGAGCGGCGCCACATCGCCGAGTTTCTCGGCTTGACGGCCGAGAGCGTGAGCCGGCAGTTTTCCCAGCTCAGAAGCGCCGGCCTGATCGCCGTGGACGGGCGCGTCGTCACGCTGTGCGACGTGGCCGGCATGGGGCAGCTGGCCAGGGGGACCCCGGCGCGCGAACTCGCCGCGCTGGCCCACTGACCGCGGCAACGCGGCCGGCGGGCGTCGACTGCCCACCGGTCCGCGTCGCCGGCGTATGATGCTGGGGTGGTTGGAGCCGTATTCTCAACGCTGTCCGCCAGCAGGAGGTCTGATGCATGGTCTGCCACGCGTCCACATGGTCTGCCTGACCCGCGCGATCCGCATCATCGCGCCGGCGCCGGGTCCGCCGCGCCATGGTTGAGGCCGAGTCGCAGGACGCCGATCCGGGCCCGCGCCTGCTGGCGCTGATCGCCCGGTTCGCGGCCGAAGTCCACCCCCGGCATGTTCCGCCGGTCACGCTGACCAGTTCCTTCGAGCGTGACCTCGGCTTCGACAGCCTGGCCCGCGTCGAACTGATGCAGCGGGTGGGCGAGGCGTTTCACGTCGCGCTGTCCGCCGACGCGCTGTCCGAGACCGACAACGCCGCCCACCTGCTGCGCCTGTTGGCCCAGGCCACCGGCGCGCCAGCGGCGCCGGCCGCCGCCATCGACCTCGGCGAAGGCCGTGCGGCGGCGCTGCCCGAGCAGGCGCAGACCCTGGCCGACGTGCTCGAATGGCAGGCGGCGCGCCAACCGCAACGCATCCACATCCTGCTGCATGATGACCACCATGGCGAGCACCCGCTCAGCTACCAGGACTTGCTGAACGCGGCGCGCGAGATCGCCGCCGGCCTGGCCGAGCGCGGCTTGCTGCCGCGCCAGACCGTCGCCCTGATGCTGCCCACCGGTCTGGACTACCTGGCCAGCTTCTTCGGTGTGATGCTGGCCGGCGGCATCCCGGTGCCGATCTACCCGCCCGCGCGCCAGGCCCAGCTGGAGGACCACCTCGCGCGCCACGCCCGCATCCTGGCCAACGCCCAGGCCACGTTCATCGTCACCATCGGGCAAGCCAGGCCGCTGGCGCGCATCCTGCAGGCCAGCGTGCCGGGATTGCAGGCGATCTTGCTGCCCGGGGAGTTGCGACGGCCGGGCGCGCCGCCGCCGGCCTTCCGCGCCACGGCCGGCGACATCGCGTTCCTGCAATACACGTCCGGCAGCACCGGCGATCCCAAGGGCGTGATGCTGACCCATGCCAACCTGCTGGCCAATGTCCGCGCGCTGGGCCAGGCCTGCCGCGTGACGCCTACGGATGTGTTCGTCTCATGGCTGCCGCTCTATCACGACATGGGCCTGATCGGCGCGTGGTTCGGCTCGCTGTACCACGGCATGCCGCTGGTGCTGATGTCGCCGCAAGCGTTCCTGGCCCGCCCCGCCCTGTGGCTGCGGACGATCAGCCGCCATCGCGGCACCATCTCGGCCGCGCCCAACTTCGCCTACGAACTGTGCGTGCGCCACGTGGGGGCCGAGGCCATGCGCGCGCTGGACCTGTCGTCGTGGCGGCTGGCGCTCAACGGCGCCGAGCCCGTCAGCGTGACGACGGTGGCCGGTTTCACGCGGCAGTTCGCCGCCTGCGGCCTGGCGCCGCAAGCCATGACGCCGGTGTACGGGCTGGCCGAATCGTCGGTCGGCCTGGCCTTCCCGCCGCTCGGGCGCGGCCCGCGCATGGAAGTGGTCGACCGCGCCGCCTTCGTGGATGGCGGCCGTTGCCTGCCGGCGCGGCAGCAGCCCGATGCGCCCGCCGGCACGCTGACCCTCGTGTCGTGCGGCAAGCCCTTGCCGGGGCACCAGTTCCGGGTGGTGGACGACACGGGCCGCGAGCTGCCCGAGCGCCAGGTGGGCCGGGTGGAGTTCCGCGGCCCGTCCGCCACGGCCGGCTACTACCGCAATCCGCAGGCCACGGCCAGGCTGGTCCATGACGGCTGGCGCGACACGGGCGACTTCGGCTGCACCATGGAGGGCGAGCTGTTCATCACGGGCCGCAGCAAGGACCTGATCAAGCGCGGCGGCCGCAACATCTATCCCTACGACCTCGAACAGGCGATCGGCGAGGTGCCCGGCATCCGCCGCGGCTGCGTGGCCGTGTTCGCCAGCGCCGACCCGGCCGGCGGCAGCGAGCGGCTGATCGTCATGGCCGAGACGGGCGGCCAGGATGGGGCCGCGCGCGCCGCCCTGCGGGACAAACTCAACAAGGTGGCGCTGGACGTGATCGGCGTGCCGCCCGACGACATCGTGCTGGTCAGCCCGCACACGGTGTTGAAGACATCGAGCGGCAAGATCCGCCGCCTCGCCTGCCGCCAACTGTATGAATCCGGCCAAGGCATCGATGGCGCGGCCCGCAACGCGCATCCGATGGCGAGGATGCGGCTCGCCGCGGCCCGCGCGCGCGTCACGCTGGCGCTGCGCGTGGCCGGCGCCTGGGTCTTCGGCGCCTACGCATGGCTGGTGCTGGCCGTGCTCGCCGCTTCGGCCGGCGTGCTCATCGCCGCGCTGCAGCGGCCGGCGCTGGGGCGCCGCATCGCGCACGCGGCCGCGCGCTGCCTGATGCGCCTGACGGGCACGCCGGCGCACGTCGATGGGCTGGAGCGGCTGCCCGCCCGGCCCCACGTGTTGTTGGTCAACCACGCGAGCTACCTCGACACCATCGTGCTGACGGCCCTGCTGCCACCCGCGCCCGGCTATGTCTTTGCCGCCAAGCAAGAGCTACGGGGCCACGGCCCCGTGCGGGCCTTGCTGACCGGGCTGGGGGCCATCTTCGTGGAGCGCGCGGACGTGCGCCGCTCGGCGGCCGACGTGGAGGCGATGGCGGCCGTGCTGGCGCGCGGCGACAATCTGCTGGTGTTCCCGGAAGGCACGTTCGGCCGGGCGGCCGGCCTGCGGGCCTTCCATCTCGGCGCCTGCATGGCCGCCGCGCGGGCCGCCGCGCCGCTGGTGGTGGCCGGCCTGCGCGGCACGCGCGCCGCGCTGCGCGACGGCGACTGGTTGCCGCGCCGGGGCGCCATCGCGCTGGAGGTGGGCGACACGCTGCAGCCGGCGGGCGCGGCCTGGGGCGATGCGGCCCGGACCAGCGCGGCGGCGCGCACGGCCAGAGGGTCAGCCGGGATAAGGCCAGTAATAGCACATAAGCGTAAAAGTTATAAGCAATCGACTTTTTATACGCTCCGTGGTAACTTCAGAAGCTCCGTTGGCCAAGTCGCATTACTACACGTCACTTGGCCCGTGGACGCAGCAAACTGCCGGCAGCATTTTCCTCAAACCGGCCAGCCTCCTCGATGTAACCCTGGACGGTGCCGTCGTGGCGCCAGCCACCTTGCCGCTTGATGTCGCGGAAGTTTGCCCCGGCTCGGTACGCGCTGGTGGCCATACCGCGCCGCAGGCTATGACTAGACAGCTGCGGCACATAGCCCAGCCCCGCGTCTCGCGCGCGACGCTCCAGGATTGCGTTGACGCTCGCCGAGTTGAGCGCATCGGAGCCCACCTCATCCCATCGTGTCACGGACCTGAATAGCGGCCCCGCCTCGATATTTGCAACATCAAGCCAAGTGCGCAGCGCCGTCGCGGGGCAGCAAAGGCCATCGCCGTAAGGTATCGCCTTGACGATTCCTTGGCCATCCTGATCCGTTTTAGAGCGTGCCAGCGTCGCGACCACACCCTCCGGCTCCCACGCCAGGTCGTCGACGTCCAATCCGACCAGCTCACTGCGCCGGAAGCCACCGAAGTAGCCGACCTGAAGCAGCGCGTTGTCACGCCTGGCGGCCAGCGTATCCAGTCCGGCCAAGTGGGCGACGATCACCGTCAGGTCCTCCACCGGCAACGCCTTGGCTTTCCTTCTCGGTGTGCCGTGTGTGCGCTCGATGCCCACCAGCGTCTTGCGCACGTTGGGCGTCGACGCCGGATCAGGGAATCCCTGGTGCAAGTGCCATTGAGACAGCGCGGTCAGGCGCAGCGCCAACGTGCGCGGATTGAGCGTCGGCGCGTAGGTCAGCAGGTAGCGGACGATGGCGTCCTGGTCGCACGGCAGCAAGCCGCCCCATGCCAGGAAATGCCGGATGGCGGAGCGGTAAGTGCGGCGCGTGTTGTCGGAGGTGGCGGCGGCGAGAAAAGCACGGTGCCGGGCCGACAGCTCGAGGTCGGTCACGGCGACGGTGGCCACGCGTTCGATCGGACCGACGACCGACGCCAGGGGTGTACTGGGAAATTCGCTGGGATCGGGCATGGCGCTGTCGCTCAATGTCGAGGTTTGTACCGGTGATATCGCAGGATACCATGGTGGTTGGCTGGTTCACATGCGATAAGTTACTTTATCGTATGCTTATATCGATAAATTTTTCAAAATTCAGTATCGTAATTTGGAGTAATATAACGTATCACGTATTACATTATCTTATTTAAGGAGCACTTATGGCCCGCGCCGGCATCCTTTATTCACACGTCGCTGCCGCCGCGTCGCGGCTGGCTGGCGAAGGAAAAAATCCGACCGTCGACACGGTCCGGGCGGCGCTGGGCGCCACGGGCAGCAAAAGCACGATTGCACCCATGCTCAAGCGTTGGAAGGAGGAGCACGCCGGGAGCGTCGCCGAGGCGGCCAGCGGCCTTCCGGCCGCGCTCGTGCAGGCCGTCAGGCAGGTCTACGACGGCCTGCGGGCGGATGCGACTGCGCAACTGGAACAGGCGGCCCTGGCCCATGCTGACGCGCTCAAAGCGCTCCAGGTTGAGATGGCGCAGCTGCGCGCACAGGCCAAGACGCTGGGCGTAGAAAGGTCTGCCCTGGCGGCCGATTTGGCCCACGCTCAAGATGAGATGGTGCGGCTGCGGGCGGAACTGCAGACGCAAAGCGTGCTGCTGGCAGGCACCCAGAGCGAGAACACAGGGTTGGCCCAGCGCCTCGCCGACCGGGCCGCCGAGGTGGCCGCCGTCAACCAGCAGCTGACGCACGCGCGCACCCAGTTCGAGCACTACCAGGAGTCGAACGCGGCGCAGCGCACGGAGGAGCGCCAGTCGTTTGAGCGGCGCATCGTGCAGCAGGATCACGAGCTGGGCCAGCTCCGGCAGCAGCTGGAGCTCAAGCAGGTCGCGGCGGCCCAGCACGCCGGCCAGATGTCGCGCGTGATCGAGGAGAACGAGCGCCTGGAACGCGACGCCCAAAGTGCGCAACTGGAACTTGGGCAACTACGTGCCGATCGCGACCGCACCGCGGCCGAAGCGGCGCAATCAGCCGCCGGGCAGATCCTATTGACGACGAAACAAGAGGCCCTGCAGCGTGAATTGAGCGATGCGCACACCACGCTGGCGGTCCGCGAACGAGAAACGGCGCTCGCCGGAGAGCGATTGGCGGACATGGAGCGTCGAGCCGACGCGCTGGCGCAGGAAAGACTTGATCTGCTGCGGCAACAAGCGGCGCTGGAGGCCGAATTGCGCCTTTGCCGCGCCGGAATGGAGCGCCCCGCAGGTTGAGCACTGCCCGGTCCAATCGCCACAACTTTTCTGCGCTCAACCGGGTACCGTTAGTTGCCTAGCCGTCTACTACATGCGCGTGATCGTCGGGATTTGTTTCGTCGCGCATTGTCGGTAGCTCGATCGTAAAGCGGGTCCAATCCCTATCGGATACGACGCTGATCTTACCGCCATGCAGTTCCACGATGGACCGGGTGATCGCCAAGCCCAAGCCCACATTCTCGCTGTTCGCATCCTGACGTGAAGCATCGGCGCGGTAGAGCCGATCGAATATCTTTGACAGGTGTTCTGCCGGTATAACCGTGCCTGGATTGGCGACAGAGATCGTGGCCTGGTGCTCAAGCCCCACGCCGAGTGTGATTTCGACCGCCATCCCTTCCGGTGTGAAACGGATCGCGTTCGATAATAAATTGGACAGGGAGCGTTGAATCATCAAGCGGTCCACGTGGGCTGTCGCCGCGCCTTGTTGAATCAAACGGATGTTGCGCTCACTGGCGAGCGCCTCATAGAAATCGAACAATCGTTCCACCTCCGAACGCAGATCGATCGCCTCGCGGCGCAGAACAAGTAGGCGATTGTCGGCCTTGGCCAGAAACAGCATGTCCGAAATCATGCGCGACAGACGCGCAAATTCCTCCAGGTTCGATTGCAGGTTCGTGCGGTATTCGATGACATCGTTTTCATGGTTTAAGGTCACCTCCGTCTGGACCATCAGATTCTGGATTGGTGTGCGCAATTCGTGGGCGATGTCCGATGAAAATTCCGAGAGTCGCCGAAACGACTCGTCGAGCCGCGCAAGCATCGTGTTAAATGACGATACGAGCACGGTCAACTCCTGCGGTACTCCGGACGTTGGAATGGGTACGTCCAACCGCTGCGCGGATATATTTGCCATCATCGCCGACACCTCATTCAGTGGCGAAAGCCCTTTGCGCACGGCAACCCAGGCAAGCCAGCCCATCGCCAGCGCGGCGAGTATCATGCCAAACCAAAGGAACTCCGTGAACTCGTCCATGAACTCTTGGTCCCTGCTGATGTCGAGCGCGATCGCGACCTTGGCTGCCTGGCGCGTTGGCATGGTGAGTACGATGCGATTGGCAACGATTCGGTAGCTGTGCTTGCCAATTGTCCAGATGGCCGGCTGTGGCTTGCCGATTTCCAAGCCTTGAAGCAAGTGGTTTACGACTACGCTCGGCCCGACGGAAAACAAGACCCTGGCGACTGGCGGTCGACGACAATCGAACAGTTCGTGGAGGTGCTCGATAAATACATTCGCTGGTACAACGAAAAGCGCATCAAGAGCTCTCTTGGCTATCTGAGCCCGATCGAGTATCGTGAAAGCTTGGGGTTAACGATGTAAACCAGTCCAAGAAAAGGTCCGCATCCCCGGTGGGTCAATATTGGGTCGGCGCCAACACGCCTGTATCTCATCGGGATCGAAAAACAGGCCGGCGTCAAGGTCCGGGCAAGTACGGCCCATGCGCATCAAGTAGGCGATCCGCCATGCCACTACCAAGTACAGCGCGAGCGCGCGTTCGATACGCTCAATTGCCCCCAGTTGCAGTTGCTCGATCTTACAGCCAGCCTTGAACACGTTGAACAGCATCTCGATTTCCCAGCGGGCGCGGTACCAGTCAATCAGTTCGGCCACGTCGGCTGCCGTGGTGGCCATTCTGTTCGTCAACAAGCGCCATTCGATGGCTTTCGTGCCAGCCGGCGCGCCGTACTCGCGCGCCACAACGCAGGTCGCGGCCACCGTTTTACCCTTGCCCGCCTTCAGTTCGACACGGCGCGCCCACAGGTGTTGGCGCACGATGCGCGCCTTGCTGCCCGGCCTGGCGGCAAGCGTGAACTCGATCTCGCCCAGCGCCGCCCCTTCCGTGGTGTGAGGCCACAGCTTCTCGCTGTTGGGCAGGCAGCGGTTGTGCGTCGCGCGCACCAGCCAGTCGACCGGAGTGCCCAGTTGCTGGGCACACGCCATCAACGGCATCATGTCCGCTTCGCGGTCAGCCACATACACCAGACGCGTCGATGCCAGGCGTGGCGCCAGGTCCGCCAGCCGCTCGTAGCCTTCGATCCAGCGCAAGCTCTCTTTCGGGCCGCCGCGCTTGCCATGTTCGTCCTTTGGTTCGCGCGCCCACATCCAGACGTCCAATATCCCCAGCGGCTCGCGCGTCGTCGTTACCGCGTAGGTCGGGTGCAGGTACATGCCGCGCTGCGCCTCGTAGCTCAGTGGGCCAAGGCCTTTTGCCTGCTGGCCGTTGAAGTCCAATTCTGATGCTGGGCGTATTGTTATGCGGAGCACCCACCGTCCCGGCCCCGCACTTGGTTCAATTCGGCCGCCGTTTTCTCCGCATAGAGGGTCGGCCGGGATTCGTGTAAAAAAACTCAAATCCCGTCGTAACCATTTGATTTACTGAAGAATTCTCGTTTTGTAATTCATTGGTGGCACCTTTCTTTCTAGGTCCAAGGTATAGTCACCATACCTGTTGATGTGCTCCGTCCGATACGGCGCCAAGCCAGCCAAAATTTCCTCATCGATCGGGAACCCTTCCCTCTGCATTTCCTTCAGCGTACCCGTCATGGCCTCAACGTTGTGAAGGATGGCCAGATTGGCCACCAGCTGGTTATACTTCACGACTTTGCGCTGCTCGTGGCGTACATTCTCAGCGATGATGCCCTGGTTCCCGAAGAACAACCACTTGATGAACTGGTTGAACTCTTCGCTCTTGTTGGTGGCCGCCTGGATCGTTTTTCGTAGTTCAACGTCGCCGATGTATTTGAGCAGAAACTCGGTGCGCACAACCCGCCCCAGCTCGCGGAACGCAAAATACAGCTTGTTCTTGCGGCTTGCGGTGCCCAGGCGTCGCAGGATTGTCGACGGTGTAATCTTACCGGCCTTGATCGACAGCGCGATGCGCAGCATGTCCGGCAAGTGCGTTTCAATGAGTTCCCAGTTAATAGACTCACTGAAAAGGCCATTGATGTTTTCGTAACGCGTTCCCTTGTCAGCCTTATAAAACACCAAACTCTTCAGGTTCCGGATGCGCGGCATCAGGTTGATCCCCAGCAGATAGGCCAGCCCAAATACAGGAGCGCTTTGCGCGTGCGTGTCGCCATGCAGCGTGTCGGGCTGAATCTCCGACTCGTTCTTGATCAGGCCATCAAGGATGTAGATGGCCTCGTAAACGCCGCATGGAATGAAATGGCTGAACAGCGCAATGTACATGTCGGACACGTGGTAATAGCCGATACCGCCGTAACCGCCATACCGGATGTGATATTCGGACAGCAGGTTCTGCTCGTACATGTTCCACTTGGTGCCGTCGGCCGACGCGCTCTTGCCCGTTCCCCAGTATTTCGGCAGTAAGAACTTATTGTAAGCGTTGATGACCTGCACGATGGCCTTTTCCAGTCGCTCTTCGGTGATGTGGTGCAAATTCAGCCAGGCCACCTGCTTACGGCTCAAGTCCTTGACCGAGCGCGCGGTTTGTGTGGCGCCTAAGTTGCAGCCATAGCAGAACAGCGTGGTGATGAACCGTCGCCGTGGATCATCCACTTTGGAGTCGAAGCCAGACAAGGGGCCAAACAGCTTGTGCAGATCCAGCCAGCCTTCTGACTCCACCAAGATGTCGAGGATATTTTTTTCGGGCAGGCGCTCGGTGAGAATCTTGTCGATTTTTTCCAGTGCCTCCGGCTTGGCATCTTTGGCGTGCTTGCGCAGAATCAGTTCGTTACCGATGATATCAACGTGCTCGTTTTCTGGCATCCCCGCATCGACGGCAGCAGCCATCTTCGCAAGGGAGGTCTTGAGAGCCGCAGAAAATTCCTTCGGGTCGGTCCGCAAGCCAAGCATCGCACCATATTCCTCCACCTGTGCCTGGTACTCGTCCCACTCAACGAGCTGCGTTCTGTAGTCGCTGAACTGGTCACTGTTTGCGACGTACAAATCGCCAGACTGCAGTTCCCGCATTGTTTCGGTAAGCACGCAGAGCTCAAAATATTTTCGGCTCACCTCGGAAACCTGGTCAACGGTGCGCTGACCGGTAACCAGCTTGCGCCATTTTTCCGGTATCCACTTCAGATTGATATTCGTTCCGGCGATGGACAACGATTCGCGATGGCTCTGGCGATGGGCCAAGACGAAGCGAATCGCATCGATGAGCGACTGGTCGGCGGATGTCGATTCCAGATTGAGCAAACTGAGACAGTTCAGTAGCAAGGGCCGCTGCACCTGGTACGGCGCCAGCATAAACGGTAGGTAGTTGTTTCCCGCATAGGCTATGTGCTCATCGCATTCGACGAGCAGATTGCCTGGTTCGTCATGGAAGGCAGCGGCGATGCGCGCTCCCTTCTCCTCATCGGTTTCGCCCTCGAAAAAGGCTTCGAGGACATCCCGCAGCTGGATGATCAGCTTTTCCGCGCGCTTCTGGTGCTCCAGATAGTATCGCCGCAGTTGCTCTTCCGCGCCGGAATGGATTTTTCGTAGCTTACGAATAAACATCTCCACCGCGTCATCCAGCGACTTGCTCAACTGAGCATGGAACAGCAGCACCATCAGCGCGTAGCGCTTATTGTGCTTGAGCGCCTTCATGTCGGCCACATCAAGCGCACGTGCCTCATGGACGAACTGGCTGCGTTTCACTACCGGGATATGAGAGATGGCTGGCAGCTGCGTCGCCCAGCTCTTGAGCCATTGGAGGTGCTCCAGATACTGCCGCACTTCCGTGTTGGTCGGTTTCTTGGGGTCTTGCTTGAGCTGCTGCCAGCCGCTGACGCCTGGCGGCGCGGCCGGAACCAGCATCGCGTCAAAACGGGCGATGACAGGTGGTGCGAGAGGTTCGACGAGGCCCTGGAAAAAGTGGTCGTTGACTTCGCTGCGTGCCTTCAATGCCCTTCGATGGAGCGTGCTAAATGCGGGAAGTTCGAAGCGCTGGCGAACCAATTCCTCAATGACCACATTAATGATATCAGCCAGTTCGTGCTTGGTTTGGGCCGCCTCAGTAGCCGCGTTCTGAATGGCGGAATATGTGTGGTCGTCGATTGGCCTGATTTTCAAATATGGCCGGATGGCCTCCATCCAACGCTGGCGCGAATTAGGTCGATTTTCCTCGGCTTGAAGATCCTTTGCCGCGACCGATCGCGCGCCGATCGCCTTTCCGAGAAACGACACAATTGGGGCCGGAACTTCGTTCAACAAGGGAAAGTAGCCCAGCTTCGGCAATGTCTTCAATAACAGTACGAGATACAGCCGAGCCGGATCCGTGCGGGCATTGCGACGAACAAATTTGTGGTCCTCGTCACTAGGGCTGTATACGTCTTCCAGTTCGCGCTGCGTCAGCTCCGGTTTGAAACGCGGATACGCAGTTTCATGAATGCTGCTCAAGGCTCAGGCTCCTATGCGGTTGAGCCACGTACTTCATGTAGGCCCGGCAGCATGGGGCAACATTCAATGCGCGGCTGGACAAACAACACAATGCAGAACTTAAAACGTCGACAATTCTATATGCAGAATCAGGCCGTGAAGCAACTGCCGAACAATTATTTATGTGCCAGTGCCTCAGTCGATGCGAACGCCAGAACAGATGACCCCAATACAGGTCAAATTTGACCCATCGAAGGTCACGCATGACCCTCGGTAGGTCAAAAAATGATGATGACGTTCAAGGCGATGCAAATTAGCTGACGTCAAAAGTTGACGCCAGCTGCCAATGGTGGCGATCTATCTTGGCAAATCACACGTCCTGTTGTTCGCTTTTCGGCACTAGCGGAGTGCCGAACCGACGGTAGAGTGCGGGTAGCACCAGAAGCGTGAGCAGCGTTGTCGATATCAAGCCGCCGATCACCACGGTCGCCAGTGGCCGCTGCACCTCCGCCCCAGCGCCGTTGGCCAGAGCCATCGGCACGAACCCGAGCGAGGCCACCAGCGCCGTCATTAACACCGGTCGCAATCGGCGAAGCGCTCCGGTGCGCACCGCGCTTTCCCACGGCTGCGACTTCGACAGTTCATCGATCGCCCCCACCATCACCAGCCCGTTCAAGACAGCGACACCGGAGAGCGCGATAAAGCCCACCGCAGCGGAGATTGAAAATGGCAGGCCGCGCAGCCAGAGCGCCAGCACCCCACCGATCAGGGCCAACGGCACGCCGGTGAAGACGACCGCCGCCGCACGCCAGGAACCGACCGCCGAGTAAAGCACACCCACGATCAGCACGAAGCACGCCGGTACGACCACGGCCAGGCGCAGGCGTGCGCGTTCCAAATTTTCGAACTGCCCGCCCCAGGTCAGCCAGACACCGGGCGGACGCGTCACCTTGGCATCGATGGCGTTCTGGGCGTCCTTGACGACGCCGGCGATATCGCGACCACGTACGTTTGCCTGTACGACCACGCGCCGCTTGCCGTTTTCACGGCTGATCTGGCTCGGCCCCTTCCCGAGCTCCAGCCGCGCCACTGAACCCAACGGCACAAATTTGCCGCCCGGCGTGAGCACGGGCAGCTGGCGCAACGCCTCCACATCGTTGCGGGCGCTCTCGCCCATGCGGACCACAACGTCGAACCGGCGGTCGCCCTCGAATATATGGCCCGCCTCGCGACCCGCCACGGCCGCTGCCAGCGTATCGAAGACGTCCTTCGCGGTGAGGCCGACACGGGCCATTGCATCACGGTCGAGCTGGGCATCGAGTAGAGGCATTCCTTGCACCTGCTCGACCCGCACATCGACCGCGCCCTCGATGAAACGTAACTGATCGGCGACTTTGTCGGCAGTCTTGAGCATGGTGGCGAAATCGTCGCCGTAGACCTTGACAGCAATGTCGCCGCGCACGCCAGCCAGCAGCTCGTTGAAACGCATCTGGATAGGCTGCGTCAGTTCGTAGTTCTGGCCCGGTATGTCCGCAACGGCGTGCTCGATCTTTTCCACCAGATCAGCCTTGCTCATCGATGGATTTGGCCACTGCGAACGATCCTTTACGATCACAAAGGTGTCGGTCAGGTTGGGCGGCATCGGGTCGGACGCCAATTCGGCGGTGCCCGTGCGCGAGAACACGAGCTTCACCTCCGGCACCTTGCCCACGGCCTTTTCCACGTCAAATTGCATTGCTTGGCTCTGATCCACGGATGTCCCCGGTATCCGCGACACCTGCAGCAGCACGTCTTGCTCGTCCAGCGTTGGGAGGAACTCCTGCCCTAGAGTTTGGAACAACACAAGGGAGCCGACAAAGGCCGCTGTCGCCAGGCCGCCGATGAAGGCCGGTCGTGGCAAGACGCGATCAAGCCACGGTGCATAGAATTTGCCCAGCGCCATCATCAGCTTGTTCTCCGCGTGGTCCACCGGCCGGGACAGCCACAGCGTGATAGCCGCAGGAACCACCGTCAGGGACAGAAGGAACGCAAAGACCAGCGCCAGGATGACAGTGACGGCCATCGGCGCGAACATGCGACCTTCGACGCCCTGGAACGTCAAGAGGGGCACGTAGACCAGGATGATGATGGCCTGGCCGTAGACGCTGGGCCGGATCATTTCGCGCGCGGCCGCGGCGACCGTTTCCCGGCGCTCGGCCTTGCTGAGTGCTTGGCCGGCCGCATGTTGGCGCTCTGCGATGCGGCGCAAGACATTTTCAACGATGATCACCGCACCATCGACGATCAGGCCGAAATCCAGCGCGCCCAGACTCATGAGGTTGGCCGACAAGCCGATTTTCAACATCCCGGCCGACGTGAGCAACATCGTCAACGGAATGACGGCAGCGGCGATCAGCGCGGCGCGCAAATTGCCCAGCAGCGCAAACAGCACGGCGATGACTAGCAAGGCGCCTTCCGTCAGATTTTTGGCCACCGTCTGGATGGTCGAGTCGACCAGCCGCGTACGGTTCAGTACCGGCTTGATGATCAGGCCGGGCGGCAGCGAACGTGCAATTTCCTTCAGGCGAACGTCGACGGCTTCCGCCACCGTGCGGCTGTTTTCGCCGATACGCATGACGGCCGTGCCAACGACCACCTCGACACCGCCTTCGGATGCCGAGCCGAAGCGCAGCTCCTGCCCAACGCTCACCTGTGCCACCTGCGACAACAGGACCGGTGTGCCGCCGCGCGTGGCGATGACGGTCTTGGCCAGCTCGCCGCTGTTTGTCATACGGGCGTCAGCTTGGATGGTCAGCGCTTCCCCGTTTTGTACCAGCACGCCGGCGCCGGCGCTCGTATTATTGCGCTCCAACGCTTCAGCGAGCTCAGACAGGCCAATCCCGAGTACCGCCAGTCGCTGCGGATCGGGTGTCACCACATACTGCTTGACGTAACCGCCGATCACGTCCACGCCAGCCAGGCCGGGGGTGTTCTTCAGCTGTGGCGCCACGATCCAATCCTGCACGGTACGCAAGTAAGTGGCTTTCTCCTTTGCCGTGTGCAGCACTTCGCCTGCAGGCGTCACGTAGCTGCCATCGGACTCCATGCCCGCGCTGGCGCCCCCGGTATGCGTATTGGCAAATTCGACCGTCCACATGTAGACGTCGCCCAAGCCTGTGGCGATCGGGCCCATGGTTGCCGTCGCGCCCGGCGGCAAGGTACGCTCCACCGAGCGCAGTCGTTCGGCGATCTGCTGGCGTGCAAAATAAACGTCGGTGCCGTCCTTGAAGACCGTCGTCACTTGGGCAAAGCCATGCCGGGTCAGCGAGCGGGTCGATTCCAGTCCGGGTGTGCCTGCGAAAGCCGTTTCAATCGGATAAGTGACTTGGCGCTCGACGTCGGCCGGCGCCAGGGCGGGAACGACCACGTTGATCTGAACCTGGGTATTGGTGATATCGGGCACCGCATCGATCGGCAACCGCGACAATGCAAACGCACCGACCAATGCAGCGAAAAGCGCTGTCAACAGCACCTGCCACGGGTGCCGTACCGAGAAATTGACAAAGCGCGCGATCATGCGGCAACCTCCCGCGCACAACGGATCTCAAGCTGGTCAGTCATTGTCGCCTCCCGCTTCACCCTTGCCATGCTCGGCCTTCAGTACATAGGTGTTGCTCGTCGCGATGCGCTCGGAGCCGTCCAGGCCGGATAACACAGTGACAAAGCCAGCCGATGGCTTACCGAGGGCCACGTGCCGAATCGCAAAACCGTCCTTCTCGCGGACAAAAACGCTGGGCTTGTCTTCGACGGTTTGTACGGCGGCGCGAGGCACGGCCAGCTGCTCGCCAGTCGACTGCGCGGCGAGCACGACCGAGGCGGATACAGTCTCGCCGATCCGCCAAATGCCGTTCTGGTTGGACAGCGATGCGATCGCCCGGATTTGACGCGTGGCCGGGTCCAGGACGCGCGAGATGAACGCAATGCGCCCGGCCCCGGATCTTGCCTCGGCCGAGATCTCAACCGGCGCGCCGATGGCAATACGCGAAGCATCCGTGGGAGTGAGCGACAGCTCGACGGACAAGGTGTTGGGGTTGGCCAGTTCAAACAGCTTGGCATTGGCTTCAACGACGTCGCCCAGCGTGATCTGGCGCGCGGTGACGATCCCAGCGATGGGAGCACGTAGCCCCAGTTGGGCGCTGTGTTCGGCGCCGCCGGTGGCCGACAGCTGCTGCTGTGCCAGGCGCAGCCGGGTGCGGGCCTCATCGAGCGCCGACTGCGCCAGCTCGAATTCTTGACGGGATGATACTTTTTCGGCGTACAGCCGGTCTTCGCGTTTAAAACCGGCTTCGGCAAGTTCCATCTGGCGGCGTGCCAGCGCGACATCGGCGCTGAACTGCGCAACCTCGCGGCTTTCCACGATGGCCAGCACCTCGCCCTGGGCAACGTTCTCTCCCAGGTTCTTGCGCACGCTGATCACCCGGCCACTCACCGAACTGCTTACCACGGCGGCATGCTGCGGATCAGCGAGGATGACGGCCGGCGCTTCGACCGCACCGGCAAACCCGGCACGCACTGCAGCCACTTCGATGTGCGCGGCCTGAATCTGCTTGTCGGACAGCTTGATAAAATCGGCATGTTTACCGTCCTTGTCCTCCTTGCCCGCGTGCTCGCCTGGCTTGTCTTCGCCATCCTTGTCTTTTTCCTGCTGCTTTTGTGGCGTAGTCGGCGCCGGGGCCGCCGCATTGTGTGCCTCAGGCTTGCCACCTTCTGGCTGGGGTGAGCGAGAGCATGCCGCCAGAATCAGCAACACGCCGCAAACGCTCAAACGATATGGCACTTGCATGATTTAGTCCTTGTAAATGGGTTGTGTGCTGCCTTGCAGTCGCGCCATGCGGGCTTGGGCAAGGTGATACTCGGTCAACGCGTCGAGCGTGGCTTCGCGCGTCTCTGCCAGTGAACGTTCCGCCTCAATCATCTCCAGCTGCGCGAACTTGCCTTCCGCGTAGCCGATACGGGCAATTCTGGCCGCCTCCTGCGCGGCCTTGAGCGCTGGGCCGGCGGCTGTTTGGGCGACCGCTCGCGCATCGGCGACGTCGGCCGCCGCGTGCGCCGATGCCTGCTGAGCATCAAGGGCAACCGTCTCGCCCTCGGCGATCGCCTTTTCTTCCTCCGCCTTGGCACGTGCCAGGGCGTGGGTGCCTGAATTGAACAGAGGCAGAGGTATTGACAAACCCAGCACGGCTGCCTTGTCGGGAGAGTCGCCATAGCGGCGCGTGCCGGCAGTGATCGTTACGTCGGGGATGCGCTCACGCCTGGCCGCGTCCACACGCGCGCTGGCGATCGCCAACTGTGCCTGTGCTGCGGCAACTGACAGCGAGGGTTGATGTGGTGCCGCCGGTCCTGCCGTGGAAAGAACATCAAACCAAGCGGCAACGATGGACGCGCTGGGGGCATCCCCGGTCAGGCGGGCGAGATCAGCGTGGGCCAGCGCAAGCGCGCGTTCGGCCTTGCCAACCCGCGACTCGGCGCCAATCTGCAGGACCTGAGCACGTTGCTCCTCGATCGGCGAAGCTTTTCCAGCCCGTACACGTTCCTGGGCCGCGTGCGCAGCGCGCTCGGCCCACCCCAGACTGCTGCGAGCAATCTCCAAGCGGCGCTCAGCGGCAGCCAGCAGCACAAAAGCTTCGGTCACGCGCTGAGTAACGTCGGCGCGGGCAGCAGTCAAGCCCACCCCGACGGCTGAACGCTCGGCCTGGGCCACCTTGATACGGGACTGCCGCTTGCCACCCAACTCCAGCGGCACGGACAAGGAAACCGTGCGTTCGGCGCCGCCGAAGCCAGCATAGCGGCCGGAGCCAAACACATTTTCGGCGTCAATGGACAACGTGGGGTTCGGACGCATTCCGGCGACGGCTACGCCGGCGTCGGCCGCGCGTGCCGAGGCGTCGGCGCCGCGTAACGCTGGCGCGCGCTCCTGAGCGTGTGCGATCGCCTGGCCGAGTGTAAGGGGTAAATCTTGTGCGAGCCCTGCGAGGGAGAGGCTCGCCAAAAGCCCCCCTACAAGGAGGGTGCGGGGTATTCGAAGGTGCATGATCGGACGCTTGACGGGTTGACTTGCAAGGTTTATAAACCTTGTAGTCACTTTAAGGTCAAGCATCATGACGATATCTTTTTCGATTGGCCAACTGGCCAGCGCCGCGCAGACGCCCTCGGCGACCATCCGGTATTACGAGAAAATTGGACTGCTTTCTACGCCGTCGCGCACCGGTAGCAACTACCGGCAATACGACAAGGAGGATCTGGACCGGCTCGCCTTCGTGCGGCGGGCCCGGGAAATCGGATTTACGATCGATCAGGTGCGCAGCCTGCTGACGTTCTCCGACCAGCGCGATGCCGACTGCTGTGAGGTGATGGTAATGACGGCCGAGCATTTACACGCGGTTGAGCAAAAGATTGCCGATCTGGTGGTTCTTAAGGAGCAACTGGCGAACATGCTGGCGTCGTGCCAAGGCGGAACGGTGGCCAACTGCCGCATCATCGACACCTTGCAGCCGAGGCAATGAGACTAAGGATGCGTTGGGCTTGACGTTAGAGCGGCTTCAAGGTTTACCCTTGATGGATGAATACAGATACCGGCTTTGCCCAGACACCGTTCCCAGCGGCCACACTCCGCTGCGAGAGCGTCTTGCTCTTGCCCAAGATGGATTGCCCTTCAGAGGAAAACCTCATCCGCATGGCACTGGGGGGCGTGGCTGGGATCGGCTCGCTCAATTTTGACCTTGCCGCCCATACGCTGAGCGTGACACACCAAGGCGACGCCCAAGTCGTCCTTTCCCGCCTCGCGCCGCTTGGCCTGGGCGCCCAGTTGATCAAATCCGAACCCATCGCCGACGGCGCACGGCCGGAAATTGAGCCGGTCGATGACGCTGGCGAGGCGCGGACGATGCGCAGGCTGCTGGCAATCAACGGCCTGATGTTCGTAGTCGAGATGGTCTGGGGTCTTCTGGCCGAATCAACGGGCCTGATCGCCGACTCGCTCGACATGTTTGCCGATGCTGCGGTCTACGTCCTAGCCCTATATGCAGTGGGCCGCTCCGTGGAATTGAAGCGCCGCGCTGCTCACGTGGCTGGGTGGCTTCAGGTGGTCCTCGCGCTGGGAGCACTCGGTGAGGTGCTGCGCCGTGGCGTGACCGGCAGCGAGCCCGAGTCGGTCGCCATGATGGGAATTGGCGCGGTTGCACTGATCGCTAACGTGACTTGCCTGGTGCTCATTGCAAAGAAACGGCATCACGGCGCCCACATGAGGGCGAGCTATATCTTTTCTGCGAACGACGTGATTGCCAATCTGGGCGTGGTCATCGCCGGCGCACTGGTGACCTGGACGGGCTCGCGATATCCAGACTTGGTCGTGGGCTTTGTCATCAGCGTGATCGTCCTCATCGGCGCCCGCCGCATTCTACGTTTGCAGTAATGGAAAGGCCAGCCCCTCTATGTCAACACCCCAAGGTATCTCGAATCGCCGCGAGCAAAGCAGGCGCTGTCTGAAGGCAGTCTGTGCGATGGCTGCGGTCTTGTTTGTTCTCGCGGGCTGTGCGACTGATCCGACATTGGGAACGGTCGACTGGGAGCATGGGGCGAGACGCGGCCATGTACTCAGTACCTATGCGGCAGACCTTCCACCAGCGCAGCTGCCGAAGTGCCTGGCCGACCTGCCTCGTGACCAATATACGGCCAATCGGTATGTGAACGTCCGGTACCGCCATGTTCGTCTGATGCACTCGGCGGTAGCGCGGGTGCCGCCAACGCTGGATATTAAAGACGGCGACGTCGTTGAACTATGGCCGGCCGACTGCTCGGCTGGGAGTATGGCGCGTATTACCCGCATACTCAGTACCAAAGGCCAGTGATGTGCGGCAGAGACGCCGGCACCGGGCGGATCGCGTTGACAAATGGGTTATTTTTCCCTGCTTCAGCGGCGGCCAGCGCGTTGTGCTAACATTCGCAAACCATGAAACTGTCACAACCTACGCGCGCGGTCGCGGCGATCATTATGCTGTTCAGCTTGCTGTTTGCTCAGCTGGCTGTTTCGGCATATGCTTGCCCGGCGCCGAATAAGGTGCAGACGGTAGAGCCAGTTAGCATGGCGGGTATGCCCGGCTGCACCGATATGAGCATGGACAAGAGCAGTCCGGCGCTATGTGCCGCGCACTGCGACACGGGCCACCAGTCGGCAGACACTTCTAGCACGCCCGCCGTCCACCCATTCGTGGCCTGCAGCTTGGAAGTCGTGCTTCCCCGCATCGAGCGTGCCTATCTCTCGCTTGCTGCCTCACTCGAATCTGTCCCGCTGACGCGCGCCACTGCTCCGCCCTTGGCCATTCAGCACTGCTGTTTCCGTATTTAATCCTCCAGACTGCTTAGTTCGTCACCGCTTCGCCGGACAGGCGCGCGCGGTGTTGTCCATCGCATTCTGGAGATATCATGTCATCCCCGTTTTCCGTGCATTTCAATGCGCGAGTTTTCCGTCTTCGGTGCGTACCGAAGGCCGCGCTCGCGCTCTCGTTCCTCGCCGCCATTCACGGTGCGCTGGCGGCACCGCAGCCGCTGACACTAGGAGAGGCCCAGATGCGAGCCGTTGCCCGCTCGCGCCAGCTTGGCGCCCAAGATCAGGCCATCACTGCCGCCAATGAGATGGCAGTCGCCGCCGGCCAGCGCCCCGATCCAGTGCTGAAAGTGGGCATCGACAATCTTCCCGTCAGCGGTGCCGATCGCCTTAGCCTGGGCAACGACTTCATGACCATGCGCCGGATCGGCCTGTCGCAGGAGCTGACCCGCGCTGACAAGCTGCATTGGCGTTCCGCGCGCTACCAGATCGAAGGCGATAAGGCCCTGGCGCAGAAGGACGTGGCACTGGCCGCCATCCAGCGCGACACCGCCATCGCTTGGCTGGAGGTTTTCTATACGGAGCAAATGGTCAGCGCGGTCTCCGCCCAGTTGGCCGTCTCACGCCAGGAAATTGAAGCTGCCGAGGGGGCTTACCGTGGTGGGCGTGGCAGCTCGGCCGATATCCTCGCAGCTCGCTCCGCATTGCTCGCGCTCGATGACCGCGCCAGCGAAATCGGCCGCCGCCAGCGCACCGCCTACACTATGCTGGCCCGGTGGACAGGTGAAGACACCTCGGTAGCCGGTGCGCCGGATATCAACCGTATTCGCCTCGATCCAGCCTCGCTCGACACCGATCTCGCCCACCACCCGGAGATTTCGGTCTTGAACAAACAGGAAGACATCGCGCAAGCCGACGCCAACTTGGCGCGGGCGAATCAGCATACCGACTGGAGCGTCGAAGTCGCGTTCCAGCAGCGCGGGCCCGCCTACGCGAACATGGTGTCGGTTGGCATTTCGGTCCCGCTGCAATGGGATCGGAAGAACCGGCAGGACCGTGAACTGGCCGCAAAGCTGGCCCTGGTCGAACAAACGAAAGCCGAGCGCGATGAGATGCTGCGCGGGCATGTCGCCGAGACCCGCAGCACGATCATTGCCTGGCAGAGCGGCCGAGAGCGGACTGCCCGCTACACCCGTGAATCGTTGCCGCTGGCCTCCGAGCGCAGCCAGGCAGTGTTGGCCGCCTATCGCGGGGGAAAAGCGCCCCTGGCCGACGTGCTGGTCGCACGGCGCGGCGAAGTCGAGCTCCGCCTGCAAGCGCTGGAAGTCGAGCTGGAGACCGCACGCCTGTGGGCGCAGCTGAACTTCCTATTCCCCGAGGGCGGAACCGCCCAGCATTCCGCTGCCAACAGCCACCAGGAATCCAAATGAAGAACAAGAATATTCTCGCGGCGATCGCTGCCATTGTCATTGCGGCCGGCGGATACGGCGCCTACCGGCTTGGTGTGCACCAGGCCATGCAGGCCTCGCCAGACCACGACGACGCCGTCACGGTCGCCGGCGGCACCGGCAAGAAGCCGCTCTACTGGCACGACCCGATGGTGCCTGGCCAGAAGTTCGACAAGCCCGGGAAGTCGCCGTTCATGGACATGCAGCTTGTGCCGGTCTACGCCGGCGCCGACGGCGACGACGGCTCCGTCACCATCAGCCCGCGCGTCCAGCAGAACCTGGGCGTGCGCACTGCTATTGTCACCGCCGGCAGGCTGCCATCCGGTGTCGTCACGGTCGGCAGCGTCGCGTACAACGAACGCGACGTGGTGCTGGTGCAGGCCCGCAGCAACGGGTTTATCGAACGCCTGTATGTCCGCGCCGCGCTCGATCCCGTGAAGCAGGGACAGGCGCTGGCCGAATTGTATGTGCCAGACTGGATCGCGGCGCAGGAGGAATACCTCGCGGCCCGCCGTATGCAAGGTGGCGACACCGCATCGCTGGTTGACGGAGCCCGCCAGCGTATGCGCTTGGCTGGGATGACGGACGGGCAGATCCGGCTGGTCGAATCGAGCGGTAAGGTGCATCCGCGTATCACTATCTCGGCCCCCGTCAGCGGCGTGGTCGCGGAGCTTGGCGCTCGCGAAGGCATGACGGTGGCGTCGGGAGCGCAGCTGTTTCGCATCAACGGCCTGTCCACCGTTTGGGTGAACGCGGACGTTCCGGAGAACGTGGCAGCCAAAGTGCGGCCTGGCGACGCCGTCGAGGCGCGCTCGCCAGCGCTGCCGGGAAGCGTCTTCAAGGGCAAGGTCGGCGCGGTGTTACCGGAGGTGAGCGCCGCTACGCGCACGCTGAAAGCCCGGGTTGAACTGGCGAACCCTGGCGGACAGCTGGTCCCCGGCATGTTCGCCACAATCACCTTCGCGTCCAGTCGCAACGCCGACGTGCTGCTGGTACCGTCGGAGGCGGTGATCCAGACCGGCACGCGTAGCGTTGTCATACTGGCGCAGGACGGTGGAAAGTTCCAGCCGGTCGATGTCGAGGTCGGTGGTGAAGGCAATGGCCAGACCGAGATCCGCAAGGGCTTGAGCGCCGGGCAAAAGATTGTCCTGTCGGGCCAGTTCTTGCTCGATTCCGAAGCCAGTCTGAGGGGAACGACCAGCCGCATGGACGACACCCAGTCATCCGGATCGGCCCCACAGGCGCCACTCCATCATGGCCAGGGCAAAGTGGAACGTATCGACAAGGATGAGGTCACCATTTCTCATGGTCCGATTGCCACCTTGAAGTGGGGCGCCATGACCATGGGGTTCAAAGCGCCACCGGCGGGCCTGCCGCGCAATGTCAGCGTGGGCGACCGCGTGTCGTTCGACATCAAACCGCGCCAGGACGGCACCTTCGAGATCGTCGCAATTTCGCCAGTCGCGGAAGCGCCCGTTGCAAGCGACAAGGCCATGGGCGGCATGAAGATGCCCCCGGCGTCGACGGGAGCGACGAAATGATCGCGAAACTGATCCGCTGGTCGATCACCAACCGCTTCCTGGTCCTGCTAGCGACTGTGTTCATCGCCGGGTGGGGAGTATGGTCGCTGGCGCGCACGCCGCTCGACGCGATCCCCGACTTGTCCGACGTGCAGGTCATCATCCGCACGACCTATCCGGGCCAGGCCCCGCAAATCGTCGAGAACCAGGTAACCTATCCATTGACCACCACCATGCTGTCGGTACCCGGTGCCAAGACAGTGCGCGGCTATTCCTTCTTTGGCGACTCCTTTGTCTATATTTTGTTCGAGGACGGCACCGATCCCTACTGGGCCAGGTCGCGCGTGCTGGAATACCTGAACCAGGTGCAATCGCGCCTGCCGGCGCAGGCGAAGACAGCGCTCGGTCCTGACGCCACCGGCGTGGGCTGGATTTACGAATACGCGCTGGTCGACCGCAGCGGCAAGCTCGATCTCTCCCAATTACGCGCCTTTCAGGACTGGTTCCTGAAGTTCGAACTGAAGGCGGTGCCGAACGTCTCCGAGGTGGCCAGCGTGGGTGGCATGGTACGCCAATACCAGATCGTGCTCGATCCCGAAAAGCTGCGCGCCTACTCCATCCCGCACGGGAAGGTAATCGAGGCCGTGCAGCGCGCCAATCAGGAAACTGGCGGTTCGGTGATGGAGCTGGGCGAAGCCGAGTACATGGTGCGCGCGTCTGGATATTTGAAGTCGCTCGACGACTTCCGGAAAATTCCGTTGATGACCACGGATGCCGGAGTGTCGGTGCGTCTGGGCGATGTGGCGCGGGTAGAACTGGGGCCGGAGATGCGGCGCGGCATCGCCGACCTCGATGGCGAAGGTGAAGTCGCCGGCGGCGTAATCGTCATGCGCTCCGGGAAGAACGCGCTGGAGACCATCGAAGCCGTCAAGGCCAAACTTGCCAAACTGAAATCGAGCCTGCCGGCCGGCGTTGAAATCGTCCCGGTGTACGACCGCTCCAACCTGATCAAACGCGCGGTTGACAATCTGGAACACAAGCTGATTGAAGAATTCATCGTCGTCGCGTTGGTCTGCGCGATCTTCCTGTTCCATATTCGCTCGGCGCTGGTGGCAATCGTATCGCTACCGCTGGGAATACTGATCGCCTACATCGTCATGTCCTACCAAGGGGTGAACGCCAACATCATGTCATTGGGCGGCATCGCGATCGCCATCGGCGCCATGGTCGATGCGGCTGTGGTGATGATCGAGAACGCGCACAAGCATATCGAGGCTTGGAATCACGCCAACCCCGGCCAGAAGCTGGCCGGCGAGACCCAATGGACGGTGATCGGCGATGCGGCGGCCGAAGTCGGCCCGGCGCTGTTCTTCTCGTTGCTGATCATCGTGCTGTCGTTCATCCCGGTGTTCACGTTGGAGGCGCAGGAGGGGCGTCTGTTCGCACCGCTGGCATTTACCAAGACCTACGCGATGGCGGCGGCGGCCGGTCTGGCGGTGACGCTGATCCCGGTGTTGATGGGCTACTTGATCCGAGGGCGCATCCCGGACGAACAAAAAAACCCGCTGAACCGATGGCTGATCGCGCTTTATCGACCCCTACTTGAAATCGTGCTTCGCCGTCCTAAGGCCACGCTGGTGGCGGCCGGCGCGATCGCGCTCCTGACGATCTGGCCGATGTCGCGCCTGGGCGGTGAATTCATGCCGCCGTTGGATGAGGGGGACCTGCTGTACATGCCGTCGGCGCTGCCTGGCATCGGCGCCGGTAAGGTCGCGCAGCTGCTGCAGCAGACCGACCGCCTGATCAAGACCGTGCCAGAAGTGCAAACCGTGTTCGGCAAGGCCGGCCGGGCAGAATCCGCTACCGATCCGGCGCCGCTGGAGATGTTTGAGACGACGATCCAGTTCAAGCCGCGCGACCAGTGGCGGCCCGGTATGACCACCGATAAGCTGGTCGATGAACTGGACCGCATCGTCAAGGTGCCGGGTCTGTCGAATATCTGGGTGCCGCCGATCCGCAACCGCATTGATATGCTGGCCACGGGTATCAAGAGCCCGGTCGGGGTCAAGGTGGCCGGCGCGAGCCTGCAGGAGATCGACCGCATCACCGGCGAAATTGAGCGGGTCGTCAAGCGTGTACCCGGCGTGTCGTCGGCCCTCGCTGAACGGCTCAACGGCGGGCGCTACGTCGATATCCATATCGACCGCGACGCGGCGGCGCGCTACGGCCTGAATATCGCCGACGTGCAAAGCATTGTGTCGAGCGCCATCGGCGGCGACAACGTCGGCGAAACGGTTGAAGGTCTGCAGCGCTTTCCGATCAATGTGCGTTATCCGCGCGAGATGCGCGACTCGGTCGAGAAATTGCGTGAACTGCCGGTGCTGACCGAACGCGGCGCGCAGATTCGGCTAGGCGACGTGGCTACGATCCGGATTGACGACGGCCCACCCATGCTCAAGAGCGAAAATGCACGCCTGTCGGGTTGGGTGTACGTCGATATCCGGGGCCGGGATCTCAGCTCCGCGGTGCATGAAATGCAGCAGCTTGTCGCCAAGGAGGTAGCTCTTCCGGCCGGCTACTCGGTGTCCTGGTCTGGGCAATTCGAATACCTGGAGCGCGCGACCGCCAAGCTCAAGGTCGTCGTACCCATGACTTTGCTCATTATCTTCGTGCTGCTGTATCTGACATTCAAGCGCATCGACGAGGTGGCGCTGATTATGGCGACGCTGCCGTTCGCACTGGCCGGGGGCATCTGGCTACTTTGGGCGCTGGGGCACAATCTGTCTGTCGCGAGCGGCGTCGGCTTCATTGCCTTGGCCGGCGTTTCGGCCGAATTCGGTGTGATCATGCTGCTGTACTTGAAGCACGCATGGGAAGCCCTGTTGGCAAAAGGAACTCCAAACGAAGCCGAGCTTCTTGACGCGATACGTGAGGGGGCCGTGCTGCGTGTGCGACCTAAGGCGATGACAGTCGCTGTGATTATCGCCGGCCTCGTTCCGGTCATGATAGGCTCCGGTACCGGCTCCGAGGTTATGCAGCGCATCGCGGCACCGATGGTGGGCGGCATGATCACTGCGCCGCTATTGTCGATGTTCGTCGTGCCAGCGGTGTATCTGCTTATACGGCGGAGGTCTATTCGGGTGTCGTCGGCGTAGGCATAGAGGAGCGATCGGCTAACAAGGTCCCTGATCCGTTGCTTGGGGCATGCCCTTGCAGATGGTGGTCACCATAACCATGTGACCAATGCGCTGCCACTGTTGCTCAAGAACAGGAGCCAGTACAACATCCTGCGGGCGGATTTGAATCCGACGATATGGATTGCATCATTTCCGATGTGTTTGCATCATCAAGACGGTAAACCGGAGCGAAGCCGCCGCCCGGCGTGCGGAAATTAGTCGTCTGGCCCTGATACACGCGAGCGGCCGTCCACTGTACGTGGCGTTCATAGACATAGCATCGCAGGTCGAATTTAAGCTGTTCGGGGTTTTCCTTAGTTCCATTGACGCGCTCGCCCGGAGGGACAAGCGCTTGGGCTATGTAATCTCCAGCAAGGATATCCTCCCACACGCGTTTCGTGACTTTTTCTCCTCGATACGCGGCCTTACCACCGTAACCTGCCAGCGGTTTGAAAAACAATTTCCGGCGATTCGCCCAGAGACGGTCCGCATTCGCGATGTCGACCAGTTCCGTATGCGGAATGTTCTCTAACAGGACTCGCCGCACTGCGCTCGGCACACCCAAGCTTTCCAGTTGCCGGTCATCGGAAAGGAGTACCAAGTTGCGTTTGTTTGCATATAGGGCATGGGCTTGCGGGTGAGGCGTGAGCACAACAGCGCTTTCAAGATATGCTGAGCGCAGCGAGCTGCAAACAGGCGATGTCAGCATAAAATCGGTGAGCCGGTTATAGACCAGATCGATTGCCAGGTCATCGTACCGCAGCACGCCTGCGCTGAAGGTCAGGTCCGATGGCGACGCTATGACAGCACGCACCCCGAATTTCTCGAACAGGCGTTGAAACAAAATAAACTCGGGATAGAGATATTGCTGTTCTGGAGCCTCGTCTACAATGGCCACTGTTCGGAGCGGGCGTTGATGCATAGAAGAGGCCCACTCCTTTTCAAACATTTTGAAGATGCTGTCCTCGAGTATGGCGCCTGAAGCGATTGCCGCAGCCAACGCGGGTGCGCTCAAGCAGCAAGAACGATGAGCCTTTGCCATGGCAGCGTTTAACATCGCGCCACCCGCATTGGTGTTGATCTCAATTAGCGCTAGAGTTTCACCCCGTAGATGGAAGTCATATCCAAAGAAAACACCTTTCGCGCCGTCAGCGCCGTACTGCGCTATTTCAGGTGCATCGGCCAGTACCTTCGCGCGATAGGACGGGAGCGCAATTACGGACTCAATCGCGTCAATAACGCCTGCAATGCGTTCACTTTGACTCTCCGAAACAAATATAGGTCGGGACGAAAACAAAAACGGGCACCTTGACTCGACCAAGTCATAGAGCGCTGGCGAATCAAAGTCGTCAGAAAACGCCTGTCGCAGCACGTCCTTGTCCAAGCTACTGCAAAAGCAGCCGCTATTAAGTACCTCGGCTGGCAGTAATGGTCCAGTGTTGATGGGCATCGCAGCCGCTAACTGAGGATTAGGAGTATCCGTCATTTTCAGCTTTCTGGTCCGTTGTGTTCGTGCCTCGTCACCGCATTTCCTACCTTACTTTGGTGTCCACGCAATCGAAGTGCGTTAGTGATCACCGATACTGAGCTTAAGCTCATGGCCAAGGCAGCGATCATAGGTGACAGCAGCTGACCGGTGAACGGGTACAACGCACCGGCCGCCAGGGGGATGCCCAGTGCGTTATATAAAAACGCAAAACCCAGGTTTTGCCACATGTTGCGCACGGTATCAACCGAAATCAAGCGCGCTTGCGCTATCCCTCGGAGGTCGCCCTTAACCAAGGTAAGATGCGCGCTATTAATCGCAACGTCCGTGCCAGTACCCATAGCTATGCCCACGTCGGCCTTTGCCAAAGCAGGGGCGTCGTTGATACCATCCCCGGCCATTGCGACAACTTTTCCCTGTTTCTGCAGCTTCTCGACCAACGCCAGCTTGTCCTGAGGCTTGACCTCCCCATAATACTCGTCGATACCTAACCGGCTGGCAATGGCCTTCGCAGTCGTCACGCCATCACCCGTGGCCATGATAACGTTCAGACCGTCAGCGCGGAGTCCTTGCAAGGCTTCCTGACTGCTTGACTTGATGGGGTCTGACACCGCTACAATGCCGACCAAGCGGCCTTGAGCTGCCAGATACATAACACTCGCGCCCTCGACTCGCAGGCTCTCGGCCGCATCAGCAAGCGGCTTCCAGTCAACACCCTCAATGTCCATTAGAGCGGTATTTCCCAGAGCGATTTTATCCCCGCTCAGAATTCCACGAACACCGATTCCGCTAGCTGACTCAAAGGCATCGGGTTTCGTCAGTCCCAGTTTCCTCTTATTCGCTTCGTTGACAATGGCGTGCGCCAACGGATGCTCACTTCCCTGGTCAATGCTAGCGGCAATCCGCAGGACGTCTTCTTCCTTGAAACCGGCTGCGGCCACGACGCTGTTAAAAGATGGCTTACCTTCGGTGAGCGTTCCCGTCTTATCCACTATCAACGTATCAACTTTCTTCAGGTCCTCGATAGCGGCGGCATCCCGAAACAAGACACCCATGGTCGCGGCGCGTCCTGTTGCGGCCATAATTGACATAGGAGTGGCCAACCCTAGCGCGCAGGGGCAGGCGATAATAAGCACAGCAACAGCGTTCACGAAGCCAAACACCCAGCTCGGCTCAGGGCCGTACACTCCCCATACAGCGAAGGTCAGCACTGCTATAGCCACGACGACAACGACAAAATAGCCAGCCACGCTATCAGCGAGACGCTGCATCGGAGCTCGCGAACGCTGTGCTTGGGAAACCATCTGCACGATTTGAGACAGCGTCGTGTCGCTGCCAACTTTCTCTGTGCGCATGATAAGGCTGCCGCTCGTATTGATGGTCGCACCAATCAGTCGGTCGCCGGCGCGCTTGGTAACAGGAAGAGGCTCACCCGTCAGCATCGATTCGTCCACTGAGCTCTCGCCCTCGGACACGACGCCGTCAACAGGTACCTTTTCACCTGGACGAACACGCAGAGCATCGCCAACATGCACGTGCGTGAGCGGAATATCTTCCTCAGTACCATCCGCGCGAATCCTGCGCGCAGTTTTTGGCGCCAGGCCGAGCAGCGACTTGATGGCCGCGGATGTCTGGGAACGCGCGCGCAACTCCAGGATCTGTCCCAAAAGTGTGAGCGAAACAATTACTGCTGCGGCCTCAAAGTAGACAGCGATACTGCCGTGTGCAGCGAATGTCGGCGGGAACGTTTGCGGAGCAAGCGTTGCGACAACGCTGTATCCGTATGCGGCGATAACCCCAGTGCCGATTAGCGTCCACATGTTGGGGCTCATGCGGACCAACGATTGTGCCCATCTCTCGTAGAAGGGCCAGCCCGCCCAAACCACGACCGGCGTGCTCAATGCGAACTCAACCCAATTCTGGCCAGGCAGGCCGCCCTGAAAAATCATATGACCGAACATAGCTAGGGCGAATACGAGGACGGTGAGCGGGAGCGTCCACCAAAACCGATGGCGAAAATCAACGAGTTCAGGATTCTCCTCATCGTCCAGGCTAGGCATAACCGGTTCAAGCGCCATACCGCAAATCGGACAACTGCCGGGGGTGGTTTGCCGAATCTCAGGATGCATCGGACACGTGTATACGGCTCCACTTAGCGCTGGCGCAGCAGTCGGCAATTCGGCCTTTTCACTGGTAAGAAAGGCCTCCGGAGTGGTATTGAACCTGGCCATACACTTCGCACTGCAGAAGTGATAGACCACCGCTTTGTACGAAATCTCTCGTTCCCTATTCGGACCTACTTTCATCCCACACACAGGGTCGGTGAAAGGCTTTTCGATAGTCGGTGTAGCATCAATTTCGCCTGCAGCACCAACGGCGTCAGGATTTCGGGCGTGTTCGACTTGGTGCTTGTGCTGCCTGATGTCATTGCCGCTCATGAAGCCTCCTCTAGTTTGTGAACCCAACCGTATCTGCATCTTAGCCACTACCTACCTACAGCAGCGCACCACTTGCTCAGCGAGGGACTACTTGGCGACCACGGTAACTAGGCCCTTCATGCCGACCTCAAAATGTCCCGGCTGTAGGCATGCGAAGTCAACTTTTCCCGCCTTACCGAATTCCCACACAATAGTTCCGGTCTTCCCGGGCATCAATGTCACTTGGTTTGGATCCGCATGCTCCATCTCGGGAAACTTCGTCATCAGCTGGGCATGTTCTTTGAGTTTCCCCGGCGAACCTATCACCATCTCATGCTTAAGCTTGCCGGAGTTTCTGACGGCGAAGCGAATAACTTCCCCTTCCTTTACCGATATCGAGCCGGGGGTAAAACGCATGGTGTCGTTCATATCGACTGTCACGGTACGCATTACTTTGGTGGGGTCGCCCGCTTTGCCAATCAGCGCATTTTCGCCCTCATGGTCACCGTGCTGATGTTCCTTGCCGTCTTGCGTTGCAGCTGTCGCCAGCGACTGTACGGCCGCGACTAAAAATGCTGCCAATACGGCTGTCTTAAAGTTCTTCATCTGGAACTCCCTTATCTGTAACTTAAATTTTTCTACATTGCGGTCGGTGGTTGTTGTGAGGTGAGAATCGCCGCCGCAAGAACGGCACCAATCAAGAGAAAGCTCTCAATCTGAAGCGCCGCACGAACCAGCCTCACGCCGCTCTGTGACCGACTTGCGGCAGGCAAACCGATGAATTTGTTATACCCGCCCAGCGCGATAGCAACTAACACCAGGGCTATTTTTACCAGCAAGGTCGCGCCATAGAAGGTATGAAATAGATGGTCCGAATTGCCTAACCTATGCCATGCGCTGAAGATGCCAGTGACGACAATTCCAATCACCGCCAGCATCGCGGTTTGCGACATCAGGTCCAGGTATCGGTCTGCGGCACCTATTTCAAGGCCGGCTATTCGCATCTCATGGAGCGCGAACCAGGCTGAAACCAGAACCGCGCCAGTCCAGAGTCCAATGGCAGAAAAATGTATGGCCTCTGCCGCGAGCGCTAGTGTCCAAAACCCTTCTTCGCCGGCATGTCCCATAGATGCGCGCGTCACCACGAATGTGGTTAAGGTCATTGCCACCACAGTGTCGCCCACGCGACTAGCACTACCAATCGACCGAACGCTAAACACGACAATCATTGCCAAGGTCGCGATGGAGCCCGCGTGGCCATAAGCGGTGCTCGATACCATCATCCAGAACATTGGGCAGGCTTCTCGTAAGCCAACACCGCCCATCACCGCCGTTGCGGCCAGCAGCGCTACTGCGCTACTAACCGCGCCTAGTCCCGAAGCTAATAAGTCGAGCTTGCGCAATACCGGCTCAAACTCGTCACGGCTGGTGCCATTAGACTGTATCCAATAGCGCGCGAACCATGAACCAACAAGCCAGGCAAAGCCAACGTTAAGAAAAAATGCCGAACCTATTTGTAGCAACGAGACTGCATCCATTTATTTCACCGTAAATTTGAAATCACCCTTGCGGCGGTGACCATCATGGCCGGCGACGGCCCATGTGACGGTGTAGGAGCCAGCCGAAAGCACTGGAGCTGTCAACCGCAAGACTGTGGGATTAGCAGCGTCAACTTTCGCCTTCTCTGCGGCGACTTCCTTGCCCTGACTATCCGCCACGGTAATGGTGCTGAAGGCCTCTTCAATCTTCTCGTTAAAGGTCAGCGCTATTTCCTTCGGCGCCGCAGCCAGCGTCGCACCGGCTTCTGGGTTCGAACTCTTCAGGGTTGCGTGTGCCGAAGCAAACGGGCTGGCTAACGTTGCCGCCGCCATGGCGGTAGCGAGAATCACGGTGTGCAGTGCTTTCATTTTTCAGTTCTCCTTGTTGAAATTACTTTGCTGCTTCGATTGCGGTGACGGTGAGCGCACCACCAACTTTGTCCGCGACGAAGCGGACTTTATCGCCCGACTTTACCTTATCAAGCATTGCAGGGTCTTGGACCTTGAACACCATCGTCATCCCGGGCATAACCAGATTTTTCAATTCACCGTGCTTGATGGTGAGTTTGCCGGCATCCTTATCGACCTTCTTGATTTCGCCGTCACTCATTGCCGCTTGATTGGTAGAGGAAGAAGGCTGCTGTGCGTAGGCCACAGTGCCTACAGACGCGAGCGAGCAACCGATGGAGACGGCGAGGATGATTTTATGCAGTTGTTTCATGATGCTTCCTTTCAGATGAAATAGAAAAATTAGTGCTCGCCATGTCCCGACGGCTTTCGGACCGTCATCTCGACATTTGGCTTATTCATTGCCGGCATCGATTGACCACCAGCGTTGGTGCTGCGCTCAGGCTCGGGCAGTGCGCCGGTCCATTCGTACGCTACAGTCCCCGCTGGATGCTTGTACCAGCCAGGGTCCGAGTAGTCGCCGCGCTTTTGGTCCTTGCGGACCTTCAATACGGTAAACATGCCCCCCATCTCAACGCCGCCAAACGGGCCTTCCCCCATCATCATGGGCAACGTGTTCTCAGGAATCGGCATTTCCATACCACCCATCGAACCGCCTTTGTCCCCCATGACCATGTAGTCGGGCACAATCTTATTAATCTTCTCGGCCACCCCCCGGTGATCCACACCTATCATCGTTGGAACGTCGTGCCCCATCGCATTCATGGTATGGTGGGATTTGTGACAGTGGAAAGCCCAATCGCCCAAATCAGTGGCGACGAATTCGATGGCCCGCATCTGGCCCACCGCGATGTCTGTAGTGACTTCAGGCCAGCGAGATGCGGGTGGTGTCCATCCGCCGTCGGTGCCGGTGACGACGAACTCGTGCCCATGCAAGTGGATTGGGTGATTTGTCATCGTCAGGTTGCCAACACGGATGCGCACCTTATCGCCTTGCCGTACGGGCATGGAATCGATGCCGGGGAAGACCCGACTGTTGAAGGTCCACAAATTAAAATCCAGCATCGTGTTGATTTTTGGCGTGTAGCTTCCAGGCTCCACGTCATACGCATTCAGAAGAAAAACGAAGTCGCGGTCTACCGCATGCAGCGACGGGTCTTTAGGGTGGGTAACCCAAAAACCCATCATCCCCATTGCCATCTGTGCCATCTCGTCAGCGTGCGGGTGATACATGAACGTGCCTGGACGCTTTGCGACGAATTCGTAAACGAAGGTTTTTCCAGGCGCGATGCCGGGCTGGGTGAGACCCGTGACCCCGTCCATGCCGTTCGGTAGCCGCTGACCGTGCCAATGCACGCTCGTGTGCTCAGGAAGTTTATTGGTCACGAATATGCGGACGCGGTCCCCCTCAACGACCTCAATGGTGGGCCCAGGAGACTGGCCGTTATAGCCCCAGAGATTAGCCTTCATGCCCGGCGCAAGCTCGCGTACTACCGGTTCGGCGACCAGATGAAACTCTTTTACCCCGCTGTTCATCCGCCATGGAAGCGACCAGCCGTTTAATGTCACAACCGGATTGAATGGACGGCCATTCGGCGGTGGCGGCGGAACTTGCGTATTCGCGTTGTTCATTAACATCGCTTCAGGCAGCGTTGCCGCGCCTGCCTTGCTCACCGCTGCGGCGCTGACTGCAACCGCGCCCGCACCTTTGAAAAAGTCTCTACGTGAAATCATGGCATGGTCCTTGTGTCGGTATTGCTCCCGCCATTGATGGCGGTTTGCAGCTTGGTTTCAGCTATCCAAAAATCGCGCTGCGTTTCGATAGCGGTGTTCACGCTCATGAGCTGCTCACGCGAATCGGCCAAGAGTTCAAATACGCTGGCCAGCATGCCGTTGTAGCGAAGGAGTACTTCGTCGGAAATTTTCTTACGAAGCGGGACGACGTCGTCACGATAGTGGCGCGCGATGTCGTAGGTGGTGCGGTAAGACGAGTAGGCTTCCCGAACCTCCGAACGAGCACGCACTGCGGTGTCGGTTGTCCGGTGCACTGACTGCATGTACAACGCCTCTGCGCGGGCCACCTTGGCGCCGCCCCAGTCGAAGACGGGGAGCTCCAGAGAAACCTGGTATCCGTTCTCCCGCGGCAGACCAGTGGTGCTCTTGTTTGCATAGCCAGCGTCGAAGACATTGATAAACGCCGTCGTCTTAGTCAATCCGAGCGCCGATGCCGTCGCCTCGGTGTCTCGACGAGCCGCCAGAACGTCCAGACGCTGCGACATCGCCTGAGCTTCAGCATTGTTCATCTGTTGCGGCTGAGACGGCAGGTCCGGCAGCCTGTCCGGAAGGGTAAATTCTTGTTGCGCCCCCCAAAGCCCCAGCAAGCGAATAAGCTGTTCGCGGCTTGCGATCGCCTCGTGCCTGGTCCGGGCTAGTTGAGTCATCGCATCCTGATAAAAGGCACGCTCACGGGCCTGGTCAAGCTTGCTCCAGTTACCCACCTTGGCCATGCTTTCAGCCAGTTCCGACGATGCCTCAGCTGCACCACGTACCTGTTCCGCGAACGCCGCAGATTGGGCCGCGGCGACTGCGGTGAAGTAGGCACGACGCGTGTCGGCAGCCAACTGCACGGCCTGCGCGGCAGCTTGCAGCTTGGCTTGCTCAAAACGCCCATGCTCAATGCGTGTACGGGCCGGAAGAGTCAACAGGCCCGCGATGTCGAACACGACACTACGGTCGATTTCTGCGTCGCCTCCGCCACTTACGCGGCCAAAACTAAAGCTCGGATTACGCATACGGCTAGCCTGGACAAAGTCGGCTTCCGCCACACCCAGCTCAGCGAAGGAAACCTTCAAAGCAGCATTATTGAGCAATGCAATTTGAACCGATGACTCGGCTGTCAGAGGCTTAGCCAGCAATGCCTGAATTTCGGCATCACTATTGCTACTATCTTTTTTGAAGTGTGCCGCTTGGCCAATTCGACTTTGCGTAAGGGAGGATACGTCATTTAAGCCGCCATCGGACGACACGCTCGCACATCCTGCGAGGAGGATGGCCGACAGTCCGACAGCGGTGCGACCAAGCATTGGCGTATAAAGTCGTCGCATATTATTGCCCTTTCTTATTCATGCTGTGTCCTTTATGCGGGTCAGCAACAGGGGGCACAGCTGGCTTAGCCGAGTCTGCTGGCGCGGGCGCCATCTGCATTGAAGAATCCTCATGCGAGCCATGCGCAGACTGACCTGAGACCTCTTGGTTAGCCGCAATCCAGACCTTGTCTGGTGTGATTTGTGGCTCTACGGCCGGCTTGTAGTCAGCGTAGGCGGATTGATACTTTGGTGGTGGCACCGCAGCACTGGCATCCGACACAGCCGTCGAAATTCGAACGGGTTCTGCGTGAATGACCAACGGCGCGGCGCCAGCCACTGCTAAAAGCAGTAGATGTAGGCGTTTCATGATTGTCCTCAAAAATGTACTGGCACCTGGGCGCATCGACCCGAGGTAGTGCGAACGTTAGCCCGCGACTTCAGCTGTATTTTCAGGAGTAAAGGCGAGGCGGACGCTCGAGGGTGGCGGGGATGTACGCTGTCATCGCAGGCTCAACTGCGGCACTAACGAAGGTAGAAAAAGTCGCCCGCAAAATTTCAGACGGGAAGGCTGGCGGCACAGCAGCACCTACGCAGCAGCTCGCGCAATGACTGCATTTTCCGTGAAGGCTTCCTCCGTGGTCCGAGTCGCCCCCGTCGCAATGCTCATGATGCGACTCGGCATGCGACTCGCCGCCACTCACGTCAGCGTGATGGGAAGTTGAGCTGATGTGTCCGGCTCCGATATCGCACGACATGAAAGCAACGGCTCCCCCTTGCAACGGGAGGGTTGCTATCAAAAGCCAGAGCAGGTAACGGACAAATATGCGCATAAGTTTAGAAATGGTACCTCAGACATCCGACAAATGCCACGTTTGCTTACACTACACCTTCCCACTGGAGGAAGGTCAAGCGAATTTGACCTGACAGCAAAGCTGTTACATCAGCCTTGCAACAACCCATACATACTGATTTAATTGCAGGGTTTCAACATTTCATAATTATTTCTGGAGACCATATGCGCCATCTCATTACGCTGCTCGTTTTTTCCGCCATCAGTGCTCCTCTCTTCGCCGCGACTCCAACGGAGACCGTGGCAGAATTCCACGAGGCACTCAGCGCCGGAAAACCCGAGCAAGTCAGCGCGCTACTCAGCCCGGAGGTTCAAATCTTCGAGTCCGGCTATGTCGAGCGCTCCCGTGAAGAATATACCGGCCACCATCTCAAGGGAGATATCGAGTTCGCAAAAACGACGAAAAATAAAGTGCTCAAACACAGTGAACGCGTCGAAGGCAATTTGGCGGTCGTGATGCAAGAAACGGAAACGACCGGAAAATACAAAGGTAATAGTGTCCATCACTTCGGCACGGAGACCGCCGTCCTTGAGAAACAAGGCGACAAATGGGTTATTGTTCACATCCATTGGTCATCGCGCAAATCGAAATAAATCCATAGGTCGGCGTGTGTCACCGACCTCCGCTTAGTTTCGGTAGAGAGGGTTTGGTGCCACGTACACCCGCACGCCATCTACATTCACATCTGCGGGTGCAATGTCGGCGAGGTTGAAACTACCGCTCGGGCGGAGGGTATCGAACTGCCAGGTGAACGACTTGCCGCCCACCTCGAAAGTAACGACATCGCCCTGGTCCACGTTAACGCTCTGGATCCCTGTAGTGATAGCCACGGTACGCGTTGCGGCGGCGGCCTGAGCGGCGCTGCCGAGCGCTGCATTCGAGTGGGCCTGATCTTGGTGTGCCAACGCGGCCAGTGGGGCCAAGGCGACTACGACGAGAACGGCTGCGAATTTGCTTTTGATGGATTGCATGATTAATTCCTTCTCTTGGGTTAAAGGTGCTGCATTTGTGAAGCCGATGAAGCTATTCTAAGGATGCTACCCGCACACCCGAATGACCCGAGCATTACATTTACATTACAGCCGGCATAGTGAAATACTGGTTGACCGCCGTCGCTAATTTCATCTCGCGCGGTACCGCATGCTAATTGCGCGTACCTCTTTCACTTTAGATTTATCGGAGTCCCTTTGAATTTCGACGTTTCAGCACCTACGCTTAAGGAGCAGCAGCTTCTTATCGAACAATGGAAAGCCGACCCAGCAGCCACCTATCGCAGCTGGTTCCTTTGGGAAGAGCGTCTGAAGAATTTTCGCTCTATACGACGGGGCCTCCATGCCGTCGTAAAGGAGATTCGCGACGACACCTTCGGCAGTGCTTATCGAGGCTCGTCATTGGAGACAGTGGTTCACTCCATCGCAGAGCAGCGCCAAATCTTCAAGGGTGCGGACCATGCGTTCCTTTGGAAGCCTAAACTTCGCATTCCCGACATCTACGAGGACCGCGGCAATCAGATGGCCTTTGCCCAATTTCTCGATACCTGCCTTTGCTGCAATACCGATGCGGAGGTCGTGGAGGCAGTTCGCAAGCTTGATTCACATCAAATAAAGGGTTTAGGTCCGGCCTGCGCTAATCTGCTTTATTTTTTGCACCCTACAGTTGTTCCACCAAACAATACCGCTATCGTCAAGGGCTTTAACGCCTTCTTCGGGGCCAACGTAAAACTCGGCCGATGGAACGAATATCTGGCAATGCGAGAGCGCGTCATCGGTTTCAATACGACACACCGCAAATGGCTGTCCAACGACTTGGGCGCGGTCGCCGGTTTCCTGTTCGATATCGGCTCAGGCCGTTACTCGCTCGGCGCCCCCAGCGCGATCGCGTTCGACTGGGAAGCGGACCTCGCGAGAGTGCACGAGGAAACCGCAGCCGCGCACAAGGCGCGCCTGGCGGCGAGCGAAAACGATCATACTCACACGCAGGTGCAGGGCTGGCTCCGGGATCTGGGATTGGCCCTGGGCTTCAAGGTCTGGATTGCCAACAACGACAAGGGCCGCGCCTATGGCGACGGACGTCTGGGCGATGGATGCGTGACCGAACTGCCGGCGCCTGTCCGCGCCAGCGGCGCCCTCGACATGGTGGCGCTCATCGACGTGCTCTGGCTCGATGCGGCGTCCGGCAATATCAGCATGGCGTTCGAAGTCGAACACAGCACGAGCATCTACTCCGGTATCGTCCGGATGCTCGACCTGGCATTGGGCGTGCCTGAACATGAAGGCGCAACCTTCTTTCTGGTGGCGCCCGACGCCCGCGAAGCCGATGTGCGGTCTCAGTTCGCCAGGCCGGCGTTCTCACGCGTAAAAGAACTCAACGTCCGCTATATCGGCTATGGCGAACTGGCCCGGCACCGCGAGGCGATTGGCAGGTTCGGAGATGGTGAGAAGGCGATCCTCGCGATTTCCAAGCCACTGGCATGCTAGGGACGCCGGGACGGGAACCATAGCGAAAAGCGCGTGAGACCATGCCGCTCGCTGGTCACGCTTGCTGCGCCGCCGTGCAGCGCCATGATGGATTTAACGATCGCCAGTCCAAGGCCTGCGGAACTGGATTTCGCCGAGCGAGAAGGATCTGACCGGTAGAAGCGGTCAAACAATCGTGGCAAATGCGCTGGTTCGATGCCGGCTCCCGGGTTGGTCACCGATATGGTCACGCCATCGGCAACTTGGGCTGCGGTCAGCGAGATGACTCCGCCCGAAGGCGTATAGCGCACCGCGTTTGCGACCAGGTTGTTGACGGCCCTGCGCAACAAATGGGCGTCGGCCCATACCTCGCCAACGGCATTGATCTCCAGCGCGATATTCGCGTCGGACATGACACCGTCAAAATACTCCGCGACCATCTCCAGCTCTCTTTTTACGTCGAGCAGTTCGGTGCCGACGGTGATCTGGTCATGGTCGGCCCGCGCCAGAAACAGCATGCTTTCTACCATTCTGGCCAGCCGACCGAATTCCTCGTAGTTCGACGACAACAGGTTCTGGTACTCCTCACTATCACGCGGTTGGGAGAACACCACCTCGGTCTGCACCATCAAATTATTCAAGGGTGTGCGCAAGTCGTGTGCAAGGTCATCGGCAAATTGGGACAGGTTGCTAAAACTGCTCTGCAAGCGGTCCAGCACTGCATTAAAGGAATCAGCCAGCAGGCGTAGCTCGGCCGGCGCCGTTTGCGCGTGCAGTCGTATGGTCAGGTTGTGCGCCGTCACCTGTTGCGCTTGCGCGGCCAGCGCGCGCACCTTCGACAGGCCCCGGTAGACAAGCAAATAGCCCAGCGCGGCCGTCAATACGGCGCCGGCGATCGCGGCCGCCCAGACCTTCAGGCGGTATTCCCCCAGCACGGCGAGTCGCTCATGGGCAGTCCGTGCCAGAGCGACATGCACCACTTCGTCACTGGCGCCAATCCGGCCCGCGGCATTCAGCACGCGCAGCCTGGCGCCGTTAGCCAATGCTTGTGCGCGTGTATCGGCGGGCGAAGGCGTTGACCCGGCCGCTATCTCGGCGGTGGATCGCGCGAACGAGCGCTCGGTGGTGTTTTGCGCCAGCACCTGTCCGTCCTTGGCCTGGATGACCAGCAGCAAGCCACGGCTGACATCAACCGCATCGAGAAAGCGGTGCGGCTCAAGACGGATCGACCCTGCGCTCGCGGTTTCTTCCAGCAGATGCCTGATCTGCAACATGCGCTCGACCAGATCTGCGTCATCCCTGTCCAGCAGCTGTATGGCCAGTGCTTGGTAAAGATAAAATCCAACCGCCGAGAAAACCATGACCGCCACCACGGCAAACAGTGCGCCGAGCTGGGCGGTGAGGGAATAACTGCGCTTAGTCATCCGCGATCTTCCAGAACGTATCCCATGCTGCGAATCGTATGTATCAGCTTGACATCGTAGGGATCGTCGATTTTGGCGCGCAACCGGCGTACGGCCACGTCGACGACATTGGTGTCACTGTCAAAATTCATGTCCCAGACCTGGGACGCGATTAGCGGCCGGGATAGCACCTGCCCGACCCGCTTGGACATCAGGTGCAGAAGCGCGAACTCTTTTGCCGTCAGATCAATTCGTTGCCCTGAACGGGTGACACGGCGTTTTGGCACGTCGATCTCGAGATCGGCAATCTGGAACACGTCTGGCTCCCTGATGGGGCCTCGCCGCAGCAGCGTGCGTATCCGGACCAGCAATTCCGCGAAAGCAAAAGGCTTCACCAGATAATCATCGGCGCCCAGCTCCAGCCCTTTGATACGCTCATTGAGCGCGTCGCGGGCGGTCAGGAACAGCACCGGTGTTTCCACCGTCTTGCGAAGCTCCGTCACGATTTGCCAGCCATCCATGCCAGGCAGCATCACATCGAGTACGATCAGATCATAATGGGCGTTGGTCGCTGCATGCAGCCCTTCCGGCCCGGTCTTGGCCCAATCCACGACGAAACCGGATTCCGTCAGACCTTTCTGTATGTACTCGCCGGCCTTCTGTTCATCCTCCACCACGAGCAAGCGCATATCACCCCTTTGCAGTAAAAACATCGGGGAATCCCCCCGTTGGGGGAGTGTACCGCAGCAAAGTGACGCCAACGTGGCGGCGGGATTACAACTTTTTCAGAAACCGCCCGTCATTGCATGGCCAGCTTTGCGCGGAAAAAAACTATGTAGGAGGATGGGCTGGAACCGTAAACCGCATCGAGTGTCGAGGGCGCCCAATGTTTGCTCACGAGCGCACCCGCCCCAAACTTCACCGTTCCCGCACTAAACAGGTCCTGTACAAAACCCACGCTCAGCTTTCTGACATTGAACACTTGTTACCACCAACGACGCTGCGACTACGGTCTATCTAATTCTTGCACAAGATGGACCATGCTGTACTCCATCCGGTCCTTCGCGAACGAGACTGATGCATCGAGATAGCGTAGAGCCGACTTGATGTCCCGCCACCCCACATATTCCATGAGGCTCTTTACATCCCAGCCATCGGACGCCGCCCAATTCGCGAAGCCGCGGCGCAGCGAATGGCCGCTGTATGCGCCAGCCGCAGCCAGGCCGCCATTTTTCAGCATCGCCCGCAACAGCGGAGCGATGCTGTCAATATGCAGTCCATTTTCACGTACATGGCCCCAGCGGTCGATGGCGCGATAGACTGGACCGGCGGTCAACTGCGCGACGCCGATCCAGTCCAGGTAGGCCTCGACCGGGCAAAGCCGCGACAACGCGGGCGCGCAGAACGTACTGCCGAGATTTTGCCGATCGCCCTTGGTCCGACCTAGGAAGCAGCTGATGCCTTCGCCGGCGTTGGCCGCCACATGCTCGACGCGAAGCCGGCTCAGTTCGTCGCTACGAAATCCTCGCCAGAACCCGAGCAGGATCAGTGACTTGTCCCGCAGACTACGCAGCTCGGCGGCGCGATCGTTCCCGCGTCGAGCGGCGTTGACAGCGCGATCAAGCGCGCCAACGACGCGTTCCAGTTCATCGAGTTGCAGGGGCTTTGCCTGCTTCTCCTGCGCTGGATGCAGCGCGCGGATGCCGCGCATGGCTTGACGGACGATGGGCGCCTTGGTCGGGTCAGGAAACCCCTGTGCGGTGTGCCACTGGGCGAGTGCCGCCAGGCGCTGCCTTAGCGTGCTGACGGCCAGCGTATCGGCGTACTCCGCTAGGTAGCGGGCCACGCCGTCGGCGGTGGCGGGCAGCATGCCTTTCCATTGCACTTCGAAGTGCTCGATGGCGGCGCGATAGCTCTGACGGGTGTTGTCCCGCGTCGCCGCTTCGATGTATTGATCGAGTTTTGACATGGCGTCAGTGTCTTACCTTCGCCCGGATATAGTTGAATATCGTTCGGGTTGCATTGGCCGCCAAATGGGCTTCAGGTTCGCCCAGCAGGTCATCGGAGGGGTGCGCGATGCTGCCGTTGTTGCGCAGGGAGTTGATGGCGTCGATCGCGTTCGCAAATCCATGCAGAACGCGCACCAGGTCGTTGTCATACGAGCCCAGGTCCTTGAGTATTGGGTGTGCCGTGCGCAAGACCTTGAACAGCGCGGTCAACGAGGCATCGTCGGCCACCGTGATGCCGCTTTCAATGCACAGGCTTCGAAAATAGCCGTGCAGCGCCGTGTGCAGGCGGTCGACCGCGCTGACTGGGCCGCTAATACGCATCAGATGCTCGGCATCATTGAGTGCAAGCAGTACCACGTCGCCGCTCGAGAGGCTGGAGGGCGTCTCGGTATGTACACTTTGAATATTCGTGTGCACAAAAATCGACAGGTTCGGGATCTCCGCCAGCAGCTGGCTGGTCAGCTTGGGATGGTTGATGAGCTGGTCAACAACGTCCCAGCCTTCGCGGGAAAATCTCTCAAGCGCCTGCAGGACGCAGTCACCGTAATCAGGGTCCCGCCAATGCAAACTGCGCAGTAGGCGGTCATGACGCTGGATGAAGTCGGATTCCCCGGACAAATACCCGAACTCACGCCAGTCTTCCGTCGTGAATTCGCTGACGATCGCCTTCCTGAGCGCGAGGATCAGCGCACCGCGTTTCTGATGCGAAGACAGCCGAGCATGTGGCATCGCTGCAAGCTATCCAAGATGAGAATGCGCAGCTGAGAGGCCGTGCGCTCGAACTGGAGGCGGTCCTGCAGGAACAGATGGCGGCGCTCGTTGCCAGTCGCGCCGATCATCAAAGGGAGTCGACCATGCGCCAGGTCGCCGACCAGCAGGTGTTGGACCTCCAGCAGCGTCTTGGAGAGAATGAGGCGCACCGCCAATCGCTAGAGGAAAAACACCAGCACGCGCGTCAGGCGCTGGAGCACTATCGCCAGTCGGTAAAGGAGCAGCGGGAAGCCGATATCCGGCGCCATGAACAGCAGGTTCAGCAAGTGCAGGCCGAATTGAGGCAGGCACAGCAGACAATCGCTGTAAAACAGGATGAAACGACCCGTCTGAATCAGGAAGGGGCGAAGCTGGTAGCGGAGCTGTCCCACGCGAAACAGAGCCTGTATGAGCAACTGACGCAGAACCGCAAGCTGGAGCAGAAAATCGATACACTGCAATCGCTGCACCTACACGCCGCAGATACAGAGCGCCAACTTGCCGGAAAAATTGCCGAGGCGGAGTTGCTGGCCGAACAGTTGGGGGCCGCCAACAACCAGATGGCGCCGCTGAAGGCCCAGGTCCGCGAACTGGAGCTCATGCTCGCGCAAGCCAGCGCCAAGGTTCAGGCGCAAGAGCAAATCGGCGAGCAGCTGCGGATCTACCTAGACAAGATCGCAACCACTCCAGCGACCTCGGGGGCGGACCGCTGAATCATTTTTACGTGCCTACCTACGATTGCAGTTCCAGTGCTATTCGACTGGAACACGATCAACCCCTTCGAGTCTGGCTTCGCAGGTTATAGCGGATACTGACGGCGATGACAGCGAGGATTAGCACCTGTGCTGCCAGCGTTTGCGCGGTCGGGTAGATACCCAGCACCTCGACGCGGGGAATGGCGACTGGCGTCATATCCAGGAATCCCACTTTTTGCAAGGCGGCCACCCCCTTGCCAGCGAGGACCACCGCCAGTACGGCCACCAGTGCGGAGCTGTAGGCAAAGAACTGACTGATAGGCAATCTGGCGCTGGAGCGCAACAACAAGACGGCGATCACGGCCAGAATGACGATGCCCGTGCCAAGACCAGCGAGCAGATATACGCCATTATGCTCGGTCCACAGCGCGACATAGAACAGCACCGTTTCAAACACTTCGCGGTAGACGGTAACGAACGACAGTAAGAACAACATCGCGGCCGAGCGCTTGTTGAGCGCCGATGAGAGCTTGTCCTTCACATATGCCTGCCAGCGCCCTGCGAGACTCTTCTGGTGCATCCAGATGCCCACGGCCAGCAGCACCACTGCGGCAAAAATCGCGGAAAACCCCTCGGTCATCTCACGGCTCGCGCCGCTCAGATCGACGAGATACGTGGCGACCGCCCACGTCAGGGCGCCGCCCGCCAGTGCAGCGATCCACCCGGCGTGCACGTAGGGCAGCACATCCTGACGGCCGGCTTTTTTCAGGAACGCCAGCATGGCGACGACCACCAGCAGCGCCTCTACGCCTTCTCGCAGCAAAATGGTCAAGGCGCCGATGAACGTCGACAGCGGATCATTGGAGGAATCGAGCGCCCCTTGCGCATCGGATAGCAATCCTTGCAAACGCGTCGCGGTGGCACGGGCCAGCGCCAGATTGTTGGTGGAGACGGCATGGCGATAGTCCCCCATCGTTTTTTCGATCTCCGAAAAGAGCGCATTGTTCTTGGCCGCCAGCGCTGGCTCCACCGGTTCGAAGCCGTCCAGATAAGCCGACAAGCCTAGACGCGCAGCGGTCGCCATGTCGCCGGCCTCCAGTGCGGCCACACTGGCTTTGAGCTTGGACATGGCGATAGGCAAGGTGTCCGCGTTCGACTGCGCCAGCGTCGCTGGCGCGCTGCGCAGATAAGCGGTCAAGCCGCGCGCGGCGTCCGCGTCGACGGCCTTGGCCAAGGCGCTCTCGGACGTTTCGCTCAGCTTGGCCAGCGTCGGCAAGGCCGCATGCAACTCCGGGCGTTCGGACCAAAGCTTAGCGCCTGCCTGACGGTCCGCGTCGGAATACGACAGCGTCGAAGCGAAGTAGGCCACGGCCCAACGCTCGTCCTCGGTCAACTTTGCAAAACTCGCCATCGAGGTGCCTTCCACGCCGCGCGTGACGATCTGCTGTAGGGCGAAGACACTTCGCTCACGCGCACGCGCGTGATCAGCCAGCGCGATAGGTGGTGGATTGAGCGACGCGGCCAGAGGACCGTCCGCATGACCTGACGTCCCGTGACAGGCAGCGCAATTACTTTGGTACAGTGCGGCGCCCTGACGCAGATCCGGGGTCTTCAATGGCGATATTGGTACCGGGTAGGCCACCAGCAGTGCCGCAGCCAGGCGGTGCGCCTGATCGCCTACCTGGTCCGCCGGCGCCTTCTGCGCGATCGACTGACGCAAGGCGTCAGCATCGGACAGCAGCGCGACCTGCTGCGGTGTGGTAGGTAGCACGGCCAGCTGTTGGCGCGCGGCGTGCGCGAATTCCTGCATTTCTGCATATTCGCTCTGGCTGGCGACGGTGCCTTCTTTCACCGATTTCGCGTAGTCCACAGCGAGATAATCCAGCAGCTGCCAGATCTGTTTGGTCTTTTCGACGGTCGATAACTGCTCCGCGTGGAGCGTCGTCGCCGACGACACCAGACAAAACCATACTAAAAGCACTCGGATCACTTGCATAATTGTTCCAGAAGTAGAGGTGTCAAAGGCCACCAAGGAAGTAAAAGACAAAAAACCGCCTACCGGGATATCTCAGTTTCGAGTCCCGCGTAGCAGGCGCAGCCCGTTCATGACGACCAACAGACTGGCGCCCATGTCAGCGAACACGGCCATCCACAATGTCGCTTCGCCGCGCAGGGCCATAACCAGGAAGATGGCCTTGATCGCCAAGGCCAGAACGATGTTCTGCATCAGGATCGCGTGAGCCTTACCGCTCAGACGGATGAATTCCGGTATTTTCCGCAAGTCGTCGTCCATCAGTGCAACGTCCGCTGTCTCGAGCGCGGTGTCGGTGCCCATGGCGCCCATCGCGAAGCCGATGTCGGCCTTGGCCAGCGCCGGGGCGTCGTTGACGCCGTCTCCCACCATGCCGACGTGGCCGAACTTGGCTACCAGGTCGGCCACGGCACCCAATTTGTCTTCAGGAAGCAATCCGCCGCGCGAGTCGGCGATGCCCACCTGGAGGCCAATCGCGCGTGCCGTGTGGGCGTTGTCTCCGCTCAGCATGACGACTTCGACGCCCAGCGCCGCGAGATCTGCGATGGCTTGCGCGGTTGTCGGCCTGACTATATCGGCCACCGCCAGCATCAGCAGCGGTGTGCTCCCGTCGACCAGCAACACCACGCTTTTACCATCACGTTCCAGCGGTTCGACCAGCGCCTCGATCGCTTGGTCGGAGCAGCCGAGCTCCTTGACCAGACGCAAGCTACCCATATGCAGCTCGCGGCCATCGACGACACCGCGCACCCCAAGGCCGTTAAGTGCGCGGAAGGCGCCCACTTCGGCAAGCGTCTCGCCTGGCATCTGCGATTCCCAGTAGGCGCTGATCGCCCCCGATACAGGGTGATCGGAACGCGCGGCCAGGCTGGCGGCATGAAGCAGCGTAGTGTGCAGTTCAGCCCCGGCGAATGGGACCGCGTCGGTGACAGCGGGCTTGCCTAACGTAACCGTACCGGTTTTGTCCAGCGCGATCGCACGCAGCAACCGGCCTTGCTCCAAGTAGACACCTCCCTTGATGAGAATGCCTCTCCGAGCGGCGGCAGCCAAGCCGCTCACCACCGTAACCGGCGTGGAGATGACCAGTGCACACGGACATGCGATCACCAGGAGCACCAGCGCTTTGTACAGCCACGGACCTTCGGCCGCTTGCGTCAGCAACGGCGGAAGCACCGCAACGAGCACGGCCAACAACACCACGGCGGGGATGTAATACTGCGCGAACTGGTCGACGAAGCGTTGCGTTGGCGCGCGTTCACCTTGCGCCTGCTGCACGCTATCGACAATCCGCGACAGGGTCGAGCCTTTTTGTGTGGCGGTGACGCGGAACTCAATCTCGCCGCGCTCATTGATGGTGCCGGCATAGACGGCGTCACCCGTCGCCTTAGTCACTGGCAGACTTTCACCAGTGATGGGTGCCTGATTGATCGTACTCTGTCCAGTCGTGACGATACCGTCCAGCGGCACCCGCGCACCTGGTGCAACACGGACGATAGTTCCAACCTGAACCTCACTTGCCGGCGTCTCGCGCCATCCGTCGGCGCCTGCATTCACCAGTGCCGTATCAGGCGACATCGCCATCAGCGCGCCAACGGCGTTGCGGGCGTGATCGAGGGACTTTGCCTCGATCAGCTCTGCCACCGTGAAGAGAAATATCACCATCGCGGCCTCGGGCCATTGGCCGATCACCGCCGCACCAACCACCGCCAGCGACATTAGGAAGTTCATGTTGAGCGATAGGTGCCGCAACGCGATCCATCCCTTTTTCAGCGTGCCCAAGCCGCCGGAGAGGATAGCGATAACGGCTAGCGCCACCACCGCCCATGATTGCTCATGGCCGGTATACCACGCAAGCATCTCGGCCCCAACAGCAGCAGCTCCCGAGACACAGAGCATTGCCCATGCGCTGCCGGATAGTCCCGTGTCCTGCGCCAACTCGGAGACCTGCCCGGGCGCGGCGGAGCTCAACGTGTCGGCTTTGACCACAGCTTCCATGCCCAGCGACGTAAGTGCTTCGGCAATCGGTGCCACAGCTGGGAGACGATGGCGTACTGTTAGTTCGCGCAGCATCAAATTAAATTGCAGCTCCGTAACTCCAGGCATTTTCTCCAAATGGTCTCGGATCAGCTTTTCCTCGGTTGGGCAGTCCATATTCTTAATCAGGAACAGAGCTTGCTCAATCCCATCGCCAACTGCGGGAGGGCCGACAGATGGCGTAGCGGTTGTACCGGAACATCCGTTGTTATTGCAGCATTCCATAAGTCAGTCCTTGATTCGTATTATCATTCGCATTAAACACCCTATAGTCACTATAGAGTCAAGCATTCAATTGAGTTCAGGAGCAACTTATGCAGCAAACATTGAAGATAGGACAACTTTCGAAGGCGACAGGCTGTCAGGTGGAGACTATCCGTTTCTATGAACAGGAAGGGCTCTTGCCGGCGCCGGCGCGCAATGCAGGGAACTACCGGCTATATGAAACGGCCCACGTCGAACGGCTGCAGTTTATCCGCCATTGTCGATCTCTGGATATGCCGCTCAACGATGTGAGGCTATTGCTGAATCTGCGTGATGCCCCGGGCGAAAGCTGCCAGGAAGTCAATCAGTTGCTTGATCAGCGCATTGTGCAAGTGGCGCATCGCATTGCTGAACTCAATGCTTTGCAAGGCCAATTGAGTGTACTGCGAGGCCGTTGCCGAACAGGTAGTGCGGCGCGCGACTGCGGCATTTTGCAGGAGCTATCGACGGGAATGTGCCAAGCGGAAGGGTGTGTGGAATAGCAACTTCAAACCATGAATTGAAACGACACGGTGCGTTGCTGGCTTGCGATCATTGAAGGTGACTGCGGAGCGGGAAAGCGCGACATCATACGGCAAGCTTATTTATTTAAAATCAATTACTTATAGCAGGATTTGAGTTTTTTTACACGAATCCCGGCCGACCCTCAAATAGGATGGCTTTATTTTGTGGATGGGGTCGCTCCGACGTGGAACGATTATCTCGGCGTCGGTCTGGCGCTCGCCGGAGCGGGCGTAATTGCAATGGGCCACCGGTCAGCATGACTGGCCGCTTGGAAATCGATGGCTCTACCGCTCTACGCGGCTAAATTGCTCAGTTGCCTTTCCGCCGATTTTGACCGCGCTCAAATAAAATACCAGGGAGATCAATGACATGCATAGCAGGATAAGCAGCAAAACAGCCGGACTTGGATAGGCGCGCAGAATAGCAGCCGCCACCAAAGGGCCGGCCGCCTTCGCGAGAAGTGAAGGCCCAGCCATCGCACCTGAGATGGCCCCGTAGTTTTTGCGTCCGAACATCGCTTGGGGAATGGTGCCGCGCACGATGGTCAGGATGCCGTTGCTGAGTCCGTACAGGATGCAGAATGCCGCCACAGACCAGGCCTGGCCGCCGAACAGCAGCAGCACCAGGATGGCGGCAGGCAGCGCGGCAAAGGTAAATTTCCCTACCGTCTGCGGCGCCGCGTTCCTGGCAAAGGTTCTTTCGCAGATGCGTCCAGCCACCTGCATGGGACCGATTAGCGTCGACATCAGCACCGCAAGCGCAGCGGTGTGACCAAAATCCTTCAACAGCGGAATCAAATGCACGGACAACGCTGAAAAGATGAACATGTTCGCGGAAAACGCCATGGCCAGTTTCCAGAACGCGGGATGGCGTAGTGCCTCGGCCAATGTATGGCTGTGCTCAGGCGCCGCATGCGGCCCATGTGCGACCACCGCGTCACGGCCCAGCATCAGGTGCAGAGGCAGGCACAGCAGCAGCTGTACGATCCCGAACCAGAGATAGGTGTCGCGCCAGCCGATGACCGTGCTCAATTTCAGCGTCAGGGGCCAGAACACCGTGCTGGCAAATCCGGCAAACAAAGTCAGCGTCGATATCGCCTGACGGCTGTTCTGATCAAATTTCCGGTTGATCGTGGCGAACGCCGCTTCGTAGAGAGTGAGCGACATGGCCACGCCGAGCATGGTCCAGGCTCCGAAATAAGATAGCGTCCCGGTGGCGTGGCCTAGGCAAATAAGCCCGGCGCCACAAACCACAGAGCCTGTCGCCATGACCCATTGCCCGCCAAAGCGGTCCAGCAGCATTCCGGTGGGCGTCGCGACCAGTCCGCCCACCAACAGGCTCCAAGAGAAAGCGCCGTACACCAACTCCGGTCGCAACATTAGATCGGACGCGATGCTTGGCGCCAAGATGCTGAACGCATAGTAGAGCGATCCCCAAGTGGCGATTTGGGTGAAGGCGAGGATGCCGACGGTTTGCCAAGGGCGATGCATGCGGTGTTCCTTCCAATGTCATCAAGCTGTCAAGATACTTCGATATTCTTTGAATTGTCGTAGCTTATGCGATATTATAGTTCAACGCTTATTGAATTGTGAAAGTATGACCATGGACACCAAGGAAGTTTTAGCCGCGCTGGCGGCCATCGCGCAGGAAAGCCGTCTGGCAATTTTCCGGCTGCTGGTGCAAATCGGCCCCGACGGTATGGCCGCCACCAAGATCGCCGAGCAGCTCGATATCGCGCCGTCCTCGCTGTCGTTCCACTTAAAGGAGCTGACGCACGCTAGGCTGATCACTTCGCGCAGCGAGGGCCGGTTCGTGATCTATGCGGCCGACGTCGTGGTCATGAACGGCCTTATCGGCTACCTGACTGAAAACTGCTGCGGCGGAATTCCTTGCGGTCCTGCTGGCTGCGACACCAAACCCACCTCTACCTGAACTGGAGAATTCCCATGCAAGAAAAAGTCTACAACGTACTGTTCCTCTGCACCGGCAACTCGGCGCGCAGCATCATGGCTGAGGCCCTGGTGACGACGATGGGTAAGGGCCGCTTCAAGGGGTTCTCGGCCGGTAGCCACCCTGGCGGAACTGTCAATCCGTTTGCCATCGAGCAGGTGGCCAATACCGGGTATCCGGTCACTGACCTGCGCAGTAAGAGCTGGGACGAGTTCGGTACATCGGACGCACCGCATATGGACTTCATCTTTACAGTTTGCGACAACGCGGCAGGTGAAACTTGCCCGTATTGGCCTGGTCACCCGATGTCGGCGCACTGGGGGTTCGAAGATCCGGCCGCAGTTGTCGGAACCGACGAAGAAAAGCGCGCCGCTTTCCACCGCATCTTCCGTCAAATCATGACGCGCATGAATATTTTCGTCAGTCTGCCGCTGCACATGCTGGAGAAAAACGCCATCCAGCGCGAAATCCAGGCGATCGGCGAAACCTCCGTTTAATTTTTACCTGACACTCACTATGAATATCCTGTTTCTCTGCACCGGCAACTCCTGCCGCTCCGTTCTCTCCGAGGCCACCTTCAACCACCTGGCGCCGGCCGGCCTGAAAGCGATTAGCGCCGGCAGTCAGCCGGCCGGCAAGCTACATCCACGCGCCGTGGCGCTGTTGCACAGCAAGGCGATTTCCACCGAAGGCTACTACAGCAAATCGTGGGATGACCTGCCGGTGACACCGGACATCGTGGTAACGGTCTGTAGCAGCGCGGCCGGCGAAACCTGCCCGGCCTATCTGGGCCCAGTGCTGCGTACCCACTGGGGCGTCGACGATCCGGGCCACGTGGTGGGTACGGAGGAGGAGATCAATACCGCGTTTGAGCAGACCTACCAGATTATTCGCGCGCGCATCGAAGCGTTCTTGGCGCTCCCACTGGCCGAGCTGACCAACGACAAAGCCAAACTGAAGGTCGAACTCGACAAGATCGGCACCATCCTGGCCTGAGCCGGGTATCTAGCTCTCGACCGGCTCCAAAGGCCGGAATTTTCCCTTTTCTGTTGACATCACCTACAAGGACTAGCCGTGCTTATCGCATTTCTGATCTTCCTCGCCACCTTGATCCTCGTCATCTGGCAGCCGCGCGGCCTAGGCATAGGCTGGAGCGCTTCCGCTGGCGCCATCGTTGCGCTGCTGGCCGGCGTGATCCACACCGCAGACATCCCGGTGGTCTGGCATATCGTCTGGAACGCGACCGGCACCTTTGTGGCGGTCATCATCATCAGCCTGCTACTGGACAAGGCCGGCTTCTTCGAGTGGGCGGCATTGCACGTGGCGCGCTGGGGTAGAGGAAGCGGCAGGCGCCTGTTCGTGCTGCTGGTCCTGCTGGGTGCGGCGGTGGCCGCGCTGTTCGCCAACGACGGCGCGGCGCTGATCCTGACACCTATCGTCATAGCCATGCTGCGAGCGCTGCGCTTCTCGGCCAAGGCGACTCTAGCCTTCGTGATGGCCGCAGGCTTCATCGCCGACACGTCCAGCCTGCCGTTGGTGGTGTCGAACCTGGTCAACATCGTGTCGGCCGACTATTTCAACATTGGCTTTGCACGCTACGCCGCCGTCATGGTGCCGGTCGACCTGGTCGCCGTGGCGGCGACGTTGGCCGCTTTGATGTGGTTCTTCCGCAAGGACATCCCAGCCAATTACGACCTGGCGCAATTGAAAGCGCCGGCAGAAGCGATCCATGACCGCGCCACGTTCATCACCGGCTGGTGGGTGTTGGGCCTGCTGCTGGTAGGTTTCTTCTGGCTGGAGCATTTGGGCGTGCCCATCAGCGCCGTCGCGGCGGTGGGCGCTTTGTTGCTGTTGGTGGTGGCCGCGCGCGGCCACAAGATATCGACGCGCGAGGTGCTGGGCAACGCGCCCTGGCAGGTCGTGGTCTTCTCGCTGGGCATGTACCTGGTCGTCTACGGATTGCGCAATGCGGGCCTCACGGACTACTTGACAGGCGTGCTCAACGAGTGCGCGAGCTATGGCGTATGGGGCGCCGCACTCGGCACCGGCTTCATCACCGCGATCCTTTCCTCCATCATGAATAACATGCCAACCGTATTGATCGGGGCGCTGTCGATCGATGCCACGACGTCGCAAGGGGTGGTGCGCGAGGCGATGATTTACGCCAACGTCATCGGCAGCGATCTCGGCCCGAAAATCACACCGATCGGCAGCCTGGCCACGCTGCTCTGGCTGCACGTCCTGTCGAGCAAGGACATTCAAATCTCGTGGGGCTACTATTTCCGCGTCGGCATTGTGTTGACTTTGCCGGTGCTGTTGATCACCCTGGCTGCGCTCGCCGTGCGGCTTGCTTAATGGAGAGATTTTTATGACCGTTACCATCTACCACAACCCCGACTGCGCCACGTCACGCAATACGCTGGGCCTGATCCGCAACGCCGGGATCGAGCCGGTCATTATCGAATACCTGAAACACCCGCCTGACGGGGCTACGCTGATCGACCTGATTGTGAAAGCTGAACTGACCATCTATTCAGTCGTTCGCCAAAAAGGCACGCCGTTTGTCGAACTGGGTTTAGATTCCCCTTCCGTCACCAACCAGGCATTGCTCAATGCGATGGTCGCCCATCCTATCCTGATCAACCGGCCATTCGTCGTAACGCCATTGGGCGTGCGGCTGTGCCGGCCGTCGGAGCTGGTGCTCGATATTCTGCCGCAGCCGCAACGCGGCGCTTTCGCCAAAGAGGACGGCGAGCGTGTGATTGACGAAAATGGGGAGCGCGTCAAGCGTGGATAAGATTGTGGACCTGCCCAATATCAATCCCGAGCAGCTTGACCTGCCGAGCATGGACAAGCTCGCCCAAGTCGGCGAAATGGACCATCCGCCACGCATTCTGATGCTCTACGGGTCGCTGCGTGAGCATTCGTTCAGCCGCTTCCTGACCGAGGAGGCGGCACGCATCCTGGAACACTTCGGCGCAGAGGTGAAGATATTCGACCCGATGGAGCTTCCAATGGCCGGCAGCGTGCCAGAGGATCATCCAAAAGTTATTGAACTGCGCGAGCTGTGCTTGTGGTCCGAGGGCCAAGTGTGGTGCAGCCCTGAACGCCATGGCGCCATCACAGCCGTGATGAAAAACCAGATCGACTGGATCCCGCTAGAAATGGGCGCAATCCGCCCAAGTCAGGGCCGCACGCTGGCCGTGATGCAGGTCTGCGGCGGGTCGCAGTCCTTCAACGTGGTCAATACCTTACGCCTGCTGGGGCGGTGGATGAGGATGTTCACGATCCCAAACCAGTCGTCAGTGCCGATGGCTTACAAGGAATTTGACGATGCCGGTCGTATGCGCCAGTCAGGTTACTACGACCGCGTGGTGGACGTCATGGAGGAGTTATTCAAGATGACATTGCTGCTACGCGGCCGCACGGACTATCTCACTGACCGCTATAGCGAGCGCAATGAGCGGCAGATGAAGGCGATCAATCAAGCGATCAAAAAGATATAACCGGACGGTCCGATGACAGCGTCGTAAAGGCAATCAGAGCCTGCTACATGTAATGACCTGCATTTGAAACGGGGCCGACCAGCATTCCAGCCGATTTTCGGCCAGGAATAACTGCAACTGACGCCCCCCTCAAACCAGCATTTGCTGCAAATGAACCTGCATTTATCCGCGCAGACCTGCATTCCATAACGGCGAACCAGGATTATCTGCAACTGACCAGGATGTTCAACACCGCCTTGGTATCGGCCTCGATTTCGGCCAGCACACCCAGCCAGTGGCCGATGACACGCTTAACGCTCGCCGCCGGCTGGGTGTCGCGCCAGACCGTCAGGATGCGCTGGTAGGCGACCAGATCGGCCCGCTGCACGCAATACGCTGTTGTCATCTGGGTTGCCTCGATGTCGGTGAATGCTCCGGGAGTGCGGCTGGCCTGCTCCAGCAGGCCGAACTGGGCGGCCGTGTCGCTCTGAATGTTCCGCAGGTGCTCGATGATGAGCGGCAATCCGGTCGGATTTGGCCAGGCAAGGATTTCGATTTCCTCGGCCGTGCCGGTGCCAGTGGCGATCCTCAATACATCGTGGTGGACTCCCGCTCCGATCAAATCCGCCTTTGGGATATTCGTATGCGTCCACGGGAACAGCTCCTGTTTCTGTGCGACCAGCATGCGCAGGTCCAGCTTGAATCCCTGTTCCAGACCGGGAGGCGGTGCCTCCTGGTTGTCGGCCTCGACCATTTGCCAAATCCGTTCGATGTGGTCCTCCTGCTCGGCGCTAGGGAACAGACTGATGTTCCACGCCAGGCAGCAGCTCAGGACCGCCTTCTTCCGCGCTTCGAGTTCTTCCACGAACAGGACGTGCGGCAGCATGAAGGACGAAAAGCAGGACGCGACGGTGAATTGTTTAAATTTCATGGGCAGAATCAGATAGGAAGGCCAGCGGCAAGCATGCGATCGCGCAGCTCCGCAGTGCGCGCCGGTTCGAGTTTGTTGTTGAACAACGCGCGAATTTCCGCAGGCTTGGCGTCGAACTGTTCGACCATGTCCTTCAGCCTGTACCCGTTGCGGGTCAGGGTCGGCTCCAGATCGTCAAGTTGGCGTGACAGCACGGTTTCGACCAGCGCGGCCGTGACGGGCTTCTCGCCGGTCTGGTAGCCCGCTTCCAGCGCAAGGGTCAAGTGCAGCTGGACTTGCAGCGGCGTGCGCAGTTTGGTGGACAGGATATCGATTGCCTCGTTGTTCAGGATCGACTCGGGGTCGGTGTTCGGGGCCGAGCTGGCACCAAGCAGCCAGAGGATGTACTCGCGCTGACTGCCGGCGATGCCATCGAGCGTGAAGATGTCGGTGCGGTAGCCGATTTCTTCCATGGTCGGGCGGCGCAGGTCGTTGCGCAGCTTCGGATGGCCGGCCAGGATCACCGACAGCCGCCCGCCCGCGTCCTCGACCACTTCCATCAGGCGCTTGAGGCCGATGAGGGTGTGGCCGTTCAGGTCATGCGCTTCATCGACGAACAACGCAACCGGGCGTTTTCCCTTTTTGACGATTTCCTGCAATTCGCGTTCGCGCTTCTCGCTCTGCTTGGGAATTTGCACCTGCTTGTCCTGCGACAGGTCGTAGTAGAGTGTGGAGATCAAGGTAGCCAGCTTGATGCTGTGCTTTTCCACGGACAGCGACTTGGCGACGGCCACGCGGTTCTCGTCTTTCAAAATCTGCTGAAGCCGGCGCAGCGTGACCGTCTTGCCGCTGCCGACAACTCCGCAGAGCGCGATCAGCCGCCCCTCAAGGATCGCGCCCTTGATGTCCTTGATTAGCTGCTTGTGGTGGTCGGTCTCGTAGTAGCCGGCCTGGCTGAGCGGCTGTGTCAACCCGTAGTACTGCATCACTTCAACTCGCATGGTCCTCTCCAGTCTTCTTGTTTCGGAAATAATCTCGTATGCGCGCGAGCACAACGCTGCGTGTCAGCGTCTCGCTCAGCAGCTGGTCGATGACGGCGCGATCCTCCTGCGACAGCTTAGCCAGCGGCGTGGCCAGCTCGTCCGCAATCGCGAGCTTGGCGGCGATGACGTTCGCAAAATGGAATTCGTGCGCCTCGGCGTCGAAGGGCTGGATTGGTAATTCGCCTGGTAGATTCAGTGGAGCCAGGTGCAGCTCCTTGCCGGCCAGCGCCTCGATGGGCAGCTTGAGCTGGTCAGCCAGAGTACGGATACGGTCGGCGCGCGCGTCGGCCGCGCCGCGCTTGAAGGCGCGGTAGCGGTTCAATGGGATCGGCCCGGCCACCGGATAGTATGGTCCGGTGCGCACGCCTTCGTACTCGACGTAAAGTTCGTTGTCGAACAGCCCCCACAGCAGCAGCACGTATTCGCCAGCCATGTCCGGCTCGACTTCGTAGCTGGTGCCCTCGACTGACACGCGTGCGTCCACACCCACCCGGCGCCGTTCCGGCTCGCGGGCGAAGCGGCAGTACTGCTCCCACGCGCACATCTGCCGGATGCCACCGCTCGGGAAGTTGGCGAGCCAGTCCTCGATGCGCGAATGCTGCTCGCAGCGGTGATCTTGGCGAATGTAGCGCATCAGGTAGCGCAACAGCCATTCGTTGGCCTGCTGCTCGGTTTCTGGTTTGTGGAAGTGGTACAGCGTCTCGTGGGCTTCCTTCACTGTGCGGAACGGCCGCTCGACCTTGCCCTTGGAGCGTGCTGTGACCCGCTCGCCGTCCTTGCCAGCAGGGATGTGCGTCATCCATTCGATGCCCAGCGCGTGCATCACATTCTGGAATACCCGGCTCTTGGCGACAGGGCCGTTGTCCAGGTAGATCATCAGCGGGCGACCCTGGAACGGATATTCGGGGTCGGCCTTCGCTGCCATCGCGTTGAACAGGAAGCGCAGCGCCGATTCTGCATCCTCACCATAGACGCAGCGGTACTCCTGGTATGGCACGCCGCTGCGGTCGTCCACGACGCTGTACAGCATCAGCGTCGGTTCGCCCTTGCCAGGTTCGATCCAGTCCGGCTTGTCGATCCGTTTGAGGTCGGACGGCGACATGTCGAATTGCCAGCAGTCGTTGCTGTGCTCGGCCTGGAAGCGCACGGCTGGCGGCTGCCGGCGCAGGCGCGGCTGGTCGAGGTGCCAAAGTGTGAGGTACTGGTTGACCGTGCTGCGCGTCAGTACGGCTTTCGGCGCACGCACGAGTCCCTGCACCGTCTCGACGCCATATTCCTCCAGCAGCTCGATGGCGCGCTTGGTAGACAGGTGCCGGCCCTGCTTGTTGGTGGTGCGCAGCTTAAGGGCAGCGATCAGCTCGCAGTACCGTTCCAGCTCCGATTTCGGCAGGACGCGCGGCTTGCCGTGATCGGTGCGGTGGACCACGCGAGGCTTCAGAAAGTCCTTCAGCGCACGATATACCGACGTGGTGGAGATGCCGTACAGCTCAGACATGGCGCGCACCTGGGCGGCACGTTCTGGACTTTTGTGCGGCAGACGGTCGAGCCGCTGCCGCAATTGCAGCAGCGATTCGGCCGGGATCTGCTTACGCCACCCGGCCGCCATCGCTTTCAGCCTTGTCGAGATAGTTGTAGAGCGTGGATTTGGAAATTCCCATCATCTTGCAGATTTCTTCAACGGTATGGTTTCGCTCCCGGTGCAGTTTCAGGGCAAGTTCGAGCTTGGCCGGATCGAGGCGCTTTGGCCGCCCGCCCATGCGACCGCGCGCGCGCGCCGCGACCAGCCCGGCCTGGGTGCGCTCGCGGATCAGGTTGCGCTCGAACTCGGCTAGTGCGCCGAACAGGTGAAAGACCAGCTTGCCGCCGCTTGATGTGGTGTCGATGTTTTCTTGCAGGCTGCGCAGCCCGACCTTGGCGGCTTCGAGTCGCTCGACCAGCTCGATCAGGTTCTTGAGCGACCGGCCCAGCCGATCCAGCCGCCAGATGACCACTGTGTCGCCGGCGCGCAGCATGCTCATGAGGGTGCCCAGCCCGGTACGGTCCGCCCTTGCACCGCTCACCATGTCCTCGAAGACGCGCTCGCAGCCGGCCGCCTGCAACGCATCACGCTGCAAGTCCAGGTTCTGGTCGTCGGTCGATACACGGGCGTAGCCGATCAGCATGGCGACTTGTCCAATAAATCACGAAAACTCAGTATAGCTGGACTTTGAATATTGGAAAGGGATTGTGGATTGTCGTTGTGCTTGAGATGCCCGCCGCCCGTGTCATTTTCAGAAGACGACTGCACCAATTATCAGGAGTCGATAACACTACATCGGCGAGAGCGAAAACTTCCCGGC